>NZ_BAGH01000177.1 GCF_000308715.1 Nocardia tenerifensis NBRC 101015
TGACGCGGTCGCAGTGCACGCGACCCACCTCACCGACGCCGACATCGGCCTGCTCGCGCAAAGCCGCACCCGCGCGTGCTTCTGCCCGACCACCGAACGCGACCTCGGCGACGGCATCGGCCCGGCCCGCGCGCTGGCGGACGCCGGGGTCGGCCTGTGCCTCGGCACCGACAGCCACGCCGTGATCGACGCCTTCGAGGAGTGGCGCGCGCTCGAACTCGGCGAGCGCCTGGCCGCCCGCGCCCGTGGCCGCTTCACCCCGGCCGAGCTGTATCGCGCCGCAACCGATCACGCGTCCATCGGCTGGCCGGAAGCCGGGCGCATCGCCCCCGGCGCCGCAGCCGACCTGGTCACCGTCGACCTCGACTCGATCCGCACCGCGGGCACCGCGCCCGCGGCCGCGCTGTTCGCCGCGACGGCGAGCGACGTCCGCTCGGTGCTCGTCGCGGGCCGCCCCGTCGTCGCCGACCGCCGCCACCTGCGGGTGGACCATCCGGAAACCGTGTTGCGAGAGGAGATCGAGGCCCTGTGTCGACCCTGATCACCGGCATCGCCGAGCTCACCACCAATACCGGGGACGGCCCGCTGCGCGATGCGGCGGTGGTGCTCGACGACGCGCGCTTCGCCTGGATCGGCCCCGCCGGCGCCGCCCCGGCCGCCGACGAGCAGATCGACCTCGACGGCCGCGCCGCCCTGCCCGGCTGGGTCGACAGCCACACCCACCTCGTCTTCGCCGGCGACCGCACCGCCGAGTTCGAGGCCAGGATGGCGGGGCGGCCGTACCGGGCGGGCGGCATCGCCACCACCGTGGCCGCCACGAGAGCCGCCACCGACGACGAGCTGTCGGTCAACCTCGCCCGGCATATCGCCGAGGCCCGCCGTCAGGGCACCACCTGCCTGGAGACCAAGACCGGGTACGGGCTCAGCGTGGCCGACGAACTGCGCTCGGCGCGCCTGGCCGCGGCCGCCGCGGACGAGGTGACCTTTCTCGGCGCGCACCTGGTCCCGCCCGGCGCGAACGCCGACGAGTACGTCGATCTGGTGTGCGGCGACATGCTCGACGCCGTCGCGCCCCACGTGCGCTGGGCCGATGTCTTCTGCGAGACAGGCGCTTTCGACCGGGACCAGTCGGAACGGGTGCTGCGCGCGGCGCGCGAGCGCGGGCTCGGCCTGCGCGTGCACGGCAACCAGCTCGGCGAGGGGCCGGGGGTCGAGCTCGCGGTGCGCCACGGTGCGGCCAGCGTGGACCACTGCACCTACCTGACCGACGCCGACATCGAGGCGCTGGCCGCCTCCGACACCGTGGCCACCGTGCTGCCCGCCTGCGACCTGTCCACCCGGCAGAGCCTCGCGCCCGCCCGCGCGCTGCTCGACGCGGGGGCGACGGTCGCGTTGGCCACCAACGCCAATCCGGGGAGCTCGTATACGACCTCGATGGCCTTCTGCGTCGCCACGGCCGTCCTGCAGATGGGGCTCTCGGTGGCCGAGGCGGTGTACGCGGCGACCGCGGGCGGCGCGCGGGCGCTGCGCCGCGACGACGTCGGCGTCGTTCGTGTCGGTGCGCGCGCGGATCTTCAAGTGCTCGACGCGCCGTCGGTTACGCATCTGGCTTACCGTCCGGGCGTGCCGTTGACCTATGCGGTGTGGCGGCTGGGCCGGCCGGTCGTGGTGCCGGTGTTCGGCTGACCCGGGTGCGGCGGGCTGCTGATCGTGGGCGGTGGCCGCTGACCAGTGGGCGGTGGACCGTTGAGCGGTGGGCGGTGGACCGTTGGTCGGTGGACCGGTGGACCCCGGTGGACCGGTGGACCGGTGGACTGTTGGACTGTTGGGCCGGTGGGCCGGTGGACCGGTGGGCCGGTGGACCGTTGGGCCGGTGGACTGTTGGTCGGTGGACCGGTGGACCGGTGGACCGTTGGGCCGGTGGACCGTTGGTCGGTGGCCGGTGGACCGGCGGGCGGCGGGTCGACGGCTACCGGGCCGGGAAACGCAGGACGCGATCGTCACCGGGCCTGCGGTCGCCGCGTCCGTCGGTGTTGGACGTGGTGAGCCACAGCGCGCCGTCCGGCGCGACCATGACCGTGCGCAGTCGTCCGTAGCTGCCGCGCAACACATCTCGCGCCTGGCCGACCGCGCCGTCGCGCAGCGGCACCGTCCATAGTCGTTCGCCGCGCAGTGCCGCGGCGTACAGCGTGTCCCCGGCGATCGCTAGGCCCGAGGGGGAGGCCTCCGCCGTCGTCCAGGTGGTCAGCGGGTCGGTGAAGCCGCGATCGGCGCCGCCGATGCCCTCGACGGTCGGCCAGCCGTAGTTGTTGCCCGGCTCGATCAGATTGATCTCGTCGAACCGGTTCTGCCCGAACTCCGCGGCGAACAGCCGCCCGGCGCGATCCCAGGCCAGGCCTTGCACATTGCGGTGACCGACGCTGTACACGGGCGATCCCGCCGTCGGATTGCCCTGCGCTGCTTCACCTTCCGGGGTGAGTCGGAGGATCTTTCCGTTGGGGCTCGTCGGATCCTGTGCCCGCGCACTCTGTCCCGCGTCCCCGGTGCCGACGTACAGCAGGCCGTCCGGGCCGAACGCGATCCGCCCGCCATTGTGGATGCTGGACTTGGCGATTCCGTCGAACAGCAGCTCGGGCGTTCCGTCCAACCGGAATCGCACGAGCCGATTGTCGGACTCGGCGGTGAAATAGGCGTAGACGTACCGATTTTCGGCATATTGCGGCGACAGCGCCAAGCCGAGCAGCCCACCCTCGCCGCCCGCGACGACGCCGGGCACCCGATAGACCTGCTCCGGCGCGTGACCGGGACCGATGCGCAGCACGCGCCCGCTGTCGCGCTCGGCCACCAGCGCGTCGCCCTCGGGCAGGAAGGCCAGGCCCCACGGCGCGTCGATGCCCTGGGCGATCTCCTCCGCCGCGCCGAGATCGGGCGAGCCCGCCGGTTTACTCGGCGCCGTGCTGCGCACGGTCGAGGGGGAGGGCTCCGGCCGGTCGCTCGCGCATCCCGCGAGCGCGCCGAGGGCCACTATGACGGAGATCGCGACACCGGCGATGCGACGCCGCGCAGACCTGACTTCCGGATAACTCACGCGAGCACCTCCGACGATATTCCTGTGCACGCGGCGCGCGGGATGCGGCCGCATCGGTAGACCGCGCGCCACGAGCGGTAGCCTGACCCCAGTCTTGTCCCCGAACCACGCTGAGGTCATGGAACTTCGTCAACTGAGGTATTTCGTCGCGGTGGCCGAGGAGCTACATTTCGGCCGCGCGGCGGAGCGACTGATGATTGTGCAATCGTCGGTCAGCCAGCAGCTCGGCCGGCTCGAACGCGAGCTCGGTGTCGTGCTGTTCGAACGGTCGCCGCGTAGCGTCCGGCTCACCGAAGCCGGGGCGGCGTTCCTGCCTGCCGCGAAGAAGGTGCTGGCCGCCGAGCGCCGCGCCCGGACCAGCGTGGCCGAGTTCCTGACCCCGCCGACCGTGCTGCGCATCGGGACCAGCCGCGGCATGGGCGAGCGGCTCGAGCGGTTGCTCGTCGCGCTCAAGCGGCACGCGCCGGGGGTGAAGGTCGAGCTGACGTCGGCGGCGCTCGGGCAGCGGCTGCGCAAGGTGTCCGAACACGAGTGGGATGCGGCGTTTTTGCGCGGCGAGGTGGCGGCGCCGGAGGGCGTGCGCCAGATTCCGGTCTGGCACGACGAACTCGTCGTCGCGCTGCCCGCCGACCACCCGTCGGCCACCGACCGCTGCGTCGATCTGGCCCAGCTGGCCGAGCTGCCGCTCTACCTGACCAACCGGCTGAACAACGCGCTGCTCGACGATCTCGTGCTGACCGCCTGCGCCAAGGCGGGTTTCGAGCCCGTCTTCGGCCCCGAGCAGATCTCCATTCAAGACACCCTGGCCGCCCTGGGGGCGGGCGCCGCCGGCTGGACCGTGCTCTACGCGCCGCACGCCCGGCTGTTGCGCAGCAGCCGGGTGGCCTTCCTGCCGGTGTGCACGCCCGGCGTGCTCGCGCTGCCGACGGTGCTCGCGGTGCGCGACAACGCCATGGAGCGGCTGGAACCGCTGCTGGCCGCCTGCCGCGACGTCGCGCTCGGCGATCGAACCGCCTGATTCCGCTTGTCCTCCCGTTCGTTCTCCGCTATCGTCGAAGTGAACGAAACCGTACCGTTCACTTGGAGGGATCGTGATCAGGGGCGCGGAACGCGAGCAGGCGATACTCGCGGCCACGATCGAGCTGCTCGGCGAGATCGGTTACGCCGCAATGACAATGGACGCCGTCGCGGCGCGGGCGCAGGCGAGCAAGGCGACCATCTACCGGCGGTGGCCGGGCAAGCCCGCGCTGGTGAAGGCGGCGATGGACGCGCACGACGCCGCGTACGTCGCGGACATCCCCGACACAGGGACGGTGCGCGAAGACCTGATCGCGGCGCTGCTCGCCCTGACCGCGCAGGTCGACGACCACTACGTGACCATGATGACCGGCCTCATGCACGCCATGCGGGTGGACGCCGAGCTCGGGGCGGCGCTGCGCGAGCACGTCGCCGACGAGGACCTCGGCCCGTTCCGCACCGTGGTCGATCGCGCCGTCGCGCGCGGCGAGCTCCCCGAGGGCACGGCGACCGAACTGGCACACCAGGTTTCGGAGGGGCAGATCATGCGCCGGATGTTCCTCGGCGAGCCGCTCGACCGGGCGTTCCTCACCGAACTGGTCGACGAGCTGCTGCTGCCGATCCTCACCCGGACATTCTCGACGAAGGAAGATAAATGACGACAACGGAGCTGCCCGTGCTGATCGTCGGAGCGGGGCCGACCGGGCTGACCCTCGGCTGCGACCTGGCGCGGCGCGGGATCGACTGCCTGGTGGTGGACAAGGCGACGGAGCTGTTCGTCGGCTCGCGCGGAAAAGGCTTGCAGCCCAGGACATTGGAGGTCTTCGACGATCTCGGCCTGATCGAGGACGTGCTCGCGAACGGTGCGCCGTTTCCGTCGTTCCGCATGTACGCCGACACCGAGGTGCGATGGACGCGCACGCTGCACGAGATGCTCGGGGTCGCGCCGCTCGAGCGGGACCACGGCGTGCCCTATCCGGACGTGTGGCTGCTTCCGCAGTGGCGCACCGACGAACTGCTGCGCGACCGGCTGCTCGAACTCGGCGGCCGCCTCGAATTGGGCACGGAGGTGGTCGATTTCGAGCAGGACGACACCGGGGTCACGGTGACGCTGCGCCGCGACGGCGCGCTCGAGCGGCTGCGCGCGCAATATCTGGTCGGCGCGGACGGCGGCGGCAGCTTCGTGCGCAAGGCGCTCGGCGTCGGGTTCGAGGGCGAGACCTTCGAGACGGAGCGGACGTTGATCGGCGACGTCAGGGCCGAGGGCCTGACCGGCGACTACTGCCACATCCTCACGACCGGCGATGTGCTGGAACGCTTCTCGCTGTGGTCGATGCCCGGGACGGAGTATTACCAGTTCGTCGCCTCGATGACCACGGACGAGGTGCCGGAGCTGACGCTGGAAGGCGTGCAGAAGCTGTTGGACGAGCGGTCCGGTCGCTCGGACATCCGGCTGTTCGATTTGCACTGGATCTCGGTGTATCGCGTGAATGTTCGCATGGTCGACCAGTTTCGGGTCGGCCGCGTCTTCCTGGCCGGGGACGCGGCGCACGTGCACTCCTCGGCCGGCGGGCAGGGGCTCAACACCAGCGTGCAGGACGCCTACAACCTGGGGTGGAAACTGGCGGCCGTGCTGTCGGGCGGGCCGGACGCGCTGCTGGATACCTATGAGGCGGAGCGCTTTCCGATCGCGGCGCGGGTTCTCGACGTGACGACCCGGTCGCATCGGCGCGACTTCCGCGACGCCGAGCCGGGGCACGAGGCGCCGGATATCTTCCAGTTGAGGGTGAACTATCGTGGGGGACCGCTGGCGGTGGACGCGCGGGAGAAGCCGGGCACTGTGCGGGCCGGAGACCGGGCTCCCGACGCTCGGTGCGGTGATTCCACCCTCTTCGATCTGTTCCGCGGGACGCATTTCACGGTGCTCGGATTCGGTGCGGAGACTGACCGGGCGGTCGCCGAAATAGTTGGCGCGCAAGGCGAGCGGGTTCGGGGTCAGATGCTCGAAGTCGGCGACAGCGCGGCTTTCCGCAACTACGACATCGATCCGGCGGGCCCCGGCACGCTGGTGCTGGTCCGTCCCGATGGATACATCGGCGTGGTCGCCGCGGATCCGGGCCCGATCCAGGACTACCTCGCTACCTGGTGATCAGCCCAGATGCGCTGCGTACCAAGCGAGTACCCGCCGCCATGCCTCCTCGGCGGCGGCCGGCGCGTAACGCGGCCCGGTGTCGTTGAAGAACGCGTGGTCGGCGTTCGGCGCGACCCATATCTCGTGGGGCGCGGCGGTGCGTTGGAGGGCGGCCTCGGCGGCCGGGCGGGTGGCGCCGACGCGGGCGTCCGCCTCGGCGTAGATGCCCAGCACGGCGGCCTTGGCGGCGGACAGGTCGCCCTTGTCGGGGAACGGGCCGTAGAACGGCGTCGCCGCGTCGAGGGGAGACGGGCCCGAGGCGAGCAGCAGCCAGACCAGGCCGCCGCCGAAGCAGAAGCCGGTCGTGCCGAGCCTCCCGCCCGGCACCCGCCGCCCGAGTTCGTCGAGGCCCGCGCGCAGGTCGGCGAGGAACTGCTCCTGCGGGGTGTTGCTCAACTCGGCGGTGGCCTGCGCCGGGTCGGTGAACGCGGCGGTGCCGCCCTTCTCGGAGAGCAGGTCCACCGCCAGGGCCGAGTACCCCGCTCCGGCGAATCGTCCTGTCACCGAACGGATGTGGTCGGTCAGGCCCTTGTTCTCGTGCACGACCAGCACGCCGCCGCGCGGCTGTGCGGCCGCCGCCCAGGCGCCCTGGAGTTCGCGATTGCCGGGTCCCGCGAAGGTGATCGGCGTCGCCATTAGCGCGGTGCTCATCCCCGGCGGCGTCGAAGGTGTTGCGGCGGAAGGGGCTTGGGTGGTGACCGGCGGCTCGGTCTGCTCGCTCGCGCACGCGGCCAGCAAGGCGGCCGCCGCCGGAACGCCGAACCCGAGCAGGCCGAGCCGCCGCAGCGCCTCGCGCCGATTCAGCAGGCCGTCGGCGTGATCGGCGGCGATCTCCTCCGCGATATAGCGCTGCAGCGGCGTCATGCCCACCAAGGTAGGCTTCGACGCCGCCGCGCGCGTGGCTTTCGGCTCCGCGGCTAGAGCTTCGCCTGCACCTGGTCGGCGATCAGCTCCAGGTGGTCGAGGTCCGACAGGTCGAGGATTTGCAGGTAGATGCGCTGGGTGCCGATCTCGGCGTAGCGGCCGATCTTGTCGACCACCTCGGCGGGCGAGCCGGCCAGGCCGTTCGACTTCAGCTCGTCCACCTCGCGCCCGATCGCCGCGGCCCGCCGGGCCACCTCGGCGTCGTTCGCGCCGACGCAGGCGACCAAGGCGCTGGAGTAGACGAGGTCGTCGGGGTTGCGGCCGCGGGCTTGGGCGGCCGCGCGGACCCGGCCGAACTGGGCGGCGTTGTCCTCTATCGAGGCGAAGGGCATGTTGAACTCGGTCGCGTACTGGGCGGCCAGTCGCGGCGTGCGGGTGGCGCCGTGGCCGCCGATCAGCACCGGGATCGGATCCTGCACCGGCTTGGGCAGGGCGGGGGAGTTGCTCAGCTGGTAGTACTGACCGTCGAAGTCGAACGTGTCGCCCGGCTTGGTCGACCACAGACCGGTGATGATCGCGAGCTGCTCCTCGAAGCGCGCGAATTTATCGGCGGGGAAAGGGATTCCGTAGGCGGCGTGCTCCTCGGCGAACCAGCCGCTGCCGAGGCCGAGCTCGACGCGCCCGCCCGACATCTGGTCCACCTGCGCGACCTGGATCGCCAGCGGTCCGGGCAGCCGGAAGGTGGCGGCGGTGACCAGCGTGCCCAGCCGGATCCGCTGGGTCTCGCGGGCCAGCGCGGCCAGGGTGAGCCAGGCGTCGGTGGGGCCGGGCAGCCCGTCCGCGTCGCCCATCGCCACGTAGTGGTCGGAACGGAAGAACGCGTCGAATCCCAGATCCTCGGTGGCTTTGGCGACGGCCAGCAACGTGTCGTAGCTCGCGCCCTGCTGCGGCTCGGTGAATATGCGCAATTCCATGATCACCATGGTGCCCCAGGACGCTTCCGATCGGTACGACCGGGCCGTGTGGCGCATCCCCACTGTGCACCGCGCCACCGCGACTGTGCACCGCGCCACCGCGACTGCGCACCGCGCCACCGCGACTGCGCACCGCGCCACCGCGACTGCGCACCGCGCCACCGCGCGACCTGAGACCGCAGCTGCTGGCGGTCGATGCCGCCACGCGTCGAGAGATCGCCGAACTCATCGCCGCTGCCGACGGACGAGCCGTCAGCCGCAGCGAGGCGGCGGGGCAGGCAGATCCACCGCGCCGTCGATCACCTCGCCGGTCTCGTGACGTATCGCGTGGACCGTCATGTGATTCGGTATGCGCGTCACCGGATTCGGGTGCACCTCGCGGATTCCGGTGGCGGTCGACACGTCGTCGTCATTGGTGAAGAACGGTGTGCCGTTGTCGGCGAAGGTCACCGACCAGTGCTGGCCCGCGCCGGTGGTAGCGATCTCGAACTCTTCCCCGGCCACCAGCCGGTTCGGTGCCGGTCCGTCGTCGTCGTACATCGACTTCAGCGTCCACGGTGTTCCCAGGCTGCCTTTGCCGCTGTCGGACCCTCCACGACCACACGGACGGTCCATCGCTTGGGCCGCACCTCCGGTGACCACCCCCGCCGCCACCATCAGCCCACTCAGCAACACCACCGCTGGAACACGTACAGACATCGCGAATACCCCTCTCGGAATTGTTCTTTCACCAATCGATAGGGAGGGGGGTTACACGGTGCGGAACTGAAGCGGGCGGTCGAACTTTCCGGCCACCCGATGTCGCGATAGTCGCCGGCGGCGAATCACCTGCCGGCGGACGCCGTTTCGGTGGCGACGGATCGGCTCGTGCCGTCCGGGGCTTGCGCACTCACCAGGATGCCGGAATCGTCGGCGTCCACTCGCACGGTACTGCCCGCGGTCAGCTCCCCGCCGAGCACCATGGTCGACAGCCGGTTCTCCAGCTGCTTCTGCACGGTCCGCTTGAGCGGGCGGGCGCCGAACTCGGGCTGGTAACCGTTGTCCGCCAGCCAATCCCGCGCGGCGTCGCTGACGTCCAGGCTCATGTCCTGGGCGCGCAACCGGCGCCGCGGCCCGTCCAGCACCAGATCCACGATGTGCCGCAGCTGTTCCCGGTCGAGGCGGTGGAAGACGATGGTTTCGTCGATGCGGTTGAGGAACTCCGGCCGGAAGTGCTCGCGCAACCGCCGCATGAGTTCCGGGGTGATCGAATCCAGGTCCCCCGCAGGAGCTTTGAGGATCACCTCGGAGCCGATATTGCTGGTCATGATGACGATGGTGTTCTTGAAGTCCACCGTGCGGCCCTTGGAGTCGGTCACCCGCCCGTCGTCGAGCAGTTGCAGCAGCACGTTGAAGACGTCCGGGTGCGCCTTCTCCACCTCGTCGAACAGGATCACCGAATAGGGTTGGCGCCGAACCTTGTCGGTGAGTTGGGCCGCGTCGTCGTAGCCGACGTACCCGGGAGGCGCCCCGACCAGCCGCGAGACGGTGTGCTTCTCCTGGAACTCGCTCATGTCGAACCGGATCATGCGGTCTTCGTCGCCGAATACCGCCTCCGCCAAGGCCTTTGCCAGTTCCGTTTTACCCACGCCGGTGGGCCCCAGGAACAGGAAGGAGCCGATCGGGCGATTCGGGTCCTTCATCCCGGCGCGGGCCCGGCGCACCGCCTCCGCGACGGCGACGACCGCCTCCTCCTGCCCGACGACCCGCTCGCGCAGCACCTCCTCGAGCCGCAGCAGCCGTTCACGTTCCTCGGAGGTCAACTCCGACACCGGAATTCCGCTCTGCCGCGACACCACCTCGGCGATATCGGTCAGCGTCACCGTCGCCGGATTCTCGCCCCGGGTGTCATCGACCCGTTGCTCGGCCGCCTCGATCTCGGACTTGAGATCCCTGGCCTTCTCGAAGTCCTCGGCGGCTACCGCGGCGTCCTTCTCCCGCCGCAACCGCGCCAGCTCCTCCTCGGCGGCACGCACATCCGGATCGGGCATCCGGGTGCGCAACCGGACGCGCGCGCCCGCCTGATCGACGAGATCGATCGCCTTGTCCGGCATGAATCGGTCCGTGATGTAGCGATCGGACAGCTCGGCGGCCGCGACCAGCGCCTCGTCCTCGTAGCGCACCTGGTGATGTTCTTCGTAGGCGTCGCTGAGCCCGCGCAGGATCTCGATGGTGTCGGCGACCGAGGGCTCCGACACCATCACCGGCTGGAAGCGACGCTCCAGGGCGGCATCCTTCTCGATGTACTTGCGGTATTCGTCGATGGTGGTCGCACCGACGGCATGCAGCTCGCCGCGCGCGAGGGCGGGCTTCAGCAGATTGCCCGCGTCCATGGACCCCTCGCTCCCGCCGCCCGCGCCGACGATGGTGTGCAGTTCGTCGATGAACAGCACCAGCTCGTCGGAGTGCGCGCGCACCTCGTCGAGGATCTTGGTCAAGCGTTCCTCGAACTCGCCCCGGTATTTACTGCCCGCCACCAGCGAGCCGACGTCGAGCGCGATCAGTCGGCGATCGGCCAGGTTGCTCGGGACGTCACCGTTGACGATGCGCTGGGCCAGGCCCTCCACGATCGCGGTCTTGCCCACGCCGGGATCGCCGATCAGCACCGGATTGTTCTTGCGGCGGCGGGACAGGATCTCGACGGTCTCCTCGATCTCCTCCGCTCGCCCGACCACCGGATCGATCTTGCCCGCGCGCGCCTCCGCGGTCACATCGCGACCGTATTCGTCGAGGGTGGGGGTATCGCTCGGCGCGGAAGAACCACCACCGGGAAGTTTGGCGCCCATCAAGGCTTGCGCCGCCGGCGTCTCCGACATCGTGGCGATACCCAGCAGGATGTGTTCGGGCCCGATGTAGCTGCTGCCTGCCTCGGCGGCACCGCGTTGCGCGTGGCGCAGCGCAAGCTTCGCTCCCGGGCTCAACGCGACACCCCCGCCGGCCGTGGTCGCCGACGCCTGGCCGCTGCCCGCCGCAGCGCGCATCTGCTCGCCGATCTGGTCTGGATCGAGATCGAGCTCAGCGATCGTGCCGCGCGCGGGTTCGACCTGCGTGGCCGCGTACAGCAGATGCTCCGGCGTCACCTCGGCATTGCCCCAGTCGCGCGCCGCCTGCTGTGCCTTCGCGATCAGCTCCTTGGCGTTGTCGCTCAGCAGCCGGTTCAGATCGATGCGCTGCACCGGCGGCTGCGCGCTCATACCGGAACCGAAGAAGCGTTGAAAGATGTCGTCGAAGGAATCGAACGAGTTCGGCCAACCCTGGGTCATCTCCACCTCACTGCGTCGGCGGCGCCCCTGCCGGGATACGCCACGTGATCACGATCGGACAGGACGAGCTGGACCCGGCCCAGACTACGGGCCGAAAAACCAACCATCCGGTCCTGATGCGCGATAGCAATCGAACAGTGATGCGCGATCACGTGCCGGTTCGGATACACGCTGCTGTGTCGAGTAGTGACCTCCTCATCCCACTGGGTGCCCCACACGCCTGCGGCCGACATGACATGCTGCACGGTCAGCACGCCACGGGGCGGTGCTCGGTCGCGCCGGGCTGGCCCCGGCCTCGGGAAGGCGTGCAGCCGCGTCACCGACGAGCTACGTCCAGCCGCTTGATCTGCACGTAGACGGAGCACCGCCTGGTGGATGGGTCGGCCGAATGCTCGCCCGGCGGCGGTTGCCGGGAATGTCGCTGGCGCCCAATACGATCGAGCGGATCGCCTGCCGAGGCTTGCGGCAGGCGGAGTGTGACGTCAGGAGTAGATGGTGGGCGCGGAGTCGATGGGGGCACTGGATATCGGAGCTGCGCTGGCAGTGCTGGGCGACGGTACGCGAGGTGCCGAATGGGCTCAGGCCGAGACGGTCTTGCGGCAGGCCGGCCCCGCGGCGTGGCCTGGTTTGGCCGAATTGATTGTGGTCGGTGCCGATGAGAGCGCGCAACGCGCTGGCGCGTTGCTCGGATTCACACATATCACCGACGAAATCCGCATGCGAGTGTTGTCTCTGCTGGACGAGGACCCGGGCGAACGCCGCGAGAGCGTCATCGATTTCGGCCTAGGGGGCGCCGCGATGGTGCCGTTCGCGCGTGTGCTGGCCACGAGTCTCGACGATCCGGACCCGTCCGTGGTCGCTGCGGCTGTGGGCGCGTTCGCGAGCATCGGTCGCGCGACAGTGCCGGTCCTGAGGGAAGTCCGGCAATCGAGGCTGCGATCGCGGCGCGCGGCCTTGGCGGCGCTCGCTGAAATTGGTTGGGATGCGATCGATCCGCGTGACGCGCGCCTACTCACCCGGCTGATCGCAAGCAAATCCCGGACCGAGATCCCCCAATCGTTCTATCCCAACGCCGAGTGGTACGCGCTGCGATCCACCGACCGCGATGCGGTGTTGCGTGCGTTCGATCTGTCGGATCCGGTGCCGGTCACCATGCGCGCCGGATTCGAACGCTGGTCCACCCGGCGCACGAAGCCGTCGGGGCACTGGCTTTTCGGCGGGTGGGCCGACCACCGTCAGTGCGGCCAGATGTTCGTCTCGCCGGCTATCGACGGTTGGACATTGGTCTTCGGCAAGCCGAAACAGATGTACCACGAGTATGAGTACGAGCACGACGCCCAGCAACGCCGATGTGTGGATTTGAGCCGTGAGTTCGGGACGGTTTACTGGTATGTGCAGATCCAGAACGGAGGCTGCGGTGACTGGATGAGCTGGTGCGCGGCCGAACATGGCGCGCTGACTCGCTACTACCACCACGATTTCTACGGAGACGCTGTCGAAGTCGGTGAACCGTTGGCGGCCGAAGCAGGTCTGAGAGACCCCGATGCTGCCGGGTTGTGGGGCCTGATGAACAGCCATCTGCCCCACGAGCGGATGCTGTCGCTGATCCGCGCACAGCCCGATTATGACGATCAAGACCTCGATGACGCGGCTTTCGATGCGGCGCAGCAGATCTGGGTCGGCCGGGTACGGGCCGCGCTCGCCGAGGTCGGCATAGATATTCCGCCGACCCGCAGCGCCGCCCTCATCGCGCAACGTACGACCGTCGGCCTCGGCGAGCTCGGAGCCGACTCTCAGGTCGAGGGCCACGGCGTCTTGGCCCTGACCGAATGTGGAAGACGATGGGGGCACCGCGGCGCGTTCCCCCTGTAGCAGGGGGCGCATCCCCGAAGTGCTGTCGGCATTCCCATCGATTCGGTCTTCGTCTGGTACATCCGGACCGCCACCTGGCCTCGCAAACGATATCGTCTGCTCCGCGGCGATTCATCTGACCCGATAACCCTGCGGGACAAAGGTTCTCGAACGAGTGAGCACGGGCGTGACCTGCGCAGAGCAGCCCCGTCGACGCACCGTGTCGCCGCGACCCGCGCGGACCGAAGTGGTCGGCGCGGGCCTGCGGAAGATCAACGGGCGGACCGCATCTCAGCGTCCGCGATGTACTGAAATGCCGATGAGCGAGTTCATGTAATAGCGAAGCTGCAATCACAGTATCGGGGGCCACTGCCGGTTGCGGGCTTCGATCGCTTCCCGGTTTGCAGGCAGGAGGCGGTCCCGTGCCTGTGGAACGCCGCCCTGGGCGCGGTCCACCTGAGGTCGCATCGCCTGTTCGTAGCGGCCGAACGCTTGGGCAATGTTTCCGTCGCAGGTGGCCCATGCGGTGGCCAGGACGTCGGCGCCGATCATCGCCAGCGATGTTCCCTGGCCGGAGAAGAACGACGGTGCGAACGCCGAGTCACCGAGCAGCACCACCCGGCCACTCGACCACCGGTCCATATGCACCTGGCTGGCCGAGTCGAGATAAAAGTCTTCGGACCTTTTGAGTGCGTCCAGCAGCTCGGCGACCTTCCAGCCCCGCGCGGAGGAGTACTCGTCGAACACCAGCTGCCGTTGTTGCTCGACGTCGTGGTAGTCGTAGGCGATTTCCGGAGAACGGAAGAGGAAGCCGCCCATCGTCCGGGCCGCGTAATCAGCGATCAAGACCGACCGGCCGGGCATGCTGAACAGGAAGGCCTCTCCGTCGGCACCGAGTTCGGCCGGCAGGGAAAGGATGGCGTAGTACACACCCAGGTGCCGCCGGAACCGCTCCTCCGGCCCGAAGACCAGACGCCGGGTGCCGGAGTGGATCCCGTCCGCCCCCACCAGCACCTCGTACCGGCCGCGCCGGCCGCTGGCGAATCCGACCGCCACCGCGTCACCGGTGTCGGTCACCTCCTGGATGGAGTCCTCGTAGATAAAGGTGGCCTCCGAGCCGACCGCCCCATGCAGGATGTCGATGAGGTCGCTGCGGAAGATCTCCAGGTCGTCCGGGCTGTCCTGGGGAAGTTCGGTCGGCAGTGCGCCGACCTTCTCGCCGTTCTCGTCCACGATGTGGGTGAACGCGCTCCGCTGGGCGGCGCCGGTCTCATGGGCGGCGAGTACGTCGAGGATGCCCATGTCGGCTGCCACTTGGAGTGCGGCACCCCGGACATCGATCGGTGCTCCGCTGCGGCGCAGCTGCGGCGCCCGTTCCACCACGGTGACCTCGACGCCCCGTGCGCTGAACCGCTGCGCTGCGGCCAAACCTGCGACGCTGGCTCCGCTGATCAAGATGGACATGAAGACCACTCCCTTCATAGAATTGCATGCAATCTAGTCCATATTGCATGAAAAGTGGTGTGTGGTCGACTTACGGTGCTCAGGGCGAGCGCAGGCACGGTCGATACGCGAGTGATGATCGAGGAGAGGGTGAGGATGTCGGACAACGACCGCACGCGGCAGAGTGTGCAGATCGTCGAAGACCTGACGGCATCGCTGGCGGACCGGATCGCCAACGGGGAGTTCCCGCTCGGTACCTGGATGCGCCAGGCGAAGGTGGCGCAAGACTACGGCGTGAGCCGGACGCCGGCGAGCCTGGCGCTGAGCAGGCTCGAGGCAATGGGTGTCCTGGAACGCGTGCCCAACCGCGGGTTCCGGGTCCGTTACCCGTTAGTCCAGGAGATCATGGAGCTGTTCGAGGTTCGCGCGGTACTGGAGGGACACGCCGCTTACCGCGCGGCGAGCCGGATCACCGATGCGCAGCTCCAGCAACTCTGGGACCAGGTAGCCGGCTTCCGGTGGGCCGTGCAGATGATTCGCGACGGTGCGGACCCCGAGGCCGTCGGCGCGCCATGGCAGCAGTCGTTCAGCACCTTTCACCGAATGGTCTTCGAGGCCGCGGGCAACAGACAGCTGCACGAGGCGGCCGACGCGTTGTACCGCAAGCTGCCACGCATGGTCTCCTGGCGGGCACTGCGAGGCGACCCCAGGTCGCTCGCCCAGCACGCCGACGAGCACGAACACATCGCCAAGGCCATCGAAACGCGCGACGGGGCGCAAGCCCGGGAACTGACCGTCGCGCACATCGAGGCAGCACGCGAGCTCATCATCGCGCACCTGCCGATTCCGGACTGAACCGCCCGTCCAGATCTGCTGCCCGGCAAGGCCTTCCAAACGCGCTTTCGTGCCGATTATTTGATGTAGTAGATGCAGTATGTAGAAGTCTCCGACTTCGGGGACGACACCTCACCACAGATGCAAGAAGCTGCGGACATCGTCGTAACCGTCGAGCGCTCGACCGTCGACATCCGAAGGATCGGCCTCGGCCCGGGCCGCTAACAACTGCACCAGCGCCAAGGCTTCGTCGCTGAGATACCCGAAACGACGGGCGGTGTGTCCCAAACACAAACCGGCGAGGCCCAGCAGCGGACTACCGGAGACAGCCCGTGTCCCGACTTGCACACACCAGTGCTCGATGAACTGCGCGTCCGCACAGTTCAATGCGGTCCCGACCAGGGCGGTCGCAGCCTCTCCTTCGGCCGTGCGGTCGCGCAAGGCCCGCTCCAGCGTCTCGATCACCGCGGCGTGCGTCATCGCGGGAGGGTTCTCGAAACGCGGCTCAGAGGGCACTGTGCGAGGTTACGTGCCCGGTCCGCGCCGCATCAGATGCGGTGCCAGGCAACCGCTTCGAACATCTTGTATCGCCACCTATCGCGCGGTCCCGAACACGCGCTTTGCCGTAGAGTGCCCGGCTGGTTGGCTTGAGCCGCCGCGGTGGCGAATCGATGTACGCGCCGCCGAGCGAACGCGGGGCGAGATCAGAGACCGCAGGGTGTGCCGGCCGCGTCCAGGGCGGCGGTGAGAGCGGGATCCTTCATCACCGTGTCGAAGTCGTCGAGGTTTGTCGCGGTCTCGAGCCGACTCAGGTGTGTCGCAGCAGTATTCAGCGCGTCTTTGAGCGCGCCCGGGTCTGCGGTGTCCGCCACGGCGCGGAGGTCTCCGGCGGTGTCGAGGTAGATCTGGCGCAATTCGGAGAACGAGCCCGCGCCGCCGAGTGCTCCGAGCCGGTTGTTCAAATCGGTCCAGGCCTCGTTGAAGGCAGCGCACGTCGCCTCGTCGTCGACCGCTCCCGCGGTACTGGCAACCGCGGTGAGTCCGCAGGTGACGACCATCAGCGCCGACACGACAAGAGTGGTTCCTCGCATGGGTGTGTCCCTTCTCCCGAGGCGATCCCCGGCACCGGACATCTTCTCAGCACAGCGAGCTGGTGGTTGGGCCTTACCGACGCTGTTGTGCCACCAGATCGAGAAACGATGCGACGAGCGTTCTGGTCCGAAGACGCAGTCGACCCGTCCCGCTGCTCGCCGATCGGCTCGAATCGGACACGGATGTCCGTCGGCAAACGGACTGTATTGCCGCTGGGCGGGCGTTCCGCGCGCCGAGATCGACTGCCGCGCAGGACATCCGGCATTGCCGATGAGCGAATCATGCTGATCCGGTCGATGTGACACCGGATGCGTCCCGATCGTCGTCGTAGGTTCTGCGGGCCGCGGCGATCGCGTTACGGTTGCGGTCGGCCCACCCCGTCAGCGCCAGCAGAGTCTGATACAGCTCCCGGGCCATCGGTGTGGCTTCATACTCGGTCTTCGGAGGAGCCACGGGATACACCGTGCGGCTCAGCAGGCCGTCACGTTCGAGGTTACGCAGCGTCAGTGTGAGCATGCGCCTACTGACACCGTCGATTTCGCGTTCGAGTTCGGTGAAACGCATCGGCCGGCGAGAGGTCAAGAGCAGGACTCCGATAGCCCATTTGCCACTAACCCGGTTGAGGACTTCCAGCACCGAACAAGCCTGCCCGAGCGGCGAATCATCCTCGCCAACCGCCTCGACCTGCACTGGAACATCGCTGTCACCGTGGAACATGAAAGTGCCTTCTTCCGCCCGGCATGACCGTGACAGATCATGCTCTCAGTAACAAATAGTGCACCAAGACAACGGAAGGGGCACCATGTCCGATATCCGAGAACCGATGTATGAACCAGGTCGGGGAGCGGCTCCGACCCGGCTACCCGCGGAGCGGCTGGACCGGCTTCTCGCCGAGCATCGGATGGGAGCGCTGGTGACCGTCAAGCGCGACGGGAACCCACACTTGTCGACCGTTGCCTACCAATGGAATCCGGGCACGCGTGTGATTTCGATCGGCTCGACCGCCGATCGTGTCAAAGTCCGTCACCTCACCCGAGATCCACGCGCCGCGCTGTATGTGAGCCGTTCGGATCATCTCGGCTTCGCGGTGGCCGAGGGCATTGCGGAGATCTCTCCGCTCAGTACGGTTCCCGGCGACGCGACAGGCCGCGAAATGCTGGCTATGTTCCCTGAATTCGACAACCCCGACGACGCCCCGACCTTCCTTCGGAACATGGTCACCGACAACCGGCTTGTGATCAGGCTCCGGGTCGCGAAGCTGTACGGCGACACACTTGCTGCCCAGCTCTGACCTGCAGCAGCTCAATTGTCAGGAACTGTCGGCCAAATCGGAACATACGACGGTTACGGGGCTGCTGGATCCGACGGTGACTGCGAGGTGGGCGTTAGCTTCGTCGGAGACGCGGCTCCCGGTCATCACGAGCCGACCGTGCGGGATCGGCGAAACGAGGACGGCGCCCGCACTTGATCGTCCGTCCGGATCCATTGCCCGGCACGGCTTTCCAACGCGCGCTCATGCCGATTGCAACGCGATTCGGGTTTGGGGCCGATGCGGATCTGCGGCCCGCCTCCTTCTTGACTGACGTCCAAGAAGCCTTTACCGTAGCCGCGACCGCCCTTCTTGGATGACGTCCAAGAAGGGCGGCGGTGAAGCGGAAGGACGCGAATCGTGGAAATCAGTGGGCAGGCCGATCGGCGCGAGGCGGTCGCGGTACGGCGACGTGAGGTCTCGTTCCGCTCGGGCCAGGACGAGTGCGCGGCATGGCTGTACACCGCACCTGAACTGGACGGCCCGCGTCCGATGGTGATCATGGGACACGGGCTCGGGGCGGTGCGGGAGATGCGCCTGGACGCCTACGCGCAACGGTTCGCCGAGGCGGGGTGGTCGGTGCTGGTGTTCGACTACCGTCACCTCGGGGCCAGCGGCGGAATGCCGCGCCAGCTGCTCGATATCGACCGCCAACGCGCCGACTGGCATGCCGCACTGGCCTTCGCGCGCACGCTACCGGAGGTCGATGTCGACCGGATCGCGTTGTGGGGCAGCTCTTTCGGCGGCGGCCATGTTCTTCAGGTCGCTGCCGAAGACACCCGTATCGCCGCGGTCGTGGCGCAGTGCCCCTTCACCGACGGGCCGGCGTCGTTGCGCGCACGTATCCGGACCGGTCCATTGAGCGTGGTGGTGTTGACAGTGGCCGGTGTCCTCGACACGGTCGGTTCCTGGTTCGGCGCGAAACCGATCCTGTTGCCGATGGCGGGCACGTCCTGGATGCCCGCCTTCGTCGCCTCACCCGACGCACTCGCCGGTGCTTCGGCACTGCTGCCCGCGGGGACTCGGCTCTCGCGGCGCACCAGCGCGTTGCTGAAACGGCTGCCCTCGGTGCGGGCTCAGGTGTCGAAGAACATCGAGCTGACCGAGAACGACGGTGGGGAAGAACCTCTGACCGGTGTCGGTCGCGACAGCATGTGGGGTGTCTTGCGCGGCCCGGCAGAAGAATTCGATGCCGCCAACGCCCTGGCCGCACGGCTGGTGCTGCGCCTTCCGCTCGATCGGCCCGGTCGCGCACTGGCTCGCTTGCGCACCCCGACGCTGCTGTGTGTCTGCGATCATGACGCGGCCGCGCCCGCGACGGCCACCAAGCGTCACGCGCGGGGCCTGGCGCACGTGCACGTCCAGAGCTACCCGTGCGACCACTTCGGTATCTACGTGGGCGAGCATTTCCAACGCGCCGTGCGTGACCAACTCTACTTCCTGGCAATACAATTCGACTACACCGCGCGCACGACGCAGTAGGCCGCCGGGGTCGTCGACGCGGGGCCAGGCACTCAGCCGGCGGCTGCGGCGAGACTCCGAGCGCTGTTGAGCAACGTCTCGATCACCGCGCGCCGCTGGGCCTGCTCGCTCGGATGCGTCAGCATGCCCTCGACGACGAAAACGCCGATCGCGACCAGCGGATCCACCTCGTCGGCAGGCACGCCGAGCTCGATCAGCTCTGCCCGGAACAGTCCCTCGGACAGCGCGTGGAACTGCTCATGCCATTCCTGGATGGCCGCGGATTCCCCGGCGCGGGTGTGCACCGTGCTCACCAACCGGCCCAGCTGCTCCAACTCCTCGACCAGCCACAACAGCCGATCGGTCAGCTCGGAGTCCAGTACTTCGCGGTAGGAGGCCATCGAGTCGGCCAGGACCGCGTCCAGGACCGCGATCAAGACCGCGTCCTTGTCCTGGAAGTACCAGTACAGCGTGTTCGACACCACCCCGGCCTCGCGGGCGATCCGCGTCATCGATGCTGCGTCGTATCCCTGCTCGACGAACAACCGCCGGGCGGCTGCCACGATCTCGGAGCGTTTCTCTTCCCGATCTTGCGGACGTCTGTTGCGAGGCATCTCCAGTCCCGACCTAGTTCCTGCCCCGATGCTATCTTGGCCAGCCCCCAAGAACAGCCGGGACCCGATCCTGACACCAGTCTCGAGTAGCCGCTGGCCGCGCGCTGGTCGGCCGCCCGAGTTGGCTGGCTGCCAGTGCTTCTCGACGCGTGCCCATGCCGTTTCCGATCATCGGAAAGCAGATTCGGACACTCTGCTCCCGTTGTGGTTCGATTCGTTTGCTGATCGAGCGGACCGATCGGGCTACGGGGCGTGTGCGGTCAGCCTGCCGCTGCGGGCGGTTCCGCACCGAGTCGGCGGGTGATGAACTGTCGGAGCCGGTCGACCTCCTGGCGCAGCAGCGCGTTCTCCTTCTCCAGCGAACGGATGACCATCCGAGCCGTCGCGGAGGAATCGAGTGGGGCGGGCGGCGCCGAGGTGGGGCCCGCCGCGCTGGACATGCTTCTGATGCGGGCGCGCATGGCCGGCAGGTCGGCGCCCTTGCTCAGCACGACCGCAGCGGCCACACCTTCGGTCTGGCGGAGCAAGGCGAGCAGGATGTGCTCGGCGCCGATGTAGCTGTGGCCCAGTGCCATTGCCTCCCGCAGGGACAGTTCCAGCGCCTGCTTGGCTCCGGCAGTGAACGGGATGTGCCCCGATGACGCTTCCATGTCCGCGCGGCCGACGGTCTCCTCGATGTCGGCGCGGATCGTCTCCGGCTCGATGCCCAGCGATCGGAGTGCCCGAACGCCCACGCTCTGCTCGTCGCTGAGGAGGGCGAGCAGAAGGTGTTCGGTGCCGATGTGGTCGTGTCCGCGGCCGCGGGCCTCCTCTTGGGCCCGAACCACCGTCGTGCGAGCCTGATCGGTGAAGCGTTCGAACATTTCACCATTGTGCGCGTATTACGTTGCAGAACCACCGGTTTCGTGGGGGCGTCAACGAGCTGGACGTCGTGCACGTCGAGCTTACCGGCTAACCCTGAGCGACCTCAGCGGTGTGCACGGGGATGTAGCGCTCGCCCATCACCTGGTCGCTCAGCGGGTCCAGCGCGGTCAGCGCCTCGATGTCGAGGGAGAGTTCTAGCGCGGCCGCGTTCTGCTCGAGCCGGGCCGGGCTGCGGGTGCCCGGAATGGTCACCACCGCCACCCCGAGCCGCTCGGCCTGGGCGTACACCCAGGCCAGCGCCACCTGGGCCGGGGTGGCACCCAGCCGGTCGGCCACCTCGCGGACGGTCTGCGCGATCTTCTCGTTGGCCCTGCCCGCCTCGCCGGCGAAGCGAGGGTTGGTGCGCCGGAAGTCCTTCTCGCCCAGCGTGGATCGGTCCAGGGTGCCGGTCAGGAAGCCCCGCCCCAGCGGCGAGTACGGCACCAACCCGACCCCGAGCTCGGCCATCACCGGGGTGAGGGTCTCGACGTCGCGGGTCCACAGCGAGTATTCGCTCTGCACCGCGGTGATCGGGTGTACCGCGTGCGCGCGGCGCAGCAGCTCGCCGTCGACCTCGGACAGACCCAGATGGCGGACCTTGCCCGCCTCGACCAGCTCGGCCATCGCGCCGACGGTTTCCTCGATCTCCACGTCCTGGGGCGGCCGGTGGGCGTAGTACAGGTCGATCACTTCGACGCCCAGCCGCAGCAGCGAGGCGTCGCAGGAGCGCAGCACGTAGTCCCGGGCACCGCGGATGCGGCGTGCCTGGTCGCCGCCGCTGCGGTCGATGCCGAACTTGGTGGCCACCTGAACCTGGTCCCGGCGACCGTGGATGGCCCGGCCCACCAGCACCTCGTTGTGCCCGGCGCCGTAGGCGTCGGCGGTGTCCAGGAACGTGATGCCCAGCTCCAGGGCCCGCCCGATGGTGGCCAGGCCGCCGTCCCAGTCGGCGGCGCCGTAGCTCTCGCTCATCCCCATACACCCCAGACCCATCGCGCTGACGATGAGACCTGGCGAGCCGAGCGTAGTTCGGGTGATCATGCGCGGATACTCCTCCTGCCCGGCGGACCGGGCGGTACCTCGAGAGCTGACGAACGCCTCCGACGCTAGGACCTGGAGTGCACTCCAAGTCAAGCCGGAGAACCAGCCCCGCCGGCGGGTCAGGCGCGGCGGGTGAACAGGTCTCGCGCGGGACCGCGTCAGTGAGGAGCGTGCCGCCGTCGAGACCCAGCAGTGGGACGGGACTGTCCAGTTGGGCTTCGGCCAGCGCGGATCCGCTGTAGCCACAGAGGATTTCGGCCTAGCCGCGTGTCCGACCAGGCCGGTGTAGCCGCCGCCTGATCCGCCACGCGGTCGATCGTCCACGTGTCCTGGGCGATCCAGGTTGACGTAGGTAGCGTGCTCACCGCCGCGCCCGTCGCGACGGAGGCAATCGTGCCGGCGGTGTCGAGGCAGACATGTGCCAGGATCTGCTCACCGTTCCATTCCCGGGCCGGGCGCGCCCGAATCGACCACGGCGGCAGCGGCTTCCAGCAGGGCACGGTAGGCCTCGCGCTACGCGGTGGTGCCGAGCACGGTCCCTCCCACGGCGCGCCGGTGTGAGTACTGTCGATGGAGTGAATGAAGATCGAAATAGTGTGACACCGCGGCCATTTCGGTTCTCTGTCGGCTTCGGCGGCGCTGATTCGCGTACCGAGTGGCAGAAGAAGGCACAACAGGCCGAAAGCCTGGGCTACGACGTGATCACGGTGCCCGACCATCTGGGCATGATTTCGCCGTTCCCCGCATTGATCACGATGGCGGAGGCGACCAATCGCGTGCACGTCGGCACCATGGTGCTGGACGGGGCCTTCTACCGGTCCGCCTGGCTGGCCCGCGATGTCGCGAGTGTGGCGCAACTGACCGACGGGCGGTTCGAGTTAGGGCTCGGTGCCGGACCGGATTTCGCGAAACCCGAGTTCGAGGCCCTGGGACTGCCGTTCCCCAGCGCGCGGCGACGCATCGAGCACCTGCGCGAGCTCATCATCGAGACCAAGGCGCTGTTCGCAGGCGATCACCAACCGCCGGTGCATCACCGCATTCCGCTACTGGTGGCCGGAAGTGGTGACCGCCTCCTGCGGGTAGCCGCCGCACACGCCGACACCATATCGCTGGCCGGGATACCCGTCGGCGCCGATATCGACTCCGACGAGATCGGCGACGCCGCGCTCGCCCGCCGCTCCCAGTTCGTCCGTGACGCTTCCGGAACACGTTGTGCCGAAATCGAATTGGGGCTGACGGTGCAGGCGGTAGAGGTCGAGGGACACGACGCGGTCGATCTGACACTCGCCCGCATGTTCCAGCCCACCTTCTCCGATGCGCAGCTGCGCCACCTTCCCGGGTTCCTCCACGGGTCGGCCCACGGCATCGCCGACACCCTGCGGCGTTACCGCGACGAATACTCCGTCAGCCATTTCTCGGTCAACGAGACACAGATGACGGCGCTGGCGAAGGTGATCGAAGAACTTCGGTAAATGCTCGGAGCGAAAACAGTTCCTCATGGCGCTCTTCCGCGCGGCGTGTGACAGCCGCGCGGACCGCCGGAAGATCGACGCGCCGACATCATCTCGGCTGACCGAACAACCGGTATTGCCGAATTTCGGGCGACAGTCTCGGAGACACGTTCGCCGCTTAGCGATCCGAGCCCGGCATAAGGTTTGGGGGTGAGTTTCAGAATCGCGGCGTACGGCGTCTGCCTCGAACAGGGCAAGGTGTTGCTTGCTCGCCATGTGACCGAGGGTGGCGAAACCTCTTGGACGCTTCCAGGCGGGAGGGTCGAGCACGCAGAAGATCCCTTCGATGCTGTGACTCGGGAGATCCGGGAGGAGACCGGTTACGAAGGCGTCGTCGACCGCCTTCTGGGCGTGGATTCGAGGGTGATCCCCGCAGCTGTCGCCCATGCTGGAGTGGACCATCAGAATATCGGGATCTTTTACCGCGTCCGCGTCACCGGCGGTCGGCTGAGAGCCGAGCCGAACGGGGACACCGTGGAGCCGACGTGGACGCCGATCGGGGAGGTTGCCAGTCTGCGCCGATCATCGCTTGTCGATACCGGGCTGGCACTGGCACAGATTCTTCCGGCAACTGGTCACGTGCGGCCGACTCCGGTGGGCGGCCTGATTCAGCACTGAAGTTCAATGCTCAAACATCCTCTTCTGCCGCTTCCGGGCGGCAGTTGAGTCGCAGGCGTTGGCCTCCATTCGATCTCGCAAACATCCGATAGTGCCGATTATCGAGTGGTGGGCGTCGAACGGACGTTGCTACCGTGCAAGCGTTCGATGTTCATGAAGGGACGAATATGCCCGTGGTGCGGCGGTTCTGGATCGAATTCGATCGGGACCGCGAACCGGCTTGGCCCGGATCGTACGTCGGTGTGACCGGCTACGGCGAGCAGGACTGTCTTACTATGGTGACCGATCTGCTCCCCGACGGCGCGGAGTCACGCCGGGTGCGCCGCATCACGCCGGATATCGTTGTGGACGAGAACCTTTCGGTGAACATTCGCGCTCTCGGAGTCCCGGTGTGGCGCGGGGTTTGGTATCCGCCCAGCAATCTCCGGACCGGGCCGACGTGGCGTCCCCGCGGCGTCGGCCGAAATCCTGCCGCACCCCTCTCCGGCCCGGAACGTCGCACAGATTCACCCACACAGCCAGGGGCCGCGGTGCGCCCCGATCCACTGCCGGAGTGGTGGGACGAAATCCCGCATGTCGACAGTTTGCTGTGGCCGGCCGGTAACCTGCCCTACACCTATCTGGGCGATCAGATGTGGCGGTACGCACCAGAACTGCGCCGCGCCATCATCGAGGAGCCGAGCTATGGGGACATGGTGCGCGAAGCCCTCGACTACGTGATCGCGCGACGTCCGACACCGAGCGATTGGTTCGATCCGAACACGACCACGTTCCTCGATCAACAGCATCAGAACGAATATCTGCGAACCTTTCGCGACTACTTGTTCGGACACCACCCGCATCCGATCTACCCTCCTCGCAAACCACTTGCACCCGACGCGGACACCACATCGTTCGACGAATGAGCACGGGCTATGAGGGCTCCGAACAACCTGTAATGCCGCGGGTGAGGATCGCCGCGCGCTCGTCACCTCGGCGCAGCACGCCGAAGTCAGTGTGCACAGCAGGATGAGCTCGCCGGAATGCGACCACGAAACCCGCGTTACCGCCGTGACGTTCAGCGGGATCGCGACGAAAACCGATACCGAAGGAAAACCCGTCGAGTCGCACCACATCGACGGGAAACTGACGCGAGCGGTCGAATGAACCCAACGGCGCGCCGATAGGTCCGACGTCGTCAACCGCGATGACTCACGATCGCGAGGCGAGACCGTGGCATCTCGACTCGGTTGGCCCGTCCGGGTCCACCGCCATCCCCATGAACTTCACGCCGTCCAGCCGAGTGGAGCACGTGCGTCCGCGCATTGATCACTGTCGCGGACCACGAGTCCAAGGAGATCTACGAGCAGCAGCTCGGGCCGCAGCACGGAGTCGTCGGCTCGCCGGCCGCCTGCTCAGCTGGTTTGACGGCCTTCACAATCGCCGAGTGCATGTCATCGGCGACCGAATGCGTTGTGGTGATTTCGACGTCGGTGAACCCCGCCGCCTCCAGCCCGGCCCGGTACTCAGCGAAAGACAACGCGCCTGCGATGCAGCCGACGTACTCACCGCGCTCGGCCCGCTGTGCGGGGGTGAGGGCGTCGTCGGCGACGACATCGGAGATCCCGATCCGCCCGCCCGGCACCAGCACTCGCGCCATCTCGGCGAAGACGGCGGGTTTGTCGACCGACAGGTTGATCACGCAGTTGGAGATCACGACGTCGATGCTTTTGGCGGGCAACGGGATCGACTCGATCGTGCCTTTCAAGAACTCCACGTTCGTCGCTTCGGCCTTGGCGGCATTCTCCTGTGCCAGGGCCAGCATCTCCTCGGTCATGTCGACGCCGTAGGCCTTGCCGGTCGGTCCGACCCGGCGTGCGGAGAGCAGCACATCGATCCCGCCGCCGGAACCGAGGTCCAGGACGCGTTCACCTTCACGAAGGTCGGCGACCGCAGTTGGATTGCCGCAGCCGAGTGAGGCGGTGGTGGCTTGAATCGGGAGCTGGTCGCGGTCGGCGGCGGTGTAGAGGCCGGCGCCGAAGTAGGCGTCGATCTCGACATCGGAGGTACCGCAACAGTCGTTGGCGGCTCCGCCTGCGGCGACGGTGACCGCGGCTTCGGCGTAGCGGGCGCGCACGGTTTCGCGGAGTTCGCTGTGCTGCTGTGTCATGACATACCCCTGACTGGGAGACTCGGGCGGCTGCTCCGACCGGGCTGTATTGATGGATACCGATACAGCTTGCGACACTGCATCGACGAATGTCAATATAGAAGTGTGTCGAAACAAGAACTGCCCGTCGTAGCCACCACCGGCTGCTGCGGCCCCACCCTGACCACACCGCTGTCTGCCGACACCGCGGCGGAGCTGGCTGCCGCTTTCAAAGCCCTCAGCGACCCCGTCCGTTTGCGGCTGCTCTCGCTGATTGCCTCGCGTCCCGGCGAGGAGGTGTGCGTGTGTGAGCTGACACCGCAGTTCGAGCAATCCCAACCCACCATCTCCCACCACCTGAAGGTGCTGCGCGAAGCCGGGCTCATCGACTGCGAGCGCCGCGGCACCTGGGTGTACTACTGGGTGATCCCCGAAGCGCTGCAACGTCTTTCGACAGTGCTGATTCCTGGTGTCGCCGCGCCGGCTGGCGCTTCGGCGTGAGCGCTGCCGTGGGTGAGCGCTGCCTCCAGCGGTTTCCGGCGCGGCGGCGGACGGCTGCCGGTGCTAGTTTCTGGCCGTGACCTTCGACGCGGGCGGTGGCATCGAGCAGCACCTGTCCGATTCGCCTTATGTGGAGCGGATCTATCGGGCCGGGTCGATCACTGGGCCGGTAGCGTCGCGGATGCGGTCGGTGGCCAATTCGAATTGGGAGCTCGTTGTCTGGCGCGATCGCGGGGACACACACGTTTCGCTCCGTGGCCCCGAGACCGGTCCCACGGTGCTGGAGCTGGGCTCGGGTCCGGGCGAAACACTCGGGATCATTTTCCGGCATGGTGCGTTTCTGGCGCCGATGCCGATGTCAGCGCTGGTGGACACCGCGGTGTCGAGTTCGCACGCCACGGCCCGCTCGTTCGTGTTGCAGGGCGAGGAGTGGGAGATTCCGACCTACGGCAACGCCGATGTTTTTGTGGACCGTTTGGTCCGGGCCGGACTGCTGGTGCGCGATCCGCTGGTCACGGATGTCCTGCGCGGAGATGCGACAACGTTGGTCACTCCGCGGTCGGTGCAGCGGCGGGTGGCGGCGGCGACCGGGCTGACGCAGGGTGCGATCCGGCAGATCGAGCGGGCCAGACAGGCCGTGCTATTGCTGCAGCAGGGGATGCCGGCGATCGAGGTTGTTCAGCGGACGGGTTATCACGATCAGCCGCATCTTGCGCGTTCGCTGATCCGGTTCATCGGTTGCACCGCTTCCCAACTGCGGCACGCCGACGATGGCGAGATGCTGTCGCTCCTGTACAAGACCGAGGTCGAGGTGCGCCCCTAGCTTTGTGGTGTCGCGGGAACACCCTGCACATCGAACATTTTCGGAGGCACGAAATGGCATTCACGCAGATCTACGTCAACCTGCCGGTCACCGACCTCGAGGCGAGCAAGAAGGTATACACGGCGATGGGAGGCACGATCAATCCGGATTTTACCGGGGACACCTCCGCTCAGGTTGTCTTCGCCGAAACGCTTGTGGTGCAACTGATGACGCGCGAGACGTTCGCTACCTTCACCAAGCGAGACATTGCCGAGGGCCCGATCGAGGTGATCAACGCGCTGGCCGCCGGATCGCGTGCAGAAGTCGACCGTCTCGCCGACGCGGCGCTGGCAGCAGGAGCCACCGAACCGCGGGACGCCCAGGACATGGGCTGGCTGTACAACCGTGCGATCGACGACCCTGACGGCCACTGCTGGGAGCTGCTGGCTTACAACGCCGAAGCTCTGAACGAGGACGCCACGACCTCCTGACAAGCTGACATCGGTGGTGTGCCCGGTCACGGAGCGGGGTGGTAGGGACGTCCAATCGATCGCTGCACAGCTTCTCCCATAGACAACATCCTCGATTGCCGCGACCCGGGCATTGTTCGGCCGTCCAAACCGGCTGGCCGACAGCGCTTCCCGGTGCGCGTTCATGCCGATGAGCGACTGCCCAAGCAGTGCCGGGGGACTGGGTAGTGAGATCGCGTGGGCTCTCGATGAGCGACAGCGTTCGACCGTTCGATAGCCTGCATCATTCCCCGCAGATCGGGCCCTGACCGGGCCCACCGTCGGGCCCGATGGATGCCTCGCGGGTGCGCAGCGTGCATCGCGGTTCCGGAGGGGACCAGTGCGCCGCCTTTCGGGTGTACCTCGGTGACCACGCAGGAGACGTCGTTCGGGCCGCGTCCGACGCCGCCCTGCGTGATCACTCGAAAACCCGCGTGCTCCAACAACTCTCGTGCCTCGACGGGACGGTCTCCGATGACGTCGGGGACCGTCGGAGCCGATTGCGGAGGGCCGCTGAAAATATCGTCCGAGCCGCAGCCCGCGGATGCCGCGACAGCCACGGCGAGCACTGTGGGGCGGGGTTCTCGCGGTTACAGCGAGGCGAGCACGTCGTCCATGCTCGGCTGATCGGCGATCATCCCGCGCAGGCGCTCGAATTCCTCGCTCCGGCCCACGCAAGCCGCGCCGACCAGTCGGTCTCCCTTCCAGAAGAGGGCGGAGAAGTCCAGTTCGGCGGGTTCACCGCGCAAGGTGTGTCCCCGTTCGTCGAAGACATCGGCGGCGGCGGGCCACCCGCACACTGCCAACTGCACGCCGTACTGCTCCGACGTCGACGACGGAACGGGCGTGTACGGCGTCTCGATGCCGAGCAGATTGCGGGCGGCGGCGCTCGCCTGCTCCATCGCATTGCTGTAATGCTCGATCCGGTACCGCCCGCCGAGTAGCGGATGCGACTGGGAGGTCACATCACCGGCCGCGAAGATCCCGGGCGCGGAGGTGCGGCACAGCTCGTCCACCACAATCCCGCCCTGCACCGCCAGTCCGGCGCGCACGGCGAGCTCGGTCTCCGGGACCATGCCGAGCGCGGCGACGGCCACCTCGGCAGACCAGCTGCGGCCGTCCTCGGCGGTGGCCACGACACCGTCGGCGGTTTCGGTGACCTCGCTCAACCGCACACCCAAGTGCAGATCGACGCCATTGGATCGGTGCAGTGTCGCGTACACGCCGCCGAGCCACGGCGGGGCGATGCGGGCCAGTGGCACACCCGACATCTCCAGCACAGTCACCTCGCAGCCGAGTGACCGCGCGGTCGCCGCCACCTCCAGACCGATCAGCCCCGCGCCGATCACCAGCAGTGACGGCTTGCCCGCCAGCTCCTCGCGCAACGCGAGCGCCTCGGCCTGCGTGCGCAGGGTGCGCGCGCCGTCCATACCGGGCACCCGCCGCGCCCGTCCGCCGGTGGCCAGCAGGAGGCGGTGGTAACGCAGCCGTGAGCCATCGTCCAGATCGAGCGTCCGGGTGCCGGGATCCAGTTCTCGCACACCGATTCCGGTCCGCAGCTCGATGTGCCGCTCGGCCCAGCTCGACTCGGCCGCGACGGCAATGTGCTCGGGCTGCGCGAACCCGGCGAGCAGGCCCTTGGACAGCGGCGGCCGCCAGTAGGGCCGCTCGGGTTCGTCGCCGATGACGACGATCGGACCGTCGTGGCCCTCGGCGCGCAGGGTCTGCGCGGCGGTGGCTCCGGCCAAGCCGGCACCGACAATGACGATGGGTTCGGTGGAAGTCATGATCGGACGCTAATCTCGGAGCGCTCATGTCTTCCAAGACCTATTGCGCCATAACATCATTCTCCAAGAGGCATAAGACGAGAACGAGGGGTTCCATGGACCTGTTGCAGCTGCGGTACTTCCAGACCGTTGCCCGCCGCGAGCACATCAGCCAGGCCGCCGAGGAACTGCTGGTCGCGCAGCCATCGGTGAGCCGGACCATCGCGCGGCTGGAGAAAGAGCTGGGCGTCCCGCTCTTCGACCGGGTGGGACGGCAGGTGCGGCTCAACGCCTTCGGCGCGGCCTTCCTGCGCCGGGTGGACCGGGCGCTCGGCGAACTCGACGACGCCCGCCGCGAACTGGCCGACAGCGCCGGACTGGACCACGGGCGGGTGGCGGTCGCCGCGGAAACCCTGCTGACCATCAGCGGGCTGCTCGCGCGGTTCCGGGTACGGCATCCGGGCGTCGATATCCGGCTGTTCCAATCCAATGCCGAGGGTATGACCCGCCAGCTCGCCGACCGCGAGGTCGACCTCTGCTTCGCCTCACAACCCCTGATCGGCCCGGAACATCGGTCCATGACCCTACGTCGCGAGGAGGTCGTGCTCGCCGTCCCGCTGGCGCATCCGCTGGCGGCGCGCGACCGGGTGGGGATCGCCGAATTGGCCGACGAGCCATGGGTGACCTGCCGTCCGGGGTATTGGCCGCGGGAACTGCTGGACCGCTTGTTCACCGCCGCCGAACTGCGTCCGAAGATTGTGTGCGAGGCCGACGAGCCCGGGGTGACCGGCGATCTGATCGGTGCCGGGCTCGGGATCGGGTTGGTGCCGAGCACATCCCGGCAGGTACTGCCGCGCACCTCTCCGGTGGCCTGGCTACAGGTGGACGCCCCGGGCTGTGAGCGGACGCTCAGTGTGGTGTGGCGAGACGACGCCTACCTGTCGGTGGCCGCGCAGCGGCTCCGCGATTTCGCCATGGTCATGGCGGACGAGGCATGATCTTATGGCTGAGTTGGTCGTTGATGTAATGGGTTGGGGCTCTTAGCGTCCCATTCATGGATGTTCTAGATCTGGCTCGTGTGCAGTTCGCCGGGACGACCTCCGTCCACTGGCTGTTCGTGATCCTCACGCTCGGGCTGGTCCCCGTGGTGGCGGCCATGCACACCTGGGCGGTGTGCACCCGCGACCCCACGCGCCGGGTAGCCCTCGAGCGGAGCACTCGCTTCTGGGGCCAGCTCTACGTCATCAACTACGCGCTGGGCATAGTGACCGGCCTGGTCATGGAGTTCCAATTCGGTCTGAATTGGAGCGGGCTCAGCAAGTTCGCCGGGAATGTCATCGGTGCGCCGCTCGCCCTGGAGACGCTGGTGGCCTTCTTCGCCGAGTCCACCTTCCTCGGTATGTGGATCTTCGGGTGGGGCCGGCTGCGGGCCCGCTGGCATGCCGCCCTGATCTGGCTGGTCGCGCTGACCGCGTACGCCTCGGCCTACTTCATCCTGGTATCCAACGGTTTCATGCAGCACCCCGTCGGATATGAGGTGCGCGACGGCGTGGCCTACCTGACCGATGTCGCCGCGGTGATGACCAACCCGAACGCCCTGCTGGCGCTGGCGCACGTCGCTGTGGCGGCACTGCTGACCGGCGGGGTGTTCATCGCCGGGGTAAGCGCCTACCACATCGCCAAGCACACCGCCGATCACGCATTCTTCACTCGATCGCTGCGCTTGGGGGTGGGTATGGCCGCGCTCGCGTCCTTCCCCGTATTCCTGATCGGGGTGAAGCAGTACCCGCTGCTGCGGCGGACACAGCCGATGAAGTTCGCCGTACTGGACGGCGGTGACGAGGCGGCGGAGTTGCAGAAACAGCTTGTCGCGCAACACGGTCCGGGGAACTACACCCCGCCCAGCTGGATGAATATCGGCCAGTACGTCATGTTGTATCTCGGCGAGGTCGTGGCGATCGTCGCACTGATCGCCGCCCTGGTGGTATTCCGCGAGTGGCTGGTGCGGTTCCGTGTGGTCGCGATCCTGCTGGCCCTGGCCTATCCGATGGTGCTCGCCAAATTCGTGGGTTCGCTGCTGTACGGGGAGCCTGGGCCGAACGAGGGGATCCTCTATGGCGCGATGTTCGTCATGGTCGTGGCCCTTCTGGTCTACGGCCCGCGGGTGGCGCGCTGGCGGCAGGGGGCCTGGCTGCTGGTCGCCATGATCCCGCTGCCGTTCATCGCATCCATCGGTGGCTGGGTGTTCCGCGAGACCGGGCGGCAGCCCTGGCTCATCTATGGCGAGCTCACCGTCGACCAGGCCGTCTCGCATGTATCCGCCGCGAATCTGTGGGTGTCGTGCGTCGGGTTCATCGCCGTGTTCGTCGCGCTCGCCATCACCAACTGGACGCTTATCGCGCGGTTTGCCCGTCGCGGTCCCGACGCCGTCCAACTGGGCGCGGTCGATCCGGTTCGCCCGCGTCCGGACGATGAACTCGTCGCCGTCCTCTGAAGACCGCACGGGACGCGATGCGCCCGTGCCCCTGTCGCCGACGCAAAGAATTCTCGAGGAGTTGTCTGTCGTGAGTGTGCAGATTGTGTGGCTGGTGCTGTTGGGGCTGATGCTCAGCGGCTACTTCGTGCTCGCCGGTTATGACTACGGCACTCAGATGCTGTATTCGCTGGTAGGACGAGACGCATCCACCCGCCGGGTGACGCGCGGCGCGCTCGGTCCCTTCTTCTTCGGCAACGAAGTCTGGCTGGTCGCCTTCGTCGGGGTGCTGTTCGGGGCATTCCCGCTGCTGGAGGGCGAGCTGCTCGCCGGCCTGTATCCCCTGCTGATCCTGCTCCTGGCGGGACTGGTCGTCGGTAAGGCCGCCGTACAGCTGCGCGGGCGGATGGAGAGCCCGTCGGCCGGTCGCCTCTTCGACCTCCTGATCGTGTTCGGGGGGCTGGTTCCGGCGATGGGCTGGGGTCTGGTGGTCGGCCTGCTGCTGCGCGGTGTTCCCCTGCGGGACGACGGCACATTCACACTCGGATGGTCGGAGGTGCTCGATCCGTTCGTCGTGTCGGCCGGACTGAGCAATGTGCTGCTGCTGGCCGCGCACGGGGCGACCTTTCTGTCCATGCGGGCGCGTGGTGAGGTGGCTCAGCGGGCCCGGAATCTGGCTCGCCCGCTACTGATTTCGGCGATCGTGGCCGTTCTGGCGACCGCGCTGCTCGGCGGGCGCACCGCGGTGACCAGGCCGGTGATCGCGCTGGCTCTGGCAGGAGTCCTGGTCGCCGCATTGCTGGGCGCGCTCGTCGCGGCGGCGCTGGGACCGCGGGGATCGGCGTTCGCGGCGACCTCGGTCGCCGCACTGCTGCCGGTTCCGCTGATTTTCGCGAGTCTGTACCCCTTCATCCTGGTTTCCCATGCGGACGGCGGCCCGGGGCTGACCGTGGCCGAGGCCGCAGCCGACTCCGGCACGCTGAGGATGCTGCTGCCGGTCGGGGCGGTGGTGATTCCGGTGGTCATCGCCTGCCAGGTGATGAGCTGGTGGCTGTTCCGCGGCCGCGTCGGCCACCAGACGCCCAGCTACTTCTAGGACGGTGCCCGGTGAAATCGACGGAAAGACGTCTACTGCGCGAGGCGCCCGCGATGCGGAGACACCTCGGCGTGACCGGGCTGGCGGCGCTCGCGACGGGGGTGGCGGTAATCCTCCAGGCGGACCTGCTGGCCCGGGTCCTGACCGGCGGGTCGACCGCGGTGTTCCTCGCGCTGGGGGCCGTGGTTGTCGCCCGCGCCGCACTGGTGTGGGGGCAGATGATCCTTGCCCGCCGTGGCGCGACCGAGATCAAGACCGATCTGCGTGCTCGGCTGCTCGGTCACATCGCGCGATCGGGTCCGCTGCGGTTGGGTCGCGAACGACAGGGGGAGCTGACCACGCTGGTCACCCGGGGGCTGGACGCGCTGGATCCCTACTTCACCGGCTATCTGCCGAAATACGTTGCGACCGCGGTGATTCCGGTGCTGGTGCTGACCAGGCTGGCCTTCGCCGACTGGGTCTCGGCCGCGATCATCGCGGTGACGCTGCCACTGATCCCGATCTTCGGCGCGCTGGTCGGTCTGCACACCCGGCAACGCACGGAACAGCAGTGGGCGTTGATGTCTCGGCTCGGCGGCCACTTTCTCGATGTCGTGACCGGATTGCCGACGCTGCGGGCGTTCGGCCGCGCGCGACACCAAATCGGTGTGGTGCGGCGGATTTCCGACGCCCACCGGCGCGCCACCATGCGCACGCTGCGCGTGGCATTCCTGTCCTCGCTGGTGCTGGAGTGGGTGGCCACCCTGTCGGTGGCGCTGGTCGCGGTGCCGATCGGACTGCGGCTGATGGGGGGCGGGGTGGAGTTGGCGACCGCACTGCTGGTGCTGTTCCTCGCCCCGGAGGCGTACCTGCCGCTGCGTGCGCTGGGCACCGCTTTCCACGACAGCACCGAGGGGATAGCGGTGGCGGAGCGGGTATTCGCCGACCTCGACACTCCGGAAGCGGACCCGACGTCCGGCCGCGCCGTGCCGGACACACGACGCGTCGGCCTCGTGCTCGACCGCGTGATCGTGCGATACCCGAGCCGGGACCGGCCTGCGCTCGCGGGAGTCTCGCTGCGGGTGCGCCCCGGGGAACGTGTCGGCCTCGTCGGACCGAGCGGCGCGGGAAAGTCCACTCTGCTGTCGGTGCTGCTCGGCTTCACCCGTCCGGAGTCCGGAAAGGTGCTGGTGGGCGACGAAGACCTCGCCGAGCTGTCCATGGACGCGTGGCGCGAACGCATCGCGTGGATTCCCCAGCGTCCGCACCTGTTCGCCGCGTCTGTCGCGGACAATATTCGCCTGGGCCGACCCGCCGCCTCCCACACACAGGTGCGCGCCGCGGCGTATGCGGCGGCAGCCGACGAATTCATCACCGCACTGCCCGACGGGTACGACACCGTGCTCGGAGAACGGGGCGCAGGCCTGTCAGCCGGTCAGCGTCAGCGCATCGCGATCGCCCGCGCCTTCCTTCGCGACGCCCCGATCCTGCTGCTGGACGAGCCGACCGCGCACCTCGACCCGGAGAGCGAATCGGCGGTTGTCGCCGCTTCCGCCCGGCTGATGGTCGGCCGCACGGCCCTGATCGTCGCGCACCGCCCAGCCCTGCTCGAGCATGTCGACCGCGTGATCACGGTCGAGGACGGCCGCGTCCGCGCCGTGGCGAGGAGTGTCGCGTGACCACCCGTCTGCTGACCTCGCTGTTGCCGCACTGGCGACGACTGCTGCCCGCCGCGGCGACCGCGGTCGCCGCGGAACTGGCCGCGGTCGCACTGATGGCCACCGCCGCCTGGCTCATCGCGCGGGCCGCCGAGCAGCCGCCGATATCCGCTGTGACGGTGGCCATTGTGGCGGTGCGGGCGCTCGCGCTGGGGCGCGGCGTGCTCCGCTACGTCGACCGGCTGCTCGGCCACGATGGTGCGCTGGCGGCAGTGACCGACCTTCGGGCGACGTTGTACCGGGCGCTGGAACCGCTTGCACCGAACGGTATTTCAGCGTTCCGCAGTGGTGACCTGCTCACCCGGCTGGTCGACGATGTGGACGCGGTGCAGGACCTGCTGCTGCGCTGCCTGGTGCCGGCGACCGTAGCGGCCGGGGTGACGATCGCGGCGGCGGGTACCGCGGCGGTTTTGTCGCCGACGGCAGGGACAGTGCTGGTGACCGGGTTGCTCATCGCCGGCGTGGCCGTACCCGGGGCGGTGTTCGCGTCGACGGGACGCTCACCCGCCGAGAAGGATGTCCGGGGTGCGCTGGCCGCGCGGACCGCCGATCTGCTCGACGGTGCCGCGGATCTGGCCGCGTACAACGCGATCGGCTCGGCACTGGCCGCGGCGCGGGAACTCGATGCCGAGCTCGCGCGGCGAGAGCGGGCGAAGGCGTGGACGGCGGGACTGGCCGGCTCGGCGGTGTTGCTGATCCAGGGCGGAACCACGATCGCCGTCGCCGCCCTGGCCCAGCGGGCCGGGCTGTCGTCGATCACCGTGACCGTGCTGGTCGTGCTCGCATTGACCGCATTCGAAGCGATCACGCCGCTGCCTGCCGCCGCGCACCGATATGCCGAGGTACGCATGTCCGCCCGTCGGCTTTCGGCGATCCTGAATGCCGCGCCGGCCGTGGTGGAGCCGTCTCGCACCGTCGTGGCGTCCGACCACACCGTCCGGATCCGGGGTCTGCGAGTACCCGGCCGTCTCGACGGCCCTGTCGACCTCCTCCTCGAGCCCGGGCGGCGGGTCGCGCTCGTCGGACCGAGCGGGTCTGGGAAGTCCACGGTGCTGGCGGTGCTGATGCGGTTCGTCGAGTATCAGGGCAGCGTCACCATCGGCGGGCGCGAGCTGAGATCGCTGCCCGGCGACGAGGTGCGCCGCCTCATCACCGGAGTGACCCAGGACGCGCATATCTTCCACACGAGTATCCGGGAGAACCTCGCCTTCGCCAAACCCGATGCGCCCCACGAGGAATTGCGTGCGGCAGCGCGACAGGCGCGACTGCTGGACTGGATCGAGTCACTGCCGAACGGGTGGGACACTCCCGTCGGCGCGGGCGGCGCGGCCATGTCGGGCGGTCAGCGGCAACGCCTGGTGCTGGCGCGCGCCCTGCTCGCCGATCCACCGGTGCTGGTACTGGACGAGCCAACGGAGGGCCTCGACCCGGACACCGCCGAGGAACTTCTAGCCGACGTCCTGGCCGTTACTCGACACCGCACCACGTTGCTGGTAACCCACAATGCGATGGCACAGGCCGCCGTAGACGAGATCCATTCGACGGCGGGGACAAAGTCTATTTCCGTCATAACTCCGCTTCTATAACTCCATAGCAATATCGGTCTTAGATTCGATACTTCGTGCGGCATAGCTTGAAGGGGTGAGAAATCAATACTCCGCGAATCCGATGAGAACAATCATGATGGCCGCTACCGGTGCGCTGCTGGTCGGCAGCGGGCTCAGCGCCTGCGGTGAGGATGCCGGCGCGGCGAGCATGCCGGATGATCGAATCGAGATTCTGGAACTCGCGGTCGAGAACGACCAGTTCGGGGCTCCAGACCTTGCTCCAGCAGGCGCGAGCGTCGGCGATGTGTCCGCCTACACAGGCTGGCTGACGAAGGACGGCCGTCGGGTCGGACAGGGTGGGGGGTCATGCCAGAACGTCCGTGTCGACGGTGCCGAGATCACCAAGCAATGTGTGATCACGGTGCGGCTCGAGCAGGGATCCCTGACAATGCAGGCCCTCGGGCAATTGGATGAGAGTCCGCTCGACATGGCCATCACCGGCGGCACCAGCGATTACCGCGGGGCACAGGGCATCGTTCGATACTGGGATATCGCGAAACCGACCGAGCGCCTACGAGCCGAGATCACGCATCCGACGCGGGATTGACCTCGCTGCCGGGTCGATTGTCGTGGGATCGCGAAAATTGCTTTGATACCAGGTGTTTTCACGGCGGCGGAATTGTTTTCGCACGGCGGGGGAGAATGCCCCCTCGGGACATTTATGTGGCGTTCGTTATGAGGACTACCGAGCCGTCGAGGACCCGGCGGGCGCGGTGCGTCGCAGCGTAAGCGACCCCGGCTGCCGCGAGCCGGGATGCCGGGCTATAGTCGCTGGGTCGCGAAAAGCGATGTTCGGCGCGAGTTTTCCGCTGGCATCGTTCGTACATCGATACAGATGGTTCTGATCGTTGAGCGTCTCCGTGCCAGGCCGGGCATCCCGCCCGCTCCAGGCACCGACCGTCGCCGACGCGTGTCGGCGCAACAGAGGAGCGCAGCATGCAGAAGACCATCGCTATTGTCGGAGCCGGACTGGGCGGGTTGACGCTCGCGCGGGTGCTTCAGGTGCACGGGGTCGCCGCGACGATCTATGAGGGTGAGGCTTCGGCGGACAACCGTGAGCAGGGCGGTCTGCTCGACATCGAGGAAACGACCGGGCAGGTCGCGCTGCGGGCAGCCGGTCTGTTCGACGAGTTCCGCACTCTGGTCCGTCCGGGTGAGGATGCCAAGCGGGTGGTCGACCAGCACGGCACCGTGCTGTTCGACAGGCCCGCGGACCCCGGTTCGGCTCGTCCTGAGGTGGACCGTGGCGAACTCAGGCGTCTGTTCATCGACTCGCTGGCGCCGGGGACGATCAGGTGGGGTCACAAGCTCGACTCAGTCCGCCGCCGGGAGGGCGGCTACGACCTCACCTTCGCGAAAGGTTCCGCCGCGCGCGCCGACATCGTCATCGGCGCGGACGGTGCGTGGTCGAAGGTGCGCCTGCTGCTCACCCCCGCCGAGCCGCTCTACAGCGGAACCTGCTTCATCGAGATCGCCCTCACCTCATCCGGCCACAGGTGTCGGGCGAGCGTGGCCGCGATCGGCAGTGGCACGCTGATGGCGGTCGCGCCGGGCAAAGGCATCATCGCCCATCGCTACGCCGACGGGCACGTGCGCGGATACGTGGCCCTGAACAAGCCCGAGGAGTGGGTGAGATCGATCGACTTCGGCGACCCGTCCGCCAGTCTGCGTCGAGTCGCCGACGAGTTCGATGGCTGGTCGCCGCTGCTCACCGACTTCGTGACGGAAAGCGATGCGCAACCGTGGCTGCGACCCATCTATGCCCTTCCGGTCGGGCTCGAGTGGGACCGGGTGCCCGGCGCGACGCTCGTCGGCGACGCAGCGCATCTGATGTCGCCCTTCGCCGGCGAGGGCGCGAACCTGGCCATGTACGACGGCGCGGACCTGGCGAGCAACCTGGTCGAGCAACCCGACATCGAGGCCGCGCTCACCGTCTACGAACAGCGGCTATTCCTGCGGGGCAGCGACGCCGCCGGCCGCTCGGCGCAAAACCTGAAGGACTTCTTCGGCCCGGAAGCACCGCACAGCGTAGTCACTCTCTTCGATCACTCCTGATGGCGCAAACTCGGCGAGTAAGTCGAATCGCCTGGCAGCTACCGTCCGCCCATTCGCGGCGTTCGTGCGGCGTGTCCGGTGGAAAGCGGGCGATGCCTTAAGGTCGGGACCGCGCGTCCACTGGCGGGCGCTGCGCGAGGAGAAGGAGCCGATGTGGCGCAGCGAGGGCTGCCTGTCGTGGTGGTGATGGGGGTGTCAGGGTCCGGGAAGTCGACGGTGGGCCGGGCGCTGGCCGCGGAGTTGGGCGTGGAGTACGCGGAGGGCGACGAGTTTCATCCCGAGGCCAATATCGCGAAGATGGCGGCGGGGATTCCCCTGGATGACGCGGATCGCGCACCCTGGCTCGATCTCGTGGCGGCCTGGATGGGGGAGCGGACCGATGGCGGTGTCGTCACGTGTTCGGCGCTCAAGCGCGTCTACCGTGATCGGCTCCGGGCCGCCGCGCCCGACGCGTTCTTCCTGCACCTGGCCGCCCCGCGCGACGAACTCGCACACCGAATGGCCGACCGCACTGGGCATTTCATGCCATCGAGCCTGCTCGACTCGCAATTGGCCGCGCTCGAACCCCTCGCGGAGGACGAGCGCGGCCAGACCGTCGACGCGACTCGCGACCCGGCGGACCTGGCCCGCGAAACGGCCGCGGAACTGCGCGAACTATGACTTCGAGGTGAGTTCCTGGGTGATCGCGCCGCAGAAATCGTCGAGGTCATCCGGGTTGCGGGAGGTGATCAGGGTCCAACCGTTCTCGGCCGAGCGCACGACCGGCTCGTCGACCCACCGCCCGCCCGCGTTGTTCAGGTCGGTGCGCAGCGAGAAGTATGAGGTCAGCGTCTTGTCGGGGGTCAGCTCGGCCTCGGCGAGCAGCCACGGCCCGTGGCAGATCGCCGCGATCGGCTTGCCCGCGGCGGCGAACTCCTTGGCCAGCTCGACGGCGCGGTCCTCCGCGCGCAGCTTGTCGGCGTTGACCGTGCCGCCCGGCACGACGAGCACGTCGTAGTCGTCGACCGAGACGTCCTCGAACGCCGAGTCCGGCTGCACCGCGACGTCCTTCTCGGTGTCGTGCTCGAAGGTCTGCACCTGCTCGTTCTTGGGTGCGGCATGCACCACGGTGGCGCCCTTCTCCTTCAGATTCTTCTGCGGTACCAGCAGCTCATCGCGCTCGACGCCGGTGTTCGACGTGATGATCAGTACGCGCGTCCCGTTCAGCTCTTCTGTCATGCCGACTACTCCCTTCCATCATTCGTCCCAGGAGTAGGCGTGCCGCGAAACCGCGAAGCTAAACCTGCTAGAGCGCACCGAGTCGGGTGAGCACCTCGAAGGCGACGTCCGCGCTGCGCCACAGCGCGTCGATCTCGGCCGTCGTCGCGGGCGCGAGCGCGGGGTCGGCCAATGCGAGGCCGTTGCCGAAGATCACCACATTGGCCCCCACGTCGGCCAGACGCAGCAGCTGCGGCGTGGCCACGCCCTGGCCGAAGACCAGGTCCAGCCCCTCGCCGACGAAGTAGAAGCGCCACAGCGGGCCGAGGTCACCGTGGTAGACGTCCTTGGTGGCCTCGATGATGAGCGAACCGTGCTGCGCGATCGCGTCGACGATCTTGAAATAGTCGGCGGCGTTCGACGGCGTGCTACCGATGGCCGCCACCGCGTAGGACAGGTCGACCGTCAGGTGGGCGTTGTACCCCGCCATCGCGATGCGGGCGGGGGAGAGGTCGCAGTGGCGGGTGAGCTCGAAGTAGTTGGCCCACTGCGGATCCGTTGGCGCGCCGGTGAATTCGGCGTGCACGTTGCGCAGGAACCGCGACAGCAGTTCGAGGCTGATGCGGTGTGCGAACTCCGGATCGGCGAACGCGGCGGGGTCGCGCTGCAGCGGCATCACAGCGGCCTGCTCGACGGCGTCGAGCCCGAGCGCGAAGACGCCGCGCAGGTCCCGATGCTCGACCAGGATCCGGGTGAGCTGCCGATGCCGCTCGACGGCTTGCTCCAGTCGCTGCGCGGATGATCCGGCGAGGGCGGTGGTGTCCGAGAGCGCGACGAGGGAGGCCACCTCGGTATCCGATAACGGTGTGCCACAAGCGGAGTCGGCGGCCGCCGGGCCCGCGCCGAACAGCGTGGCGTAGCCGAGAACCAGCGCCGAGACGACGGCGACACGAATGATATTGCTCAGGGTGCGCATGTTCCTCCGGACAGGGTGGCCAGGCAGACTCCGGAGATATCGGAGATCAGCAAACCCGCGCCGACGACCAGCGAGGCGACCGCGATCGCCCCGAACAGCCCGACCCACAGCAGGCCGGGCAGGTGGGTGAGCCGGGCGAGCTGGTCGGCGTCGGACGCGACGTCCTCCTGATAGCGGCTGCGCAGCTGACGCGAGCGGCCGCGCTGCAACTCGATCACCGGCCGCGCCCCGGCCAGCAGCAGGAACCACGCGCCGAGATAGGCGAAGCCGGCCTGGAGCGTGTCGGTGCCGAACCAGGACACCGCGAAAACCGTGGCGCCGAGCGCGAATACGGTCAGCATGCCGTAGACGTTGCGCGTCATGATCAGCACCGCGGCCAGCAGCGCGATGGCGACCCAGAGCATGAGCGTGATCCGGCTCGCGCCGAGCAGCGCGGCGAAACCCAGTCCCAGCAGCGGCGGTCCGGGATATCCGGCCATCGTCGTGAGAATCATGCCGAGGCCGTAGGGTTTTCCGCTCGACACGGTGAGACCCGAAGTGTCCGAGTGCAATCGGATACTGTTCAGCCTGCGCCCGGTGAGCAGGGCGACCAGCGCGTGCCCGCCCTCGTGCGCGATGGTGACGATATTGCGGGTGTAGCGCCAGAGGGGCGTGTATCCGACCAGCACGAGCGCGACCACGCCCGCGCCGGCCACCAACCACCACGGCGGCTGGGTCTGGGTTGTCGTCAGGCGGTCGGCGATGGAGGCGCCACGCTCGACCCATTCGGCTCTGTCCACCGCCGCACCTTATCCGGCGTCGGACATCCGCGCGCGCAGCCGGCGTTTGTGGATCTTGCCTGCCTCGTCGCGGGGCAGTTCGGCCACGATCCGCAGCACCCTCGGCACCTTGTGCGCGGCGAGCTGCGCGGCGAGGCCCGCGCGGACACCGTCCTCGGTGAGTTTCGCGCCCGGCCGCGGAAGAATGTGGGCGGCAACGGCTTCGCCGAGATCGCCGGGGTGCGCGACGCCGAACACCGCGACGTCCTCGACGCCGCCCAGCGCCATGATCGCGTTCTCGATCTCGGCGGGGTAGACGTGCACGCCGCCGGAGACGATGACCTCGCTGGTCCGGCCGGTCAGATAGAGGTAGCCCTCCTCGTCGAGGTAGCCGCGATCGCCCGTGGCGAGGAAACCCGGTATGGCACAGTCGGGTTCGCCGGTGTCGTGCAGATAGCGGCACTTCGGCCAGTAGTCGGCACCGCGCACCAGCACCTGACCGGTCTGCCCCGCGGGCAGCGGGTCGCCCGCGTCGTCGGCGATGAGCACGGCCGCGCCGTCCGTCGGGCGGCCGACGCTGCCGGGGTGCGCGAGCCACTCCTCGGCGCGGATCCAGGTGATGGTGCCCGCCTCGGCGCAGCCGTAATACTCGATCAGCGCGTCGCCGAACCAGTCGATGGCGGCCCGCTTCACGGCGGGCGGGCACGGCGCGGAGGAGTGGATGAGGTGGGTGAGGCTGGAGACGTCGTAGCGAGCGCGCACGTCCTCGGGCAGCGAGAGCAGCCGCGACAGCATGGTGGGCACCACCTTGGCCTGGTTGATCGCGCGCTCGTCGACGATGCGCAGGAATTGTTCGGCGTCCCAGCGCGGCATGATCGTGAGGTGAGTGCCGACTCGCAGTGCGAGCGTGGCGATTCCGTTCGGGCTCGCGTGATAGAGCGGGCCGGGAATCACCGCCTGCCCGCGCGGGGTGAGCCCGAGCCGCCTGGCCGCGCCGCCCGCGACCGACAGCCACTGGTGCGGCGTCATCTTCTCGCGCAGAACGGCTTTGGGGCGGCCGGTGGTGCCGGAGGTGTAGATCAACCCGGTCGAGTCGTCGCGCGAGGCCTCGATGCGGCCGAGCGGCGCCGGGTGGGCCTCGATCCACTGTTCCAGGGTCGCGTGCCTGCCGGTCGGCTCGGCCAGCGTCGCGTCCAGGCCGGTCTCGGCGAGCAGCTCGGCGGGCATGGTGATCTCGAGGATGGTCGTATCCTCGTGCGGCACAGCCTGTTCGACGGTCTCGATGAACTCGGTGTGCGCGATGACCAGGCGCGCGCCGCTGTCGGCGAGCACGTGCGCCACCTCGGACGCCCGCCAATGGGTGGCGATCGGCACCGAGTTCGCACCGCAGACGGCGACGGCGAGGGACACCTCGAGGAACTCGATGTCGTTGCGGATCATCATCGCTACGCGATCGCCCGGCCGCACGCCCGCCTCGGCGAGCGCGGCGGCGAGGCGCCCCGCCCGCTGATGCGCCTCGGCCTGCGCGCGCACGCGACCCGCGCAGGTAATGGTTGGTGGTGACATGCTGCCCGAAGCGTCGCCCATGTTTCGCAGTCTGCCACTTCCTCAGCTACCTTGTAGCGCAAGCGGGTTACGAGGTTTTCGTGGGGATTCCGGTCATGTCGCCGATGACGCTGCGGGCGCGGTAGGCGAGGGTGCCGTTGGGTTTCAACAGCATCGCGGAGCGGTTCCGTGGGGGTGACGGGAGCGCGAGGTGTGTGGTCGAACCGTTGTCGTTGCGGCCGTCCGCGTCCTCGGTGAGCCGGGCCGTGCGGGTGAGTTCGTCCCCCGCGGCAGCCGTCAGGGTCTCCGCCCGGCCACATGTCAGGCCGACCAGTTTGCCCGTGTTGGACGAACTTCCGAGCTCCTCGCCCACCGAGCCCGCGCAGCGTCAGCACGATGTCGTAACCCGCCAGCTTGTCCTGGGCAACCCCTTTCCACTCGCCGACGAACGCCTTCGGCAGTGCGGCTGCGGGACCGCCGGCCCCGCCTGAACCGGTGAACTGCTGAGTGATGATGAAGGCGGCGACCGCTATCACGAGGCACAGCACGAGCGCGCCGGCGACGAGTGCGATACGCCGACGCGAGGAACACCTGGCGGCGACGCGAGGAACGGTTGGGCGGCGATGCGATCTGCATTGTTGCGAACCATCTTGCGGCCCACGGGTATCCGGCTGACCCACCGAGTAAGCGAGCCGGGCACGCCCTCCCCCCCACAATCCCGGTGTGACCTCGCGCGCCCCAGCTCCCGGCAGGCTCGACGTCGACGAGCAGAGTCATATGGTTGCCCAGGAAGATCAGTTAGCGACCTTATGACTCTGCTCGGCGTCGAGGAGCGGGTTGGTGCACTGCCTGCCGACGCATCGTGGGATGTTGGCTCCCCTCGAGTGTCGAACTGCGAAGGGCACCTGCCGCGATAGACGGTGTCGGGTCAGTTGGGGGCTGGGCTCGGCGTCGAATGTTCTTGCCGCACATACCTGGCCAGCAGGTAGGCCGCGATGGCCGCCGGGATGTTCATGAGCACCCCGTAGACCGCGCCGGGCACGGCCATCGCGTTGTTGTGCAGCACCGAACCCGCGACGGCGATGGCGATCGCGCCGTTGTGGATGCCGATCTCCATGGCCGAGGCGATCGCCTGGTCGGCGTCGATGCTGAGCAGCCGTGGCACGAAATAGCCGACGGCCAGGCTGATCACGGCGAACAGCAGGCTGAGCGAGGCGAGCTTGCCGATGTTCTCGGTGAGCGTCTCGAAGTTCTTCGCCACGGCCGCGAGGACGACCAGCGCGAGCACCACGATCGAGAGGATCTTGACGTTGCCGCGCATCCGCTCGGCCCACCCGGTGTACCGGCGGTGCACCACCATGCCGATCGCGACCGGCACCAGCACGATCGCGAACACCTGCGCGAACTTGTCCGGCCGCAGCCCGAACGACCCGTCGGCGTCCATGAACCGGCTGTAGGCGAACGCGACGATCAGCGGCATGGTGAACACCGCGAGCACCGAATTGATCGCGGTGAGCGTGATATTCAACGCCACATTGCCACCGGCGATGTGGCTGAACAGGTTTGCCGACGGCCCGCCGGGCGACGCGGCGAGCAGGAGCATGCCGACGGCGAGGGCTCCCTCGAGCCGGAACAGGTAGATCAGCCCGAGGCAGACCGCGGGCAGCAGCACCATCTGGCACAGCAGCGCGATCACCGCGGCCTTCGGGTAGCGCAGCACGCGGGCGAAATCGTCCACGGCCAAGGTCAATCCGAGCCCGAACATCACCAGGGCCAGGGCCAGCGGCAGGAACACCGCGAAAATCGTGGAACCCACGCCGGGTTCTCCTCTCCGCCGAACGGCCCGCGCACACACCGCGGGCGCCGAGGGACGACGTTATCGATCTCCGGCGTGGGTCGCCAGTCTTATCGCGGAGGTCGGCGTCGGATCACACCGCGACGACCTGACCGTCGGCGGCCGAGCGGCGCGCGGCCTCGAGCACGCGCAGCGTGGCGACGGCGTCGCGGGGGTCGACCGGGACCGCACCGCCGTCGAGCAGGGCGGCGGCCAGTTGGGCATAGAAGGCGGGATAGTCGCCCGCGAGGGTCGGTGTCGGTTGTACGTCGGGCTCGGCGCCGATGGTGCCCCAGTGCTCGGATTCGACTGTGCCCCAAGGCTTGCCGTCGTCCGGTCGGCGGCCCTCGCGCAGCGCGGCCTCCTGCGGGTCGAGGCCGTGGGTGACGTAGGCCGCCTCCGTGCCGAGCACCCGGAATCGTGGGCCGAGTTGCGGCGCAACGGCACTCATCCAGAGGTGGGAGCGCACGCCCGAGTCGTGCGTGAGGGCCAGGAACGCGTCGTCGTCGCTGCGCACACCCTCGCGTCGCCGATCCAGTTCGCAGTACACCGATTTCACCGGTCCGAACAGGGTCGTCGCCTGGTCGACGAGGTGGCTGCCGAGGTCGAACAGCAGGCCCGCGCCGTCGGCGGCGTCGCCCAGTTCCCGCCAGCCGCCCTTCGGCACCGGACGCCAGCGCTCGAACCGGGACTCGAAGCGCCGCACCGCGCCCAGCCTGCCCGCCTCGGTGAGGGCGCGCACGGTGCGGAAGTCGGCGTCCCAGCGGCGGTTCTGGAACACCGTCAATGCCAGGCCCGCCCGCTCGGCGCGCGCGACCACGTCCGCGGCGTCGGCGGCCGTCACGGCGAACGGCTTGTCGACGACCACCGGCAGGCCCGCGTCGAGGGCCTGCGCGGCCAGTGCGGCGTGCGTGCGGTTGGGCGTCGCGATGACCGCGAGGTCGATCCCGGTGGGGTCGGCGAAGAGCTCGTCGGCGGAGGCGACGACCCGCACGCCGGGGTGCTCGCGTTCGGCCTGTGCCGCGCGCTCGTCCGAGGAGGTGACCACGGCCGCGACCCGCATGCGCGGCTCGGCGGCGATCAAGGGGGCGTGGAAGACCGACCCGGCCAACCCGTATCCGACTACAGCGACGTCCAAGGTCATGTCTCGACGCTAGCCGATGGGTGCCGGGGGAGTTCGGCAACCGTGAAGCAACTTCGGCTGTGGTCGTTGTCGATGCGGGATGGTTGCTATCGGCTCTGGCCAGTGCGTTGTTGCTTCCGATCAGAAGTGATTATGCCTCAACGCCTCTGGCGTACGGTCGACCTGCCCTGGCCTGGTTCACGCTGTATTTCCCCCTCGAGAATCGGCAATTGATCGGCAAATCTTAGAGCAGTCTTTAAAGTGTTTCCTATCGGGCAAATCGGAGATGTCCGCGCGTGATGGACGTCACGAGCATGTATTTATGCGTCGGGCATTTCCGGCGGCCGTCAACGATTCTCACGTCCTGAAGTGCGCCTTTACGGAATATTTGCAATATGGCTTCTGACCTGCTGCAACGTGCCTTCAGTTGGTCCACCAGCGTTTAGCCGTCGAAATCTCGGCAATGCTCACCTACCGTTTTGAAACGGCGCTCAGTCAATGCTGATGAGGCGTTCCGTATCGCTCCCTCTCGCATACCCCCAACGGAGGCCGCACATGCGTGTGCCGCTGATTACGGCGAAGAAATCTCGCATCGAATCGATGTCTCGGATACCCGGCGCGGTGGTACCGCGCCTCTCGGCCGACATGCTCACCCGGCTGCCGGCCTCGGTCGCCAGGCCGGAGTTTGCCCCGGGTGGTCTGCGCGCGGGCATTCTGCATCTCGGTTGCGGCTCGTTCCACCGGGCGCACCAGGCCCTGGCCACCCAGCACGCGATGAACGAGACCGGCGACCCGCGCTGGGGCATCACCGCCGTCGCGATCAACCGCCCGACCGTGGTCGACGCGCTGCGCGCGCAGGACCACCTCTATACGACGCTGCTGCACGAGGACGGACGGGCGCGCGTGGAGGTGGTCGGCTCGATCACCGAGGCCGTGCACGCGCCGTCGGACCTGGTCGGCGTGCCGCGGCGGATCGCGGATCCGCGGGTCGAGATCGTCACGCTCACCGTCACCGCGAGCGGCTACTGCGTCTCGCCGGTCACCGGCCGGTTGGAGGCCGACTGCCCCGGCCTCCGCCACGACGTCCGATCGCCGACCCGGCCGATCACGCCGATCGGCATGCTCACACAGGGCCTGGAGCTGGTCCGGCGGCGAGGCGGCACACCGCCGGTGATCATCAGCTGCGACAACCTCTGCGCGAACGGCAGCACCCTGCGCCGCGCCGTGATGGACTTCGCGCTGCTGCGCGACGACCACCTCGCCGAGTGGATCGCCAGGCACGTGCAGTTCCCCAACAGCGTGGTCGACCGCATCGTGCAGCCGACCGCGCCCACCGACGCCGCGGTGGCCCGCAACTGGCTGGGCGGCATCGAGGACCTCGCGCCGGTCTCGGCCGAGCCGTTCATGACCTGGACGATCGAGGATTTCGACGGCGAGCGCCCGCAGTGGGAGCTCGGCGGCGCCCAATTCGTCTCCAACGTCAGGGATTACGAGCTGGCGAAGCTGCGGTTGCTCAACGGAACGCACATGCTGCTCGCCTATCTCGGCGGGGTCGCCGGCCACCGCACCATCGCCGAGGCGACGGCCAGCCCGGCGCTCGCCGCGCTCGCCAGGCAGTTCATGCTCGACGAACAGGGGCCGACGCTCGCGCTGGCGAAACCCGAATTGCACAGGACCGTGGACGATTTGATGCGCCGGTTCCGCAATCCCGCTATCGCGCAGTGCATGACGCGCATCGGCCGCAACGGCTCGGACAAGATGATGCCCAGGGTGGTCGACGCGCTGCGCGACAATATCGCGGCGGGGCGGCCCACGCCCGGCGCGACCCTGCTGATCGCCGCGTGGATCCGCTGGTTCACCGCGAGCCGTGAGCCCGGCGCGGTGATGGAGTTGATCGACCCGAGGGAGGACTCGCTCGCGGTCCTGGTCGACGCCGACCCGCACCGCTGTGCGCAGGCGTTCTTGCAGCGCACCGATATTTTCGGCACGCTACCCCGGTTGGCGGACGTACAGCGGCAGGTCGGCGACGCCCTGGCCGAGATCGCCCGCGACGGGGTGGAGGCCGCGGTCCGGCGCAGGCTCGCACCGCGGTCGGAGAGGAGCAACGGATGAACGCCGAGAGTCCGGTTCGCGCGGTCGTTTTCGACATGGACGGGCTGCTGATCGACTCGGAGAGCCTGGCCATGGAGTCGTTGGTCAGTGCCGGGGCCGAACTCGGGTACGAGATGCCGATCGATTTCTGCCGCAGCATGATCGGCGTGCCCGCCGACCGGTGCCGCACCCTCGCCGCGGCCGCCTACGGCCGGGGCTTCCCGCTCGACGAGTACTTCGACCTGCACGACGAACATCTGCGCCGGCTCGTCGACGGCGGCAGGCTGGCGACCAAGCCGGGCGCGGTGGCGCTGCTCGACGCGCTGGACGCGCAGGGCGTGCCCAAGGCGATCGCCACCTCGTCGTCGCGGGAACGCGCCGACCACCATCTCGAGCTGGCCGGCCTCGCCGGTCGTTTCGACGCGGTCGTGACGCGCCAGGACGTGACCAAGGGCAAACCCGATCCGGAGCCGTACCTGAAGGCGATGGCCGCACTCGGGGGTGAGGCGGAAACGACACTCGCCCTGGAGGATTCGACCAACGGTCTGCGCGCCGCCTGCGCCGCCGGCCTGCGCTGCATCCTCGTCCCCGATCTCGTGCAGCCGACCGAGGAGTCCCGGCGGCTGGCGCACCGGCTGTATCCGGACCTGCACCGGGTCATCGAGTACCTCGCGGCGGCCAACGCGCCGTCGCCCGCGCCCACCGCCTGAGTTTCGCGTCGAAGTCCCCTTCGGCGCCGGGCTTCGACACAGGGCCTACTCTGGTCCGAGTTCGATCCTGTCGGCGGACCTGAAGAGGACTCTCGTGGTGCGAATAGCTCGACCCGCGTTGGTGCTGTGCGCCGGACTCGTCGTGGCGGTCGCCGGGTGCGCCGACGACGGCGGGTCTACGCCGACCCACGCCCACAGCGCGGCCGCGACCACGTCTGGGGTGCCGACCGCGTGCGGCGTCGACCTGACCGCGCCGGTGATCCAGTCCGCGGTCGCGGCGCTGCCCGCCGAGCCGGTCACGCACGCGGCGTGGTCGACCGATCCGCGGGGGTTCGAGGGCAACTTCGATCCGTGCGCGACCCTGTCTACGGTGATCATCACGGTGCAGGGGGCGACGGGGAGTTCGCCGAATCAGGCCCTGCTGTTCCACAAGGGTTCCTATATCGGCACCGCGACGCCGGAGGCGCACGGATTCACCTCGCTGGACGTCGACCGCACCACCGACGACACGGTCGGGTTGACCTACAAGACGCCGGGCAGTTGCAACGCCTGCACCGACGGCACCGTCACCCAGGTCCAATTCCGTTGGGAGGGGCAGAAAGTGCGCACGATCGGTACGCCGCCCAAGTAACGCGGCGTCAGTCGGACCAGCGCTGCACCCACACCTGTAGCGGTGCGAGCGCCGCGACGAGGTCGAGGCCGTCCGCGCTGAGCTGATAGCCGGTCGGGTCCGCGGCGATCACCCCCGCCTCACGCAGTTCGCGCAGCCGATCGTTGAGCACGCTGGCGGACACGCCGCCGCACAGCTTCTGCAACTCCCGGAACGTCACCGCGCGTCCGTCGCGCAACTCCCAGAGCACCCGCAGCGCCCACCGCCTGCCCAGCAGGTCCAGCAGCACCATGATCGGGCGGCCGGTCCGCGAACCGCGCACCGGGCCACCGATCGCCGGGGTCTTGTTTGCTTCGGATTCCGAAGCTACCATCGTCACCGTCCTTGCTCTTATTTCCGAAGCAAGAGTACCTCGCCATTTGCTGAAAGCACGAGGAAACACCGTGATCGACACCAACCTTGTCCCGCGCATCCCGCCGCTGAATCCGCCGTATGCTCCGGAAATCGAGACGCAGCTGCGCAAGTGGATGCCGCGCGACTCGGCCATCGAACCGCTGGCCTTGTTCCGCACCCTCGCAATCCACGCCGACCTTTTCAGCCGCATGCTGCCCCTCGGCGCGGGCCTGCTCGGCCATGGCCACGTCCCACCCCGCGACCGCGAGATCGTCATCCTCCGCACCTGCGCCCGCGCGAACGCCGAGTACGAATGGGGCATTCACGCCGTCCTCCAGGCGCCCGAGGTCGGCCTCACCGCCGCCCAGATCGATGCGACGGCCATCGGCGACCCCGCCGACCCCGCCTGGACCCCCGCCGACACCGCTGTCCTCCGCTTGGCCGACGAAATCTACGACACCGCAACAATTTCCGACACCCTATGGGCCGAACTGAGCCCCCGCTACCTTGACGACCAAATACTGGAACTGATCACCACCACCGGCTGGTACCGCCTCCTCAGTACCGTAATCAACACCGCCCGAATAGAACATGAGCCCTGGGCCCGTCGCTTCCCGTCCTGACTTCGCCCGGCAACGAAACGCAGAACCCCATGTCGTGGTTCCGCCGACCACGCTGCGGCCGGCCCCCAATGATCGCGACCACCGAGATGGCGACTCACCTGCTGACGCGCTGTGAGGCACGATCGGCGAACTGTCGGCCCAGATCGCCGACGATCACGAGCCCTGTTCAGCCACAGCGGTATTCGCAGATCAGCGCTGAATGGAACTCCGGACATCGACCTCTGACGTTCTTGGCGTGGTCGACGTGTCGATTACTCGGTCTCGATGATCCGACGCAACGACTCCGGTAGATCGGCTGCCGCCAGGGTGTATGTGGTGGCAATCAGTGAGGCGTCCAGGGGTGGGCTGTCGGGGAGGAATGCGTTGTCGGCGGCGATGGTGAAGGGTGCGTTGACCGAGATGAGGTTGAGAGTCAGGTGAGGGGAGTCGGTGCCGCGCAGATCCGCTGTGGGTACGCGTACGACGAAGTCGAAGGCGTCGGGCTGCTCGATCCGATGCGGGCGAGGGCCCTCGGGGCCGATCGTGCTGAAAGACCGGTCCACACCGACGTCGGGATGCGAGCCGACCGATATTCGGCGGTCTCCCAAGAACAGTTCGTGCGCGTATCCGGCGCTGATGGTGTCGAGCTGCCTCAGTGGCCCGTCGACCTCGTGTGCTTCGACGATGGTCAGTTCGCCGTGCTGCATGCGGACCAGCAATCTGAGGTAACTGTCGTTCTCGCCTGCTTCCACCGCGGGTTCGGTCCTCTCGTGCCCGCTCTCGCTCACCGCCGCGATCTGACGGCGTGGAACGAGGTGTGTCGCCATCGCGCGCTCACACACCGGGCAGAATGCGGGCACATTGCTGCGCATCCGGCAGTTGACGACCGGCCGGAATATTCCGCGGGCGAAGTCGCCTCCGCCGCCTTCGAAAAGCCCGACGTCCCTGGTGTCATTCCACCATGATGGTTTGGGAAATTTGTAGTCATCACCACCGGTGGGGATCGGGGTGGTCGCGTGGATGTCGGCCGCCCATTTGAGGGTGGCGCGGTTGATGTTTATCGTCAGATTCGGTTCATTGGGTTCGTCTTGGCGGGTGAACCAGTTGTCGCGTCGGTGGTATTCGTCGCCGAGGCCGCCCAGAGCATGGCCGAACTCGTGGGCGACTGTGTCCCATGTTTCACCCACCGCTAGCGTCGCTCGGCCTCTGCCACCGCGCCCGCCGACCCCCGGATTGTTCAGTAGCACCACCACAAGGTGATGCTCGTCGACCCAGGTCGAGACGGCGCGAGCTAGCCGTGCTGCGGTCTCGGCCCCGTCTTCGAGCCAACTATGGGCCCAATCACCGTTGTAGAACGCCCCGAGAGCGGTATTGCGATTGACTTGATTCACAGTGCCGTTGGCGTTGTAGGTCCTGGTACCGACGCCGGAATCGACCGACTCCAGATTGATCCGCAGCAGGTTGAACGAGGGTCTGTTGGCCGCGAAAAAATCACGGGCGAATACCCCGTTGGTCAGCAGTCTGTCGACTGCCTGGTTGTAGGCTTGCTGATCCCTGGGCCCGAATCCATCACCGACAACGACGATGGTGGTTCTTACGCCGAGTGGCCCGTTCTGGAACAACGTGGTCATCGAGTTACCGATCCACGGAACTGTGGCTGCCGCGGCGTCGGTCCGCAACCAGTTGCGAAGGCTCGGCTGATGGGCCTGGTGCATCGGCTGGCGAAGCCGACCACCGAGGCGATGACTCCTCAGGAAAGTTCTGGCACTCAACATCTGCTGCGCTCCCGTTCTAGCAAATCGGCTGGCCGAGAGCGTCAGCGCGGGCTGACCAGGACACGGACGTAGCCTTGGCCGCTGCTCAACGATGTGAGGGCTTTGCCGATCACCGCACCGAACGCGCGCTCGGGCTCGGTGACCCTGCGGCAATGACCGGAGGTCGCCGAGGTGGTGAGCAGGTCACCGGGGCGGATCGGCGCCATGTCGGCGTCGGCCGCGCACCATACCTTGCCCATCAACGCGACATGGGCGCTGTTGTCGTGGCGGTCGAGCACAATGGCCGGCTTCACCCCGCCGGCGCCGGAGACGATGCCCGCCACCGCGGTGTCGTAATCGCTTGTACAGGGGTGGACTTCGCCGTCCGCGCCGAGCACCACCACCAGACCGGCCTCGACCGCGGCATCGGTCGTGCTCAGTGCTTCCGCGTAATCCGCGCCCTCGAGCAGTAAGTCGCCCCGGACCGTGATATTACCGGTGACGTAGACGTTCCCCTGGAAGTTGCCGGCATCGCCACCGCCGGTGTTGACGCCCACGACCGCGCCGTGGTTGGGGTTCTTCGACCAGCCGCGGACACCCTCGCCCTCGGCGCTTTCGAAGAAGCCACCGTTGCCGCCGCCGGTGTTGACCCCGACTACGCCACCATGATTCGGGTTCTTCGACCAGCCGCGGACACCCTCGCCCTCAGCGCTTTCGAACCAGCCGCCATTACCGGGCGTAGCGGAGTTGTTGACCCCGACCACTGCGGCGCCCGGACCTTCACCGTCACCGCGGACGCCGAACCCCGTGCTGCTGGTTCCGTGCACGCCGATGCCATCGGCCTTATGTGCTCCCGCGACCGCCGGCACACCGGTGACCGTCGAGTCACCATTGAGATTGCCCATGTCGAATCGTTCCCCTCGTGATAATCCTGCGACCAAAGTTATTGGCCCCCGGGCTATCAGCAGACTGTCGCAGTATCAGGCGCACGGCTAGCTCCGGGTCCGGCCACCGAACCATCACCTAGTGCGTCGTCTTCCGTGGTCGCTTGCAGCGACAATGGGTATGGACCGGGGTACGGCGAGTAGTCACGGCTTCACCAGATCGGCGACGGTGCTGGTGAACAACTCGACCATCGCCGACCAACTCGGTGCCGGACCGGGCGGATGGGCGTCTGCGAGACCGTCGACCTTCCGGCTCGCCAACTGCTGTCCGATCGAGCGCAGATAGCGGCACGGATCGGTGCCGATCCGGGCGGCGTGGGCAAGCACCGCCGCGTGCAGCCGCTGCGCGATGTCTTTGCGCCCCAGGCAGATCAGAGCGCAAACGCCGGCATCGAGGCACACGAGCATCTCGGCGCCATGGGGTTGCCGTTCGAAGATGGTAATCGCCGAGGTGAGGTAGCCGAGAGCCTCTCGTACCGATGCGGGATCGGGGGAGACCTGCCCGAGCAGCGTCCAGGCCAGCACCGTTTCGATCCTGCCCCTAGCCCGTAAATTCCCGTACTCCGTCACTGTTTCGCGGCATGCGAGTATGTTCTGCACCGCGCTGTCGATCTGTCCGTCATACAGTTGCAGCATCGCCGCTCCCAGCTTTGCGTTCACTCGCATCGACTCCGGGGCGTTCGGGCTTTCGGTGGCGACGCGAAACCGCTCGTGCGCCAACCGGAAGGCCGCCACCTCGTTCAACTGGATCAACGCGTTGCACCGACTCGAGCATGCTCGCAGTAGCAGGAGTTCGTGCTCCGGGTTCGTTCCGTCGAGCAGCTCGATGGCCGATTCGGCCGAACGGAGCGCGGCTGTGTGATTTCCGGCGTGCAGTTCAGCGGTCGACAGGGCGATAGTGGCCTCGACACGATCGATCAACGCCGCATCGGAGCAAGCCGTCAACGCGGCTTGGATACCGCGGGTCGCCTCTCGCAACGTGCCGACCGTCATCGACACGGCGGCGAGCGCACCGGCCGAACGCAGCGCTTCGCGCGGATGGTGGGCCAAATCATGCTGGAAACCAATACGTATGTTGCCGATTTCGGTCGCGAGGACTTCAGCTGCGTCCGCTGAGTGAGATCTGCTGAGCAGGCCCGCTTGTTCTCGCATGAGTCGGCGAACCCATTGCGCGTGGGCTTGCTGTGATGCCGCGGGATCCGGGTCGTTGTCACGGCAGTAGCGCCGGATGGTCTCCAGCATCCGGTATCTGGCGCTGCCGTTCGTGACGTCCGCGATGACCACCGACCGATCGACGAGCGTCGAGAGCCGGGCGAGCACCGCACCGTCACCGTCGCGCCACACCGATTCGGCTGCCTGCCAAGTGAATCCACCGCCGAAAGGCCATAGTCGCAGCAGCAGTGCTCGATCGGCGGTGTCGAGCTGCTCGACGCTCCAGGCGATGGCCGAGGTGAGCGAGTCGTGCGGGGACAGCGACCCGTGCGGAGTCGGCGCGAGCACATCGGTGCGCTCGGGTAGCAGGGTGGCGATGCCGGACAGTCCGAGTACGCGCTCTCTGGCCGCGGCCAATTCGATGGCCAGCGGCAGGCCGTCGAGCGCGCGGCAGATGGCGTGGGCGGCCCACTCGTCGTCCGGGGTGGCCCGCCAGTCGGCGCGGCCGGCGCTCACCCGCTCGTACAGCAATTCGACGGCGGGCCCGGCGCGGCCGTCGGAGGCGTCGATCGTCAAGGGATGCAACGGTATTACTCGCTCGCCCGCGATGCCGAGCGGGCGGCGGCTGGTGGTGAGGATGTGCACTCCGGCGGTGTGGGCGAGCAGGTCGCGCACGATGGCAGGCAGGTCGTCGACGAGGTGTTCGCAGTTGTCCAGGATCAGCAGACCGGGCTGATCGCGCAGCGCGTTGCGCAGTGTGGTCATGGGATCGCCGATGACGCTGGGGATTCCGAGTGCCGCGGCGATCGACGGCGCGATGTCCGCCGCGCTGCGACTGTCGGCCAACGGCACCGGCCAGGTGTCTGGTCGTTCGGCGGCGTACTCGATGACAAGGCGTGTCTTGCCGACGCCTGCGGGGCCGACGACGGTCACCAATCGATTCGCGGTACGCAACTCGTGGAGCAGGTCCAACTCGGCGCGGCGGCCGATGAAGGTAGACAGCGGTCGCTCCAGTCTCGAAACCGGCGCGGTCCCACCACTTCCCGCTCGGCCTGCGGCTCGCACGCTCCGAGCTGACCGCGATGCTGCCGTCATCGGCCTCGTCGGCGCCGCGCTGCTCGCCCTCGGCGCGTACGGCTGGCCGGCGCCGCGGCTCAGCTCCGCTGGTCCGGAATCCGGCACGATCATTAGGCGCGGGTCATGGGCGAGCATCCGGTCCGCCAATTCCCGCAGCGCGGGCCCCGGTTCGATGCCGAGTTCGTCGACGAGGAGATCGCGCACCCGCCGCAACTCGGCCAGCGCCTGTGCCTGCCGTCCGCTCCGATACAACGCCAAAGCCAGCAATTCCCAGCGTCGTTCGCGATAGGGCGCCTCGGTGATGGTCGCGCTCAAAGCGACCACCGCCGCGGTCGCGTCCCCGCACTCCAGGCGGGCCGCCTGCAACTCCTCGAAGCCGACCTCGTACAGCTCCAGCAGTCGTGCCCGGGCCGCGGAAACCGCTGCCATTTCATCGAACTCCGGCCACGGCCGACCGCGCCACAGCGCGAGCGCCGACTCCAGCGACCCGATCGCCGCCGCCGCGTCCCCGGCGGCCAAGGCCTGCAATCCGGCCGTCACCCGCTCGGTGAACAGGCCGTGGTCGGTTCCCGCCGGACCGACCGCGAGCCGATACCCACCGGGCGCCGACACGATCCACGCCGCCCCGCGCGGCCCGAGTGCCGTCCGCAACCGATGCACCGCCACTCGAACCGATTTCGTCGCATCGCGCGGCGACTCGTCACCCCACACCAGATCCGCCAGCACCGAATGGCCCACCGCAGCGCCCATTCCGGTCGCCAGCGCCGCGAGCAATCGCCGCGCCACCGCCCCACCCAGATCGACGACGACGCCGTCCACCTCGACCGAGACCGGGCCGAGGATCCGACAGAGGATCATCGGACAACGCTACCGGCATACAGCCGACAGCGGCATCGCATCACGCGGCATCTCGCGGGCAGTCCGGCACTGAATCACAGGCCGTTGGACATGCGCCAGCGCGGTCATGGTCGGGGACCACGTCGCGCGACGGGTATGACGCAGCCCACACTCGCTTCTCGCGCGCTGCGATACCGACTCTCGTAGGATGAATTATCAGTTCAGCAACTAAGGGACTCTCGCCGGCCGTCGGGGCGGGTATTGCGTTTGATTCGTGGTGTCGACAAGATCTGTGTGACTCGGGGAGTGTTGTTGTCCAAGACTCGTATTTTCGGCGCCCTCGGCGTCGTCGTTCTCCTTCTCCTGGCAGGCGCACTCTACCTGGGATTGCGCGACAAGCCTGATAAAGCTCCGGCGAATCAGAAAGCGATCTCGGTGTCGGTCGACGCGACCAATCTGCCGCAGCGCGTGATTCAGGTGAAGCAGACGATCCCCGTTCAGTCGGGTGAGGTGGATCTTCTTTTTCCGCAGTGGCTGCCCGGCAACCACTCTCCGTCCGGCCCGATCGACAAGATCGCGGGCATCACCTTCACCAGCGCCGGGAACAAGCTGGCGTGGAAGCGCGATCCGCTGAACGTCTATCAGTTCAAGGTTACGGTGCCCGACGGCGTGGACTCGATCGACGCGAGCTTCCAGTACCTCACCCCCACCGACTCCTCACAGGGGCGCGTGGTGATGACGCCGAACATGCTGAATGTTCAGTGGAATGCCGTGGTCCTTTATCCCGCCGGTCCGCCCGCCAGTGAGATTCCCTTCACCGCGAGCGTCACCTACCCGCCGGGATTCGAGGCCGGAACCGCGCTGGACGTCGCCGGAAAGGCCGGCGACACCGTGAATTACAAAACCGTTCCGTTGGACATCCTCGTCGACTCGCCCGTGTACGCGGGGCGCTATCACAAGGAGTTCGACCTGGCTCCGGGCGCGAAAACCCCTGTGCGCCTGCAAGTATTCGCGGACGCACCGGAGCAGCTCGAAGCCAAGGCCGAGCACATCGAACTGCACAAGGCTCTGGTGCGGCAGGCTCTGGCACTGTACGGCTCGCAACACTACGACCACTACGACTTCCTGCTGTCGTTGTCGGATCAGCTCAGCTCCAACGGTTTGGAGCACCAACGATCCAGCGAGAACGGCCAACCCACGGACTACTTCACCGCGTGGGACCCCGCGGTCGGCAGCGCCGATCTGCTCGGGCACGAGTACACCCATTCCTGGAACGGCAAGTTCCGACGGCCGGCCGACCTGTGGACACCCAACTACAACGTCCCGATGCAAGACAGCCTGTTGTGGGTCTACGAGGGGCAGACGCAGTATTGGGGCAACGTGCTCACCGGCCGGTCCGGCTTGCGAAACGCGGAAGTCTCCCGTGACGCGTTGGCCTCGGTGGTCGCCGCGTACACCGATAACCGGCCCGGACTCACCTGGCGCAGTCTGCAGGACACCACCAACGATCCCATCGTCGCCCAGCGGCGTACGAAGCCGTATCGGTCGTGGCAGCTCAGCGAGGATTACTACCAGGGCGGGCAACTGGTGTGGCTGGGGGTGGACGCGCGTATCCGCGAACTGTCGGGGAACACGAAATCACTCGATGATTTCGCTCGCGCGTTCTTCGGTGTCGACGGCAGTAAGTGGGAGTCGCAGAACACCTACGACTTCGACGACGTCGTCTCGACGCTGAACGGCGTGGTCGCCGACGATTGGGCGAAGTACCTGCGCGATCGCCTCGACGGAAAGGAACCGTTCGCCGCGAGTGTGGAGAAGACGGGCTGGAAGTTGGTCTACGACAACAACCCCGGCGCCTTGCTCACGGCTCAGCTGAAAAAGGCCGAGGGCGCCGTCAACTACACCTACTCGATCGGCCTCAACGTGTCCGGTGAAGGCAAGGTCACCGACGTGCGATGGGACGGACCCGCATTCAAGGCGAGAGTCGGCACAGGAATGACGGTGGTCTCGGTCAACGACGCCCCCTACTCCCAAGCCACGATGGAAGCCGCGATCGAGGCGGCCAAGACCAACCCCGCACCGATCCGATTGCAGGTCAAAGACTTCGATCAGACACGGACCGTCGAACTGAACTACCACGACGGCCTCCGTTACCCGCATCTGCAACGCATCGAAGGCACCCCGGACTACCTCACCCAGATCCTCGCCGCGCGGAATTAGTTTCCTGAGTGTGCTGCGCGGGCGTGCCCAAAGCGAGTCGCGGCACACCGAAGAGTAACGCGCAGAGATCATCTCGGGCTCGACACATGTGCCGATGAGGTGACCTGCTCGGTCGGTTCGAACAGCGCTCGCGGTCCGCCGTCGCGTCGACTTCGTGGACTGGTCGAGGTCAGTCGACGCTGCCCTATTGGGCGGGAAGAGCGGATACGGGTATTCGTTGTAGTCGCTGTCCTGGTAGGCCTGGGCCAGCCAGGCACAGTATCCGTGGGGATCCGTCGTGAGATGCAGGAATCCCTCGAGACCGGGCGGCTGCCCGACCTGGGGACTGGGTGCTGCCGACGGCGTGTAGATGTGCAATTTCCCGGGCAGACGCGCCGGTTGGCACACCGCGCGGGCGTGAAAACTGCGGTATTGCCTTGACATTGGCGACAAGGTTTACCGTTTCCCGCAGCAGTCTCGAGAGGAGGTCGCATGCTGATCGGAGCGTTGGCCGAGCGCCCTGGCACGAGAGGCCAGGTATTGCCGGAGTTGGGTTTCGGCCTGGTCGATGCTCGTCCGTTGGTCAGCCGTCTCGGCGGCAGCCGAGCGCGCGGATCAGCGCCGTGGGCAAACTTCTCCCGAAGTGCAAACTCTGCCTTCAGCGCCCTTGTCTCCGGTCGAGGCCGCAGCGGGCATCGAAATCCCAAACGTACCAGGAGGAATCTCGTCATGCGGTTCGCGGCCAGCTACAGCACGGCGTTCAACGGCACCGATCCCGACCGCCTCATAGCGTTCGCCCAGCACGCGGAGAACCTCGGGTTCGAGGCACTCTACGTTCAGGACCATATCGCGCTGTATCCGGGCGCCGACTACGGTGCGGGCGCACTGCCGCCGACGCTGCCGTATTTCGATCCGCTGGATTGCCTGAGTTTCGTCGCCGCGGCCACCCAGCGAATTGTGCTCGGAACCGGTGTGCTGCTCTTGCCGTATCGCCATCCGGTGGTTCTGGCCAAGCGGCTGGCCACCGTCGACGTGCTGTCCGGCGGCAGGATGCGGCTGCTCACCGTCGGCCTCGGCGCCTTGCCCGGGGAAGCCGCCGCGATGGGCGTCGATTTCCGCAGCCGAGGCCGCCGCGCGGACGAGGCCATCGATGTGCTGCGCCTGCTGTGGTCGGGCGGCGCGGACGGCGTCAGTCACCATGGCGAGTTCTTCGCCTTCGACAACCTGTGCAGCTACCCCAAGCCACACGAAACAACCACGCTGCCCATCCACATCGGAGGCTCCAGCGCGGCGGCGGCCCAGCGCGCCGGACGACGCGGCAACGGATATTTCGCCGGCGGCATGCTGGCCGAACACGGACGCGACCGGCAGCTCGAACTGGCCCGCCAGACGGCCACCGACGCGGGACGCGACCCTGCCGACATCGAGTACACACGCTGGGGGTCGGCCGACATGTCCCTCGAACATGTCGAGGAACTCGCCGAGCACGGTGTGGACCGGATCGTCGTCGGCTTCGCAGCTGCCGACCCCGCGCGGCAACACGACCAAATGTCGGAGTTCGGCGCACGATTCGACCTTTCACCTACAGACTCCGCCATCGACCACGGTCACCCCTGACCGCGTCGACGAATCAGCACAAGATTCGAAACAGCAGTCACCTCAGAAAGTCAGGAGATCGTTATGCCGCTCACCCGAATCGCGCTCCGCGAAGACACTCCCCAGGCCATCCAGCGGGCTATCGCGGACGGCATCCACCGCGCCATGGTGAACGCCATCGGCATCCCGCCGGAAGATCGATTCCAGATCATCGAACCGCGCCGCGCCGACGAGCTGATCTTCGACAGCGGTTACCTAGGCGTCGAGCGACGCAACGTCGTCTACGTGCAGATCGCCATGGTTCGCGGCCGGCCCGCCGAGCGCAAGCAGGCGCTCTACCGGGCGATCGCCGACGAACTGGGCGCGGCGGGCGTGCGGGCAGAGGACATCGTGATCACGGTGATCGAGAACGGCCGCGAGGACTGGTCCATCGGCAACGGGCACGCACAGTTGCTGGATGCGGAACTTCTGGCGCGTCATGGCATTTCGCCCGTCACGCCCGGCACCGAGCCGTTGTCGTAGACGCGGCCCGCAACGGCACACGCAGTGCCACGAAAGATCAACGGACGGAGGCAGTGTGAGACAGCTGGTTTCGGTCGCGTGATGATCGAAACCGGCCTTGCGGACCTACGGGGCGTCGATGGGTGTTGGGTGGGCGGCGGTCTGGTCAGTGTGGGATGAGGCTGAAGGGACGGGGTTCGGGCCGTGAGGTGAGATGGGCTTCGATGACCCGGGCCACCTGGTAGGGGTCCTCGGTCGGCTCGAGCAGTGGTAGATATTCGACCGTGCGCGCCAGCGCAGGAAGGTCGACGGCCAAATACATTGCCATGAGCGGGTTCACGAACAGTTCCGTGCCGCCGGTGCGGTCGGTGGCATGGACATCGCCGAATTCCCCGCGCAAGGCGCTGGCGATCTGGGATTGGACAATGCTTGGGCGCAAAGGTGTTTCGGCCAAGGAGTGGACGACCGCGGCGAAGTAGGCCGCGCCTTCCGGGCTGTCGAAGGGTATGGAGAGGGCGCCGAGGAAGGCGTTCTGCCGTTGCAGCGCAGCGAGGTTCTCTAGCACGTGTGCGTGACAGACGCCGTGATAGGCGTCGACGCCGAAACCGATCGACACCACCAGGCGGGAAATGCCGTGCAGGCCGGCCACGGCCGCGAGGCTGGTCATGTCCTCCTGCGGAGTGCCCAGGCCGGCCTCGTCGCCGCGCAACAGAATGTCGGTGCCGCCGTCCACCAGCACGACGGCGTCTATGTCGAGGTGCTCGACGAGCGTGCGGTAAGCCGTACGCAATGGCCGCACACCGGATTGCGGGAACGCGTACACGACCGGCTCGCGACCGGTGGTCGCCAGCCATCGCGCCAGACTGCGTTCGGGGAAGTAGTCGTCATTGCCGACGGTATCGGGGTCGACGGCGGCGACCCCCGGCGCCAGCCAGTCTTCCAACGGGGTCCGGCGCAGGTCACTGAACGACAGGTTCGCCAGATGCACCTTTTTGCCCAGTCCCTCCAGTGCCACGGCCAGAGGCAGGCCACCGTAGACATCGAACCCGCCGCCCGCCCCGGCGATCAGCACGCTGGAGGCATTCCGCAGGCGGGTGAACAGCGGTGGCTCAGCCAAACGATACGAACTCACCTCGCCATCATGACCACGGCCACGCCATGGTGCATGCCAGGAACGTGCACTTTGACCTCGGGCCAAGGTCAAGCGTTTGATGTCAGACCGGCACCGACGGAGTGTGCGGGGCGAACACGAGTCCGGATGTCGCACGGGCACAGTCGATCTCGTTCCGCGATCGCGCGATCACCGAGTGTCCGCGCTGCCGCTCGTCGGGGGAGAGAAACTCCATCGCCACAGATCGCTGCGTTGGCTACCGTCAGCCGCATGATCTATCCGGGCGGTGATTCGGCGTCGCGAGTGGCACAGCTGGCGAACATCGCGCATGAAAGCTGGATGCAGGATTGGCCCATCGAGGTATCCGATCCGGCCCGCCTCGATGAGTTCGTCGATCTGCTGCGTGCGAACAAGGCCGAGTGGGAGCTGAGTTTCTGGTTGCTGGATCTCATGCTCGCGTCGGCCGAACGCGTGCTGACCATCGCGCAGGCACAGGATGATTCGTCTGACCGAATCGAGTCGTTGGTCGACGCTCTGGTCGCGGTGTGGGAGGCCACGCAGGCGCCGGGCATCGCACAGCGATTCGTGTACTGGGGTTGTCTGGACGCTCGCGCTCCCGACGAGATGTTTCGCGTTAGTCCGCTGGTACGGCAAGCGCGTCGACGGATCGGCCACCGCTAGTCGACCTTTCGCCGCACAGGGCTCAGGTGAGGCCGAGGGCGCCCGCTGTCAGGTTCCACAAGCGTTCGGTGGCTTGGTCGACGGGCGGGCGCGGGGAGAGGCGCAGTTGTTGGGCGATGCCGTGGCGGAGTCCGCCGATGACGAAGGCGCCGGCACTATCCGCGTCGAGGATCGCGGGGATGTCCCCGGCGCGCTGGCCGCTGCGGATGTTGTCGGCGGCGTTGGTACTCATGGCCTGGAGGTAGACCGCTTCGAGGTCGGTGAGCTGTGGGTCGCCTGCGGTGCGGTTGAGCACGATGGCGGCCAGCGGATCGGTGAAGTGATGAGCGACGAAGAGGCGGGTTCGTTCCCGCTCGCGACTGGCCCAGTCGGCATCGCGGGGCAGATTGGCGTCGGCGATCGCGCGGCCCAGTGCTTGATAGAAGTCGTCGTAGATCGCCGCGAGCAGACCATTCTTCGAGCCGAAGTGATGGTAGAGCGCGCCGGTACTGAGCCCGGCGCGACGGGTCAAAGCGGCCAGTTCCATGACGCCGTTGCCCCGGACGAGTTCTTCGCGGGCAGCGTCCAAGAGTTGTTGACGTCCGATCGGAGCACGTGCCATTCTCGAAACAATAACAGAAGTCAGTTATGTTTCTCGAGTCGAGGAGTGCCAAATGAGCACCGAAGCGTCGACCTTGCAGGATCTGGCAGGTGATCTGGCCGGCACCTATCGCAGGACTGTCAGTAGCGGCCACACCGTCGACCCTGCGATTGTCGCCGATGATCTGGCGGCCCTGGAACGCGATGGGTATGTGATTCTTCATGACCTGCTCACAGCACAAGAGCTCGAGACGGTCCGGTCCGAGGTCGTGCCGCTGCTGGATCGACACGGCCGCAATGGATTCGAGGGCCACACCACCCAGCGGGTATACAGCGTGCTGAACAAGACCCGTGCCTGCGACCGGATCGCCGACCATCCCCGGGTACTGGCGCTGCTGGACCGGTTGTTCCTGCCGAACTATCTGCTGTCGATGCTGCAGGTGATCAACATCCTGCCCGGTGAGCAGGCACAGATGCTGCACACCGACGACGGCTTCTACCCCCTGCCCCGCCCCCGAAAAGCACTGGGAGCGGCGACGATCTGGGCGATCGACGACTTCACCGCCGACAACGGCGCCACCGACGTCATACCGGGAAGCGACCGGTGGGCACACCGCATGCCGACACCCGACGAGCGAGTACCGGTGGTAATGAAAGCCGGTTCCTGCGTGTTCTTCCCGGGCACCCTGTGGCACGGCGGCGGCGCCAACCGCTCGACGGCTCCGCGCTTGGCCGTGACCGCTCAGTACTGCGAGCCATGGCTGCGGCCGCAGGAAGCATTCACCCTCTCGACTACACGAGACACCGTCCGCGCGGTGTCCGAGGACATTCGCCGCATGCTCGGGTACAGCATCCACCCGCCGTTCATCGGGCAGGTCGACGGCATGCACCCCAAGCGCCTGCTCGAACCCGGCGCACAGCCGCTGTAGTCACGATCCAGGACAAGGGGCCGGTCCGCGCGCTCAGCGGCAGGAGCAGAGGTTGCGGCTGCTGGATCCTGCGGACCCCGAGTACGTCTCGAACATCAGGGTGGCGTGAAGCCGTCGGGCCACCGGGTTTGCGAGTCGTAGACCACGTCGGTGAGGTTGGCACCGTCGAGTTTCGCGCCGGTGAGATCGGCGCCGGTGAGATCGGCACCGGTCAGCACCGCGCCTGCGAGGATCGCGTTATCGAGTCGCGCGCTGTGGAGACGCGCGCCGATGAGGTCCAGGCGGCTCAGGTTCGCACTGAGCAGTTCGGCGCCGATCAGGTTCGCACTGCGGAGTTCCGCGCTGGTCAGGTTCGCGTTCCAGAGGGTCGCGCCTTCGAGGTTTGCCTTCGGAAGGGTTGCGCCGGTCAGGTTCGCGCCGGAGAGGTTGGCGCCTGCGAGGTTCGCATCGTCGAGGTCGGCGTCTGCGAGGTTCGCACTGGAGAGGTTCGCGCCGGACAGGTTCGCTCGGGACAGGTTCGCGTCCGAGAAAATTGTGGCGACCGATTGCGAGGACTGGAGCAAGGCGCCTTCGAGGTTCGCGCCGTGCAGCCGGGAGACATTGAGCAAAGCGCCGGTGAGGTTCGCGCCGACGAAATTCGCGTCGGTGAGATCCGTGTTGACCAGGTCGGCGTGGGCCAGGCAGGCCCTTTGCAGGTGCACCCGCGGTGTCGGGTCCGGCAGAGCAGCGTACTTCGCGATGACGTCCAAGGCGGCCTGGGTGTCCACCGGCGCTTCTCGTCCGGAGGTTTCGCAGGGCGAATTCGTAGTTTCGGTACGGAGGAATGCTTCGAGCAACTGCCGGACGGTGGGTTGATCGGCCGCCGAGTCTTGCGCGAGGCGTTCGAGTAGGTAGACCCCGCTGAGGCGGACACTCCCCTTGTCCGAGTCCAACTGCTCGGCGGCTGATTTGAGCAACTCGGATTGGGCGGTCTGGCGCGCAAGACCGAGTTGGTCATTGGACGCGCTCAACGTGCTGTTGGAGAAATAGAGCGCGCCCAGCGCAGCGAAGGCGGCCATCACCGTTCCCGTAGCACTCGCTACCGTGGCGGCCCGCATCCACTTCGCACCGGATTGCTCGGCCGTCCGCCGGGGACGCGCCATGGGCGACGTCGACTCCGGTGACCGGTCCCCCTCGCCCGACGCCGGCGATGCCTCGGCCTCCGCGGGCGGGTTCCCCTGGGAACCCGTTGTTTCTGCTTCGTGTTCGCTCTGGTTCGGCCGCGGTGAGCCGTCGGCACCCTCGCTCGCGCCTCGCGCGTCCCCTGCCGTCACACCACATATTCTGCCAACCCCGCACGCCCGCAAGCGATCACGTTTCGATCACCGATGCGGTGATGCGCTTGCGGACACCGCGGCAGCGGCAAATACGAGGCGCGTCGCCTATGGTGAGTCGATGGCGGCGGTCTTGATAACCGGGATGTCCGGTGTGGGGAAGTCCACCGTGCTGAATCTGCTGTCGCAGAAGGGATTCCGGGTGGTCGACACCGACGCTGATGCCTGGATCGAACAAGCTCCGGCACTCGATGGCGTCGAGGGCGAACGTCAGTGGCGAGAAGACCGTATCGATACGCTGCTTGTCGAGCACGAGCGTTCGGGCGAACCGCTGTTCATCGGCGGCACGGTGCGGAATCAGACGCGGTTCTACGCGCGGTTCGATCACATCGTCTTGCTCAGCGCCCCAATCGATGTGATGCTCGAGCGAATCGCTGCCCGTGACAGCAATCCCTTCGGCAAAACTGCCGAAGAACGCCAGCAGATCATTTCGGACACTGCCGAAGTAGTGCCGCTACTGCGCCTGGCCGCCACGGTGGAGATCGACACCCGTCGGCCACTGTCCGACGTGGTAAGTCAGCTGATAGCCCTCGCTCGCTGACGCTGGAGCAACTACGACCGGTCGACGCCGTGACACGTGCCCGGTTCCTGTCACACGAAATCGACGGGCGCGGAACACGATTCACGGGCCAACCCGACTCGACGGTGATGTGTGGCGGATGCGGGTGTGGCCCTTCGAGAGCGCCGCGCGACCGGTTCGGATCGCGCGCCACGACAGTGTCGTGCAAGTCTCGCGCGAGCTGTGGCCCGCAGGGTGAGGAGGTGAGATCAAGTTGAGCGCGCTACCGTGAACGACCTACAAGAGGGACGAATCTGCCCACCAGACTGGTGTACTCGACATAACTCGAGCCGTGGACACGGTTGAGATAGGGCTCTTCCACGACACGGACCTGCAATTCGACCGCGATGAGGTACGCGCCCAGAGCAATCAACGCGATCGGGTTGGGAACCATGAGAGCGACACCGACGGCGACTATCCCCATGGCGGTGAAGATCGGGTTGCGTACCACCGCAAACGGGCCCCTACGGACCAAATTCGTAGATTCCGCCGGATCGACTCCCACACGCCAGGATTCGCCCATCTGCCGCTGGGCGTACACGGTCGCGGCGATTCCACCGACTGTCAACGCGGTCCCGCTCGCTGCGATCCATGGGGCATCGAGCAGACCCAGCGGCCCGACGACTCCGGCCAATTGTGTTACAGGCGCGGCGATTCCGGTGAGCATTGCGATGACGAAGAGGATTCCGGCAGTCCACTCCACTGATCCGGGCCGGCCGGAGATCCCGCGAAAGCCGGTGGATCCGGTGCGGCGGTATTGCGACCAACTCTGCCAGCCGAAGCCGAGTAGGCCGAACATGATGTAGAGGGTCAGTGCCAAGGGAGCCATGCCGTCTCCTGTTCCGAAGCGTGATGCCGACTACGAACAATATGTAAACACATTGCAATGTATGCAACTGATGCCGCGCTGGGAAACCCGGCCCTGACCGCTGAAGGACACCTCGATCGCCGGTCTACTCGCTGCGGTGGTGCTGGTCGGGCTCGTGCTCAATAGCCCGTTCGGGTGGGGCTGACCCGTTCCGCGCGCGAGAGGCTCGGGCGTGGACTTACACCCGGGCTCCGACCGGTTATGTCGGTGAACCGGATCCGGGCCGGTTCAGTGCGTCCAGCTGAGGTCTCCTGTTTCGATTCGCCGAGCTGTGCCCTCGAGCCAGTCCGCATCGTGTCGCAGCCGCGACAGTAAGTAGTGCGCTTCGATCATGTGGACCTCTGGTCCGGCTGCATCGCGTGTGGCTTGTTCGAGGTGGCGAATTTCCTCTCGGAGGTGCCCGACCCGCTGCTCGAGCACCGCGGCGGCTTGGGGGCGAGGCAAGATCGCGAGATAGGCCAGCGCGGTGACGAACGCGGGACCGCCGGTCAGGTCTGCTTCGCGCAGTTGCCGGTGTACCCGTTCGGCCAGCGTGGCCACACCCGGCTCGGTCGCTGTGAGAACAGCACGCTCGCCGTCTCCCACCGAGTCGATCCACCCCTCGGCGGTGAGGCGCTCCAGGAGCGTCGGCGTCGTCGCGGCCGACCTTGTCGACTTCCGGCCTTTCGACTGCCCACCGGAAGACCCCGCATCCACCCTGGCGGCGCTGCGGGAGTTACAAGGTGACGCGTCCGCCTTCTATGTGCGCTGCTATCGCCACTTCGGAGTCGGGATGCAGAGGTGGCCAGGGATCTCTCGGACTCCCGCGCGCCCGGAGTGGTACGCGGGCAACGGACGCCTGATCGACCTGGTCGCGTGCTATCAGAGCCCGGAGCCCGACCCGAGCGGTTTCGCCGAGTTCGTTCGGGAAGCTGTTCGTGATGTCGCCGGATGGGGCGGTGGCAAAGTGCAAGTCGGCGAGGAGTTGAACATGCCCGCACCGCAGGACGGCGGCAGCCCGGGATGCTTCGACGCCATCGCGGCCGGCATCGCCGCCGCACTCGAGGAACGCGAGCGGCTCGGCGTCGCCGTCGAGATCGGGGTGAACTCGGCAGGTATGGCCGACCCGGTCTTTTGGCAGCGAATGGCCGACGCAGTCGGCGCGACACGCCTCGCCGCGCTCGACTACATCGGTCTGGACGCTTTTCCTGATGTGTTCCACCGCATTCCACACGATCAGCTGGCAGGATCTGTCGGCTACCTACTCGAGCGTTTTCGTTCCGTCACCACAGATGCCGGTGTCCCTGCGAGCACGCCGATTCACATCACCGAAACCGGGTGGCCGACCGGCGCCGATCGGGGGGAAGAAACTCAGCGCGTCGTCCTGGAGACCGTGGCCAACGCCGTCTTCGACGCCGATCTCGGCATCACGGCATATGAATTCTTCGGGCTGCGAGATGGGCGCAGCGATGGGGAGTGGACCAGCCGATTCGGACTTTTGCGCGACGACTACACGCCCAAACCCGCTTTTCCCGCCATCTGTGACCTCATCGGCAGCCGATCCACACCGAACGGCCGGTCAACGGTGTGAGACAGCTGGTTTCGGTCGTGCGATGATCGAAACCACTCTTGCGGATCTACGGGGCGTCGATGGCTGTCGGCTGGGCGGCGGGGTGGATGCCGGGGTTCTCGGGGTGGATCTGCTCGATCCGGTCGCGGGTGATGTACATGTTCCAGTAGTGCTCGGCGAGGTCGTCGGGATCTACTACGGGCAGAGCTGATTCCGCTGTGGCAACCGCTGATTCAGCGATCTCGCTACGGACTATGTAGGCGGCGATCGCCAAAGTGCCCACGTAGATGCCGAGGCCGGCCAGTTCGCCGTGGAGCGAGTACGCGTAGTTGCGGGCCGCGGCCATGACCGGTCCGACACCGCTGAGGTAAGGCAGTGGCTCTACGGCCGAGTAGCCATGGGTCAGTAGCAGCGCGCCGTCGCCGCGTTCGGTCCACTGGGGCAGCAGCGCGCGGACCACCTCGATGGGGCCGAGCAAAAGCAGCGGGATCAGGGGTTGGAGGATTGTGGCGTCGAGTTCGGCTGCGGGAGTGAAGGTATGGCCGGGATCGATCGGCCCGTATTCGACGACATCGATGCGGCCGAATCGGTCGCCGATGGCCGCGATCACACCGGGGATCTGTCCCGGTTCGGCGAGATCGGCGCTGAAAACGGCTGTTTCGATGCCGGCCGCGGCCAGGCGTTCGGCCAGGGCTTCGAGCCGATCCTTCCGGCGCGCGACCAGCGCGACCCGGAAACCCTCGCGCCCGAAACGGTGCGCGACCGCCGCGCCGAGTCCGGAACCGGCGCCGAGTACTGCGATGACTTTCGACATGATCCCAGCCTGGGCCATGATGGAGGCCCGTACAAAAGGCACATTCGTGTCCGTCGCAGAGGAAAATGTGCGTTATGCAGGACAAGCCCGATTCACTGCGAATCGCCGAGATCGGGCCCTGTGCCGGTCTGCGGGCGGATCAGGTCGGTTCCATCCGTCAGGTTCTCGACCGGGTCGGGGACAAGTGGAGCCTGCTGGTGATCGCGGTACTGGAAAACGGCCCCCTGCGCTATACCGATCTGCAGCACGCGACCACCGGTATCTCGCAGCGGATGTTGACGCTCACCCTGGGGCAGCTCCGCCAGGACGGACTCCTCACCCGAACTTCCTATCCGGAGGTCCCGCCGCGCGTGGAGTATGCCCTCACCCCGCTGGGCCGCGGGTTGCTCGATATCGTCACCGGGCTGATCGAATGGACCACCGAACACCACGAGGAGATCGCCCGGAACAGGGCCCGCGCTACTCCCTGACCTCGAGTCGGCGAGGTGTGATCAGGTGCACGGAGCTGTTCGCCCAGTGTCGTGGGGAGCCTCGGCGGGAACGTCCGCCAGCTATCGGCCGCATGCCGCGCTTCGAAACGATGCATGGTGGTGCGCCCGGACGGTCATGGGCGCGGGGAGCTGACGGGCCGATCAACGCTCGGACTTCGCGGGTCGGCTGGTGGCCGAGTACTCCTGTTCGGGGCGGCCGGTGCTGCCGTAGCGCAGGCTCATGCGGAGGGTGCCGGTGGCTACCAGGGTGGCGAGGTAGCGCTGGGCGGTGGCGCGGGAGATGCCGATGGCGGTGGCCACCTCGGCGGCGGAGAGGGGAGTGCCTGCCTCCAGGATCGAGTGCAGGACAAGGTCTTTGGTGGGGGATGCGACGGTGGGGGCGGTGCTGGTGTGGGTGGCGGGGCGCAGGGCCTGGATGGCGGCGTCGACGCGGGCGTTGTCGACCTGCGGGGCGCTGAGGATGCGGCGGTAGCGGGCGTAGGCGGCCAGGCGGGCGGCGAGTTCGGTGTGCGGGAAGGGTTTGACGAGAAAGGCGAGCGCGCCGGCGGCGAGGGCGGCGCGGACGGTGCCGCTGTCGGTGGAGGCGGTGAGAACCATGGCGTCGCAGCGTAATTCGCGCACGAAGTCGACGCCGGAGCCGTCGGGCAGGTAGACGTCGACGAGTGCGAGGTCGACCGGGCCCGCCGCGAGGATGTCGCGGGCGGCGGCGAGGGTGTTGGCGGTGCCGGCGACGGCGAAACCTGCGATGGAGTCGACGATTCCGGCATGCAGGTTGGCCACGCGGAAGTCGTCGTCGACGACGAGAACGGTCAGATCTGATGAAGCCATGACACCTTGCTGTCTACGAGCACTTCGGGAATGCGGGCGTGGAATTCGGCGCCGGTGAGCGGGGGAGTGTCGCCGCGCGCGCTCGCCAGCCGCACGTCGCCGCCGTGGTTGCGGGCGATCTGGCGGATCAGCGCCAGGCCGACGCCGCGCCCGCCGGGCACGTCGGCGCCGTCGCGGGTCGAGCTGCCCTCGGTGAACAGCACATCGATGAGCTCGGGCGCGACGCCGTCGCCGCTGTCGGCCACCGCGATGTGCAAGGTCGAATCCTCCTGCACCAGTTCGACTTCCACCTGCTTGACCGGGTTGTCCGAGGCGCGCACCGCCTCGATCGCGTTGTCGAGCAGGTTGCCGAGCACGGTCGTCACGTCCACGGGGTCGACGAGGCTGCCGTCCACCCAGGTGTTCGGCCCGAGGATCAGCTCGACGCCGCCCTCCCGCGCGTGCGCCGCCTTGGCCGCGAGGAACGCCTGGAGATAGGCGTCGTGGATGGCGTCGATGCCGGGGGCGGCGGCCCCGAGCGGACCCGCGCCGATCATCTCGTCGATCGAGCGCGACGCCTCCTCGGTGCGCCCGCCGTGCAGCAGCCCGCTGATCAGATGCATCTTGTTGGAGAACTCGTGGCGCTGCGCGCGCAGGACCGTGCTCATCGACTGCACGGCGTCGAGCTGCCTGGTCAGCGCCTCGACGTCGGTGCGGTCGCGCACGGTCAGCACCGCGCCGAGATCGCGCCGGTCCCGGCGCACGGGCCGCGCGGCGACGACGACGATGTGCGACCCGACCGTCGCCGAGGCGGGTTGCTCGTCGAGCCCGCGGAACACCTCGAGCACCCGCGGCGTCAACCCGATCTCGTCCACCGGCCGCCCGATATCGGCCTCGATGCCGAGCAGCCTGCGCGCCTCGTCGTTGACGAACGTTGTGCGCCACGAGGAGTCGACGGCGAGCACGCCGCGGCCGATGCCGTGCAGCACCGCCGCCTGCCCGCGCACCAGTTCGGCGAGCTCGGCCGGCTCGAGCCCGAGGGTCAGGCCGCGCCAGCGCCTGGCCAGCAGCATGGATCCGGCGATCCCGACCAGCAGCGCGGCGCCGACCAGCAGGCCTGCGGTCCGTAGGTCGTCGAGCAACTGGTCCCGCACCGCGTCGGTGGAGATACCCACGCTCACCGCGCCGACGACGCGATCCGAACCGGGTTCCAGGACAGGGACTTTCGCGCGCACCGAGTCGCCGAGCGTGCCGCGCTCCTCGGCGATCACCTCGCGCCCGGCCAGCGCCCCCGACGGATCGGTGCTCACATGCTCGGTGAGCCGCGCCGCGTCCGGATGCGCCAGCCGGATCCCGGAGTCGTCGGTGATCACCACGAACAGCGCGTCGGTGCGCTGGGTGGTGTCGATGGCGATCCGCTCGAGCGGCCCGGCGGCGAGCCGTTCGCGCAGCCGCGGGTCGTCGCCGATCGCGCCGGGCGCGTAGCGCGCCACCTCGTCGCGGACCACCGGCTCGGCCGCGACCGTGCGCGCGATGGCGAGCGCGCGCTGGCCGTACCCGTCGCGCAGCCGCTGGTCGGTGAGGTAGCCGAAGACGGCGAAGGCGACGCCGAGGGTCAGGGCGACCACCATGATCTGCAACAGCAGAACTTGAGTCCTCAACCGCACGGCCGGCGCGCCCTCAGTGGCCATTGGCGCAGCATAGACCACCGCACGAGGCGTGAGCAGAATGCGCAGAACCTGCGAATCGGCACTTTGCACGGCTTGTGCGCACAAGCTCCGCGGTGTGACCGGGGACACGTACGTTCGCTCTACCTCGATCTCGCAGGAGCTACACCATGAACGACCCACTCATCGAGCTGCGGAGCGCGACGAAGCGCTTCCCCGGCACCGGCGGCGGCATCCACACCGCCGTCAAGAACCTGGACCTGGAGGTCCGACCCGGCGAATTCGTCGCGGTGGTCGGCCCGACCGGCTGCGGCAAGTCGACCACCCTGTCCCTGGTCTCCGGCCTCGAGCCCGCCTCGGCCGGGCGAACGCTGGTGCGCGGCAAGGACGTCGCGGGCATCCCGGACGGCATCGGCTACATGTTCCAGCAGGACGCCGTGCTGCCGTGGAAGTCGGTGCTGGACAACGTCGCGCTCGGCCCGCGCCTGCGCGGGGCGTCGAAAAGCGAAGCGCGCGAGAAGGCTTCGGTGTGGGTGCACAAGGTCGGCCTCGCGGGGTTCGAGAGCTACTACCCGCATCAGCTCTCCGGCGGCATGCGCAAGCGTGTCGCGCTGGCGCAGACGCTGGTGAACGATCCGGAGATCCTGCTGATGGACGAGCCGTTCAGCGCGCTCGACGTGCAGACGCGCCAGCTGATGCAGGACGAATTGTTGCGGGTGTGGGCGGGTACCAACGCTGCCGTCATTTTCGTCACCCATGACCTGGAGGAGGCGATCGTGCTCGCCGACCGGGTCGTCGTCATGACGGCGAGCCCGGCGACGGTGTGCGGCAACTTCCCCGTCGCGCTGGACCGCCCGCGCGACGTCGAGGAGGTGCGGCTCACGACCGAGTTCCGCAATATCTACAAGGAAATTTGGGAAACGCTGCGCGACCAGGTCGAGGCGGCTCGAACGAAGGGAGCCTCCCGTGTCGCATAACCTGCTCGAAAAAGGTTCGGCCGCAACGCCGGTGCCGGAGAACGAGACCGAGGAGCAGATCCTCGCGCGGGTGCGCACCAACGCCCGGCGCTCGCGCATTCGCACCTGGGGCCTGCGATTGGCCCTAGTGGCACTGTGGCTCGGCTCCTGGGAGCTCACCGCCACGCTGTGGATCGACCCGTTCTTCTACTCCAAGCCGTCGCTCATCTGGGACCGGCTGGTCGAATGGTTCAGCGAGGGAACGCAGTTCGGCTCGATCTGGCTGCAGATCTTCACCACCGTCGAGGAGGCCGTGCTCGGCTTCCTGATCGGCGCAGTCGCCGGCGTCGTGCTCGGCACGCTGCTCGGGCGCAGCCGGTACTGGGCCGACGTGCTCGCGCCGTTCATCAAGGCGCTCAACGCGGTTCCGCGCATCGTGCTCGCCGCGCTGTTCATCATCTGGTTCGGCCTCGGGCTCAGCTCGAAGGTCGCGACGGTGGTCGTGCTGGTGTTCTTCGCGGTGTTCTTCAACGCGTTCACCGGCGCGCGGGAGGTGGACGGCAACGTCATCAACAACGCGCGCATCCTCGGCGCGGGCAAGCGCCAGGTACTCACCGCGATCGTGCTGCCGAGCGCGACCACCTGGATCCTGTCCAGTCTGCACACCGCGTTCGGCTTCGCCCTGATCGGCGCGGTGGTCGGCGAATACGCCGGCGCCAGTAAGGGTTTGGGCCTGCTCATCAGCAACGCCCAGGGCACGTTCGACTCGGCGGGCATCTACGCGGGCATGATCATCATCACGGTGATCGCGCTGCTCGCCGAGTGGGCGATCGGCTTCGCCGAGAGCAAATTGCTGAAATGGCGTCCGTCGCAGGCCAACTCGGGCCACGGGATCTGAGCATGAGATACCGCAAGCATGTGACGATCGTCGTCGTGGCGGTGGCGGCGCTACTGCTGGCCACCGGATGCCGGGATTCGCGCCATATTCCGACGGTGAACGGGCGGCCGCAGATCACCATCATGGTCGGCGGGCTGGAGAAGGTGATCTACCTGCCCGCGATGCTGACCAAGCAGCTCGGCTTCTTCGACAGCAACGACATCGACGTGAAGCTGCTCGGCGAGCAGTCCGGCGCCAATGCCGAGACCGCGCTGCTCACCGGCGACGTGCAGGGCGTGGTGGGGTTCTACGACCACACCATCGACCTGCAGGCCAAGGAGCAGTGCATCCGCTCGGTGGTGCAGTTCTCCGATGTGCCCGGCGAGGTGGAGTTGGTGTCCAAGCAGGACGCCGCGACCATCACCTCGACGGCCGATCTGCGCGGCAAGAACCTGGGCGTCACCTCGCTCGGCTCGTCGACCGACTTCCTCACCCAGGCGCTCACCGGCCAGCAGGGCATGACCACCAAGGACTACACCCGCGTGAAAGTCGGTGCGGGACAAACCTTTATCGCTGGTATGAACCACAACGGCATCGACGCGGGCATGACCACCGACCCGACCGTCGCGCAGATGGTGAACTCCGGCGAGGCGCAGATCCTGGTGGACATGCGCACCGAGGCGGGCACCCGCGCCGCGCTCGGCGGGCTGTACCCGGCCACGTCGCTGTACATGAATTGCGCCACCATCGATGCCCACCCGGACATCGTGCGCAAGCTCGCCGCCGCGTTCGTGCAGACCCTGAAGTGGATCAAGGCGCACACGCCGGAGGAGATCGCCGCCAAGATGCCGCCGCAGTACGCGAGCGCGGGCAAGGACCTCTACGTCCAGTCCATCCGCGACTCGATCGGCATGTTCAACGGCGACGGACTGATGAAACCCGAAGGGGCGCAGAACGTTCTGAACATTCTCGGCAAGTACTCGCGCAACGTGGCGCCGGTGCGCGAGCGCATCGACCTGTCGAAGACCTACACCACGCAGTTCGTCGAGGAGGCTCTGCGCGCACCGAAGCAGTAGGCGCGCGCGATCGACGCCCCGGACAAGTCTTGTCCGGGGCGTTGTCGCGTCGATGTCCTGAACTGTGGGTTGGGTGTCCTTGTGGACATTTCGGGGGTGTTCGAGACTGGGAGCATGGAGTCGACGGGCGAGGTTGTTGTCGCGGTGTCCGAGGGGGTGTTGCTGCTGGATGTGGCGGGGCCGGCGCAGGTGCTGCACTGGGCGGGGCGGCGGGTGCGGTTCGCGTCGCCGGACGGCAAAGACGTGTGCACCGATGTCGGCCTGCCGCTGGCCGTCTCCGCCGCCGTCGGCGACCTGACGGGCTCGATCGACACGCTGCTCGTCCCCGGGTATCCGCCGGAGCTGCCGGTGCCGGCCGATCTCGTCGAGGTGGTGCGGGTCGCGGGTGCCGGTGCGCGGCGGGTGGCCTCGGTGTGCACGGGGGCACTGGTCCTGGCCGAGGCGGGCCTGCTGGACGGCCGCCGCGCGACGACGCACTGGCTGGCGTGTGATCAACTGGCGCAGCGCTTTCCGCGCATCGAGGTCGACCCGGACGCCATCTGCGTGCGCGACGGGCAGGTGCTCACGTCCGCGGGCGTCACCGCGGGGATCGATCTGGCGCTCGCGCTGGTGGAGGAGGATCACGGCATCGAGTCGGCGCGTTCGATCGCCAAGCACCTCGTGGTGTTCCTGCGGCGCCCCGGCGGGCAGGCGCAGTTCAGCCAGCGCGCCCGAATCGGGCAGCCGCGCAACAAGAGTCTGCGCACGGCCGTCGAATCGGTGACCGCCGACCTCGCCGCCGATCACAGCCTGGCCGCGATGGCCGAGCGGGCCTCGCTGAGCGAGCGGCACCTGAGCAGGCTGTTTCGCCAGGAGATGGGGGTGACCCCGGCGCAGTACGTCAAGCAGGCCCGGGTCGAGGCCGCGCAGGCGATGCTCGAGACGACCGACGATCTGGTGGCCGCCATCGCCCGGCACAGCGGTTTCGGGTCCGAGGAGACCATGCGCCGCACGTTTCTGGAGGTACTCGGCACGACGCCGAGCGATTACCGCGGGCGATTCCGCGCCTCGGCGCTCTGATTTCGTTCCCCGCACATCACGCCGTTCGACCGAAGGAGTTCAGTCATGCCGTTGTCCCGTCGTGCCGCGATCGGGGTGGGAATCGCCGGAACCGCTCTCGCCCTCGCGCAGACTTCCGTCGCGGCCCAAGCGAAGGCGCTGCCCGTTCCCTCGACTCCATTGGCCGACAAGGCAACTGAGTTGATCAACGGTTGCCTCGATGTCGCCCTGCGCAACCACAGTCTGCGCGGTTACCACTTCGGCCTCGCGGTCGGCGAGCGCCACGGGCTGCGGCCCGGCGTGGACTACAACGCGGAGACCATGTACCTCATCTGCGTGCTGCACGATCTCGGGCTCGCCCGGGACGCGGGCGGCAACCAGCGATTCGAGGTCGACGGCGCGGACGCCGCGGTCCGATTTCTCGAGGAGAACGGCGTCACCGACGCCAGGGCCGACACCATCTGGGACGCGATCGCCGCGCACACCACGGGATTCCTCGAATCGCCGGTCTGGCGCCGCCGGCGCCCGCCCGAGACGTGGATCGCGGTCGAGGGCATCGGCATCGACGTGGCCGGCGCGCCGACGGACCTGCCGCCCGGCTACGCCGACCTCGTCCACTCCGCCTACCCCCGCCTGGGCGGCAGCCAATCCCTCACCGCCGCCATCGAGAACCAGGCGCTGGTGAACCCGGAGAAGGCCCCGCCCGGCAGCCTCGCCCGCGAGATCATCCGTGCCCACCACCCCGAAATTCCACAGATGACGTGGGACGACATCCTGGCGACGAGTCAGTGGGCCGACTGACCTAGGCCCTTGTCAGCTGCTCGCCGACGCGGTCTCCTTCTGCTTGAGCTCGGCCTTCCACTCGCGGAAGCCCTCCTCGGTGCGACCGCGACGCCAGTACCCGGAGATCGAGTTCGCCCACTCGGCGCTGACCCCGCGTTCCCGGCGCACGTAGCGGCGCATGTCGTGCATGACGGCCTGTGCCTCGCCGTGGATGAAGACCTGGACCTGCCCGTCTTTCCACGGCGCGTCGCGCACGCTCTCCGCGAGCGCCTCGCCCGGCGCGCGGGTGCCGCGGTGCAGCCAGGTCAGCTCGACGCCGTCGGGCTTGTGCAGGGCGAGTTCGTCGTCGGGGCCGGCGACCTCGACGAACGCGTAGCCTACGGCCGCCGGGTCCATCGCCTCGAGCGCGGCGGCGATGGCGGGCAGCGCCGCCTCGTCGCCGGCCAGCAGGTGCCAGTCGGCGTCGGCGCGCGGGGCGTAGGCGCCGCCGGGGCCGAACAGGTCGATGGTGTCGCCCGGCTTCGCCTCGGCCGCCCACGGTCCCGCGATGCCCTCGGCGCCGTGGTACACGAAGTCGGCCGCGAGGCTGCCCGCCTCGCGGTCGATCGAGCGGACGGTGTAGGTGCGCAGCACGTCGATGCCGTCGCGCTCGAAGATGAACTTGACGTAGGCGTCGGTGAATTCGTTGGCCTGGAACGCGGCGAAGCCGGGGCCGCCGAGGTGCACCCGGATGAGGTGCGGGGTGAGCCACTCGGTGTGCTGCACGGTGAGGGTGGTGCGGGGTCGGGCCATAGGTAATCCTCCCACTACTGTTAATTAGGGTTACCTTACCGACACTACTCCGAGTTGATCTCGAGCGGAATCCGGCAGGCGTTCGGCTCACCGTGCGGGCAACCACTGACGAACGCGCCGACGCCGATGAGGATGGCGACATGACCCAGACCGTGCCGACGCCGGCCCATCTCGTGCGGCAGCGTTACCGCGACCCTCAGCCTACCGAACCCGCCCAGTGGAACGAGGTGCTGCGGGTGCTGCACGAGCATCGTTCGGTCCGGCGCTATCTCGCCGACCCGGTCTCGGATGACACACTGCGACTGTTGATCTCGGCCGCCCAGTCCGCGCCGACCTCCTCGAATCTGCAGGTGTGGAGCGTCGTCGCGGTGCGCGACCCGCGGCGCAAGGCGCGGCTCGCGGCGTTGGCGGGCGATCAGGCGCACATCCTTCAGGCGCCCGTATTGCTGGTCTGGACAGCCGATTTCGCCCGACTGCGCCAGCTCGCCGACGACCACGACGCTCCGCTCGAGGGCGCCGACTACCTCGAGTCCAGTTACGTCGGCTTCATCGACGCCGCCCTCGCCGCGCAGAACGCCGTGGTGGCCGCGGAGTCGCTCGGCCTCGGCACGGTGTACCTGGGTGCGCTGCGCAACCATCCGGAAAACGTTGCGGCGGAACTGAATCTGCCCGCTCAGGTGTTCGCGGTGTTCGGGCTGCTCGTCGGCCACCCCGACCCGGCCGAGGACGCCAGGGTGAAACCTCGTCTGCCACAGGGCGCGGTGCTGCACCACGAGACCTACGACCTGGCGGTCCAGCGGGCGCACGTCGCGGAGTACGAGACCCGCATCGCCGAGTTCTACGCCGAGCAGCAACTCGCGCACTCGTGGACCGAGCGGGTGCTGAATCGGCTCGGCTCGGTCGCGAGCCTCAACGGCCGGCATCGCCTGCGCGCCTCGCTGGAGAATCACGGCTTCCGGCTGAAGTAGGGCCCCTCTCGTCGGCCGCGCGAGAAAGCCCACGTACCGTACCTACGCCGCTGATCTGCGCTTTTCCCATGCGAAAGGTGATCGGCGCGGTCCGGACAGGTAGCGTGACGTGCCGATCGACTCCGGAACATGCGATGATCCCATGTCATGTGTTCGGGGTCACCGACCGACGATCCCGGGCGTCGCGTCGTTTGCCGTTAGAGAGAAGGACCGCACTATGACAGCCGCCGACAGTCACTTAACGGGCGCTGGAACCCAGGATTCGACCGGCGGCGACTCGGAGGGCTACGCGCGGGGACTGAGCCCGCGCACCATTCAGATGATCGCCATCGGCGGCGCCATCGGCACCGGCCTGTTCTACGGCGCGGGCGGCGCGATCGAGCAGGCCGGACCCGCGTTGATCCTGGCCTACCTGGCGGCAGGCCTGGCGATCTTCGTGATCATGCGGGCGCTGGGGGAGTTGCTCACCTACCGCCCCGTGTCGGGCAGCTTCGCCGAGTACGCGCACGAATTCCTCGGCCGCTACGCGGGTTTCGTGACCGGGTGGTCGTACTGGGCGGTGTGGGTGGCCACCTGCATGGCCGAGATCACCGTGGCGGGCAAGTACGTGCAGTACTGGTTCGACATCGAACCGTGGATCACCGCGCTGGTGGTGCTCGCGGTGATGTTCGCGGCCAACCTGATCTCGGTGCGGCTGTTCGGTGAGGGCGAGTTCTGGTTCTCCGCCATCAAGGTCACCGCGATCATCGGCATGATCCTGCTCGGCATCGGCGTGCTGACCATCGGCTTCGGGCACGCGGCCAACCCCACCGTGACCAACCTGTGGGCCGACGGCGGCGTGTTCCCGAACGGCTTCGGGCAGTCGCTGCTGGTGCTGCAGATCGTGCTGTTCGCCTACGTCGGCGTCGAACTGGTCGGCGTCACCGCGGGCGAGGCGCGCGAGCCGCGCAAGACGCTGCGCAAGGCGATCAACACGCTGCCGTTCCGCATCGGCCTGTTCTATGTCGGCGCGCTCGTGGTGATCATGTCCGTGTCCAGCTGGCGCAACTTCCACGCGGGCAAGAGCCCGTTCGTCGAGGTGTTCCAGCAGATCGGCATTCCGGGTGCGGCGGGCATCATCAACTTCGTGCTGCTCACCGCCGCGCTCTCGTCGTGCAACTCGGGCATCTACTCGACCGGCCGCATGCTGCGCACCCTCTCGCTGCACGGGGAGGCCCCGGGCGCGCTCAACCGGCTGAGCTCGCGGCACGTGCCCTACGTGGGCATCTCGGCGTCGGCGGCCACCATGGTGATCGGCGTGATCGTCAACATCATCTCCCCGGACAAGGCGTTCGCCTACATCACCTCGGTGAGCACCATCGGCATCATCTTCGTGTGGGGGATCATCCTGGTCTGCCACCTGATGTACCGCGCGAAGGTCGCCCGCGGCGAGCTCCCGGCCGCCGACTACCGGCTGCCCGCCGCGCCGTACACCACCGTGCTGGCGCTGGCGTTCCTCGCGCTGGTGGTCGTGCTGCTGTTCTTCACCGACAGCGGCCGCACCGCCGTGGTCGTCGGCGTGGTGTGGACGGTGCTGGTCTCGCTCGGGTATCTCGCGCTCACCCGGCTCGGAAAAGGCGGCGGGGCAACGGATCTCGCTCGGGAGTCGGCTGGACGGTAGGGGTTGAGGGCCCGCGTGTGGAAAGCGCGCGCGGGTCACGCGCGGAGTGTGCGCGGGTCGCGTGCGGAGTGTGCGTGGGATGCGCGCGAGCCATGCGCCCAGGCAGCGGCTTGCCGCGGTGGCCGCCGTCCACCTGGCAGCGCAGCGTCTTGCCGTCAGGGATGTGCGCGGGCCATGCGCGGAGGTTGGCACCGGGCCATGCGCGGGATGTGCGCGGGCCACGCGCGGAGGTGTGCGCGGGTCACGCGCGGGAGTGTGCGCGGGCCAGGCGCGGGAGTGTGCGCGGGCCAGGCACGGAGGTTGGCGCTGGCCACGCGCGGAAGTGCGCGGGCTATGCGCGAAAGTGGGCGCGGGCCACGCGCGGAAGTGTGCGGGAGCCTTGCGCGAGGGTGCGCGGGGGCCACGCGCGGAGTGTGCGCGGGCTATGCGCGGAAGTGCGCGGGCTAGCGCGGAGGTGCGCGGGCCACGCGCGAAATGTGCGCAGCCCCAGCGCGGAGGTTTACGCACCCTCACTCGTGGCGGCGCACACCCGGAGGTCGTCGTCCGCACGCGCAAGGCGATCAGCGGGGTGGCGGCGGGGCGGTCGACACGGGAACGAACAGGGCACGAGAATGACCGGCGTGCAGCGCCGAATCACCCGGTCGCGCGTAGATCATTAATGCACGGGGATTTTCGGGTAGTCGAGTACGCACCCTCGGGCGGGCCTCTAGGTCGACAATTGAGATGTTTTAAACGGTCGGGGCCTGATGAGGATGTGTGCCATGGTCGCACTGCGTATCGCGACGTTCAATCTCGAAAACTTCGATGAGACGCCGAACCCCACTCCCAATGAGCCGACGCTCGCGGACCGCATCGCGGTCATGCGCCCCCAGATCAACCGCCTCCGCGCCGACGTCCTGTGCCTGCAGGAGGTGAACGGGCAGGAGCGCCCCGGCCAGCCGCGGTCGCTCATCGCGCTGGCCGACCTGTTGCAGGGCACGGCCCTGGCCGGCTGGAACGTCGTGTCGACGGAGAAGGCCAACGGCGAGGTGTTCGACGAACGCAACCTCGCGGTGGTCACCTCGCTGCCGGTCGTCGCGCGCGCCCAACTGCTCAACGACCTGGTCGCGGCGCCGGTCTACCAGGTGCTGACCGCGAATCCGCCTGCGGCGCACCCGCAGCCGATCGCCATCGAGCGGCCGATCCTGCACGTCGAGCTCGAGCTGCTCGGCGCGCCGCTGCACGTGATCGTCGTGCACCTGAAGTCCAAGCTGCCCACCGATATCGCCGGGCAGAAGCTCGACCGCTACACCTGGCGCGACTCGGGCGCGGCGGCCGAGGGTTCGTTCCTGTCGTCGATGAAGCGGATGAGTCAGGCGGTGGAGGTCCGGCGGCTGGTCGATCAGCTCCTCGACGCGGACGCGGACGCGCGCATCGTGGTCGCGGGCGACTTCAACTCCACGGCCGACGAGGTGCCGGTGATCGCCATCCGCGGCGACGTCGAGGACACCGGCAACGGCGCGCTGGCCGGGCGGGTCCTCGTGCCGCTGGAGAACTCCATTCCGCAGTCCGCTCGCTACTCGCTGTTCCACCACGGCACCGGCCAGATGCTGGACCATCTGCTGGTCACCCGCAATTTGCTCGCCAACTACCGCGGCACCGAGATCCACAACGAGCTGCTGCACGACGAGTCCGCCGATTTTGCCACCGACCGCAAGTACCCGGAGTCCGACCACGCCCCGGTCGTCGCGACGTTCGAATTCACCTGAGCGGCAATACAAACGGAGCTGACGGCGCGGTGGCGACAGCCGCGTCGACGCTACCTGCCGCCTCGCGTCGTCGGTGACGGCGCCGACCGGCGGTCAGGCAGTGGCCTTCCGGCTCGGCATCCAGGCCGAGGCGAGCACCATCACGGCCGCCATCACCGCCACCGTGACGAAGACCAGATGCACGGCGGAGGACAGCACCGACGGAACCGGGTGGTCGGTGTCGCCGACGCGCGCGTTCACGATCGCGCCGAAGACCGCGACGCCGACGGCGCTGCCGATCGAGCGGGCGAACATATTGGCCGAGGTGACCACGCCGCGCTCGGTCCAGTCCGCGCTGGTCTGCGCCGCGATGAGGGTGGGCGTGGCGACCAGGCCCATGCCGATGCCCATCACGAAACACGACGCCGCGACCTGCCACAGCGTCGAGTCCTCGTCGATGAGCAGGGTGGTCAGGGCGCCGAGGGTGGCGAGGCCGCTGCCGATCAGCGCGGTCGACCGGAATCCGATGCGCAGGTACACCTTTCCCGCCTGCGAGGCGGCGATCGGCCAGCCGAGGGTGAGCGCGCCGACGGTGAGTCCGGCGACGAGCGCGCCGGTGCCGAGCACGCCCTGCGTGAACGTGGGGACGTAGGAGGTCAGGCCGACCAGGATCGCGCCGACCAGCACCGAGACCAGGCTGCTCGAGATGACCACCCGGCGGGTGAAAACCCACAGCGGCAGAATGGGATTCGCCGCCCGCCGCTCGACCAGGCCGAACAGCACCAGCAGCACGCCGCCGCCGCCGAAGATGCCGAGGCTGGCCGGCGAGTTCCAGGCCCACGCCTGCCCGCCCTCGAGCAGGCCGAGGATCAGCGCGCCCGCGCCGACGGTCAGCAGGGCCGCGCCGAGGTAGTCCACCCGTTGCTTGCGTCGCGGCGCGACCTCGGTGAACTTGCGCAGCAGCATCCACGCGGCCAGCGCCGACAGCGGCAGGTTGATCAGGAAGATCCAGCGCCAGCTGAGGTAGTCGGCGAAGACGCCGCCGAGCAGCGGGCCCGCCACCGAGGACATGGCCCACACGCTGGCCAGGTAGCCCTGCACCTTGGCCCGCTCGGTGAGGTTGTAGAGGTCGCTCGCGATGGTCATCGTCATCGGCTGGATCGCGCCCGCGCCGATGCCCTGCACCGCGCGGAAGATGATGAGCCCGAGCATGCTCGTCGCCAGCCCGCACAGCAGCGAGCCGAGCGCGAACGCCGCGATGCCGAACATGAGCACCGGCTTGCGCCCGACCGTGTCGGCGAGCTTGCCGTAGATCGGGACGGTCACCGCCTGCGCGAGCAAATAGATGGAGAACAGCCACGGGAACTGCGCGAATCCGCCGAGGGTGCTGGTGATCGTCAGCACCGCGGTGGCGATGATGGTCGAATCCAATGCCACCAGACCGGTGGAGAGCATCAGCGCGCCGAGGATGGCTCCGCGCTCCGACCTGAGCCCGACCGACGAGGCCACTGTCTCGGTTGCCACGCGCGCGGCCCCTTTCGTTTGTCCGACTAACCACCATGGACGAACGTAGCCGGGGCGCAGCTATTCCCGCTTGGAATTTTTTCCCGCCTTACTCGATGGGCTGGGTTATCGAGTTGTGCTCGTCGTTGATCAGGTGGAAGGCGGACGCCAGATCGTCGAGCGCGGTCTGCCAGAGCGGTTCGGTGCCGTCGCCGTGCGGGTTTCCGCTGCTGAGCGACAGCAGCACCTGCGCGGCCTCGGCGGCGCGGGCGGCGGCGTCGAGCAGCACCGGGGCCTGGTCGGAGGTGTCGCGCGGGGCGAGCGCGTCGATGCGGTTGTGCAGCCAGTGCGCGTCGAAATGGGCCTGTTCGGTGGGGTTTTCGCCGTCGAGCGCGGGCTGGGTGCTCGCCGCGGTCCAGCGGCGGGCCAGCTCGTCCTGGTCGGGCGCGTTGGTGACGGCGGTGCGCAGTTCGCTGCTGAAGACCCGTTGCAGCAGCGCGGCCAGTTTGGCGCGTTCGACCGCGGTGTCGTTGTGCGCGAGGGCATCGATATCGCCGGGGTCGATATGCAGCACCGCCAGAATTGCCCTCAGTTGCGCGATCGTGGCCACTCAACCCCTGCCTTGTCATGACTCGCCGAGCCGCTCTCGGCTACCACCCGACCCCCGGTACCCCGAACGATTAACCGAATGATAGCCGCACGGTGTCATCCGAGCAGTGCAAACGCTCTGCGAATCCTGCTGTCGCAGGTGAAGTTCGCCGACGGGCGCCCACGGTGACCTCATCTTTCGGAACGTCGATGCCTACACATCTAAGTTCGGACCGGCGGGCCCTTCGGATTGTCGACGCGCCGAAGCAATATCGACCGCTCAGGATTTCGGGTAGGTGGCCGCGACCATGTCGAGCACCAGGTCCTGCAGGAGCCGACGCGTCGCGTGCGCCTGCGCGATCAACGCCTCCGACGCCTCACCCTCCGCCTGCTCGACCAGCTGATTCATCAGGTGACACACGGCGACCAGCCGTCGCACGGCCTGCCGCCGCTCCGCACACGTGAGGTCCGATCGCATACCCGCCCCATCGCGCCACGCCGCGCCCCCGTTTCGCCCGCCACGCCGAACGCGCGTCTTATCACCGCAACCCGCCCGTCGTGGTTGTGGTAGCGAGGTGTCATGTACCCCGAGCCGGGCGAAGTGCTGCATTTCTCCGAGGATCCGACCATCGACCGCTTCGTGCCCCATGTCGCGCCGACCGCCAAGCAGTCCGAGCCCTACGTCTGGGCCGTGGATCGCGCACGGTCTCCGGACTATTGGTTCCCCCGCGCGTGCCCGCGGGCCATGGCCTGGGTGACCGACACGACCACCGACGCCGATCGCACCGCGATCATCGGGCCGGGCGGGGGAGCGCGCGTGCACGCGATCGAGTACGGCTGGCTCGACTCGCTGCGCGGGGTCACGCTGTTCGCGTATCGGCTGCCCGCCGCGCCCTTCCGGCCGTTCGGCGAGCCGGTGCCGCACGCGCATGTCGCGACGGTGCCCGTCGAGCCGCTCGCCCGGCCGCACCCGGTTGGCGATCTGCTGGAGCTGCACGAGCGGGCCGGGATTCAACTGCGCATCCTGCCGAACCTCTGGGGGTTCTGGGACGCCGTGGTCGGTAGTTCTCTGGGGTTCAGCGGGATTCGGCTGCGAGGCGCCCGGCCGCGTGAGTGAGCTGAGCCGTGTTCTGCGAGTGGCGTCGAAGCGCGGTCTAGGGGGTCAGGTCGAGGACCGCCGTTCCGGTGGTGAAGTCGGTGGGGACCGAGGTGTGGTCGTGGACGATGAGCCAGTGGCCGTCGCGTTTCTGGAAGCAGGCGGTCCAGCGGAGCCAGATGTCGGTGGCGTGTCCCTCGGTGGTGGTGGCCATCATGCGGTTGAGGCTGCGGCTGAAGGCGACGTCCGCGCCGATGGTGATGTCCAGTTCGCGGATCTCGAAATAGACCGGGCCCACGAACGTTTCGAAGGTCTCCTCCCAGGGTTTGCGGTACGCGTCCGTGCCCACGTAGCGCAGGGGCGCGACGATGTCGAACGACACCGTGTCCGGCGCGTGAATCGCCATTGCCGCCGCCACGTCGCGGTCCTGGAACGCCCCGACCCACCTATCGATCAGCCCCCGAATCTCCGCCTCGTCCCGCTCCGCCGCCGTCCAGCCCATGGTTCACCTCGCGCTTCCTCCCACCTCACCGACGCGACCACGGCCAGGCAGGCTCCGCCTACCACCAGCCACCGGCAAACCCCGACACCCCAATGACCAGCACTTTCTGATCGACCCCCACCCTGCCAGACGCCACCGACAGGTTTCGGGGATCGAGTCAGCGGGGCATCCAGAAGGTGAGGTGGTCGCGCGGATGAGCCGCCAGCCACTCCGTCAGTTCGACACCGGAACGGACTCCGCCGTCGATGACGGCGCGATAGATATCGATCGACGGGACACGCGGTACGGCCCCCGTTCGCACCCCGTATTTCAGCTCGAGAATCGCGCCCCGGACCGCCGGTGTCAGCGCGGCGCGCAAGGGCGCGACGAGTTGCGCGGCGCACGGCCCGGGATGATCGCGGCGCAGCGCCCACATGTCGATCTTCCAGTCGGTGCCGTCGCCCGCGCGGTAGTCGAGTCGCCAGTACAGGCCCTCGTCCGCATCATCCAGGTGGTTTCCGAACCGCGCCCTGCGTACATCGTCGAGCACCGCGCAGTCGCGCAGGACGCTGAAACCGTCGCGAATATCCGGTGTGTCGCAATAGATCTCGAGGTCGATGTCGGGCGCGAGGGTCAGCTCGTAGGCCACCGCGCCGACCAGGACCGGTGTTCCGAAGGCGCGCCACCGTCGCAGGAGTCGCAGCCTGTCCAGGATATCGTGCGCCTCGGCGGTCCGCCGTCGGCTCTGCTCGAGAATGTCGGGTCGGTTCATCGTGCGGGAAAGCGATCAGCCGCTGAGGGTTTGGGTGCCCAGAACGGTCAGGAGGGCTAGTCGGTCGGCGTCGGGGGTGCCGGGTTCGGCTGTGTAGATCATGATGCGGAGGTCGCTGCCTGCGACGGTGAGGACATCGCAGTCCATGGTGAGCTGACCGACCCGGGGGTGGTGGATTGTTTTCTGGGCGGGTTCGCGCCGGCTGACGGCGCCGGAGTCCCAGAGCGCGGCGAAGCGGGGACTGTTGGCGCGCAGCTCCGCGATGAGGGTGCGGAGGCGGCGGTCGGCGGGGTACTGGGCCGCGGCGGAGCGCAGGTCGGAGACCAGGGATATCTCGTGGGCGCGGGTGGCCTCGGGGGTGCGGCGGGCGGGGATGCCGGTGCCGAGAAAGTGTCGCCATACGCCGTTGCGATTCTTGTCGTGCGGTCCGGGCGGGTCGCCCATGAGCGCCGCGTACGGCTGGTTGAACTGGAGCAGCGTCCAGGACGCGTCGTAGACGGCGACGGGCGTGCCGGTGAGCCGGTCGAGCACCCGCTGCACGCTCGAGGTGATGTAGGTGGGCACCGTCTCCGGATCGGGCAGCGCCAGCCCGGCCAGCCGGAACAGGTGGGCGCGCTCGACCGAGGACAACCGCAGGGCTCTGGCCAAGGCCTCGACCACCTGGGCCGACGGATTGGACGCGCGACCTTGCTCGAGCCGGGTGACATAGTCGACGGAGATGCCGGCCAACTGCGACAACTCTTCTCGCCGCAGCCCCGGCGCGCGTCGCTGCCCACCGGCGGGCAGCCCGGCGGCCTCGGGCGCGACCCGGTCGCGCCACCGCCGCACCGCCTTCCCGAACTCCGTCGTAGCCATGGTGTCCAGTCTGCCCGCGCGCCCACCGGACAGCCTGGTATCAGCAGTCCCAGGAAGCGCGGACGACTGGCTGTCCGCCGGTGGCGGCGCGAATCTGAGCTCATGACAACGACATTGATCACCGGGGCCAACAAGGGGCTCGGCTTCGAATCCGCCCGCCGCCTCGTCGAAGCGGGCCACACCGTGTACCTCGGCTGCCGGGACGCCGAGCGCGGTCGTCGCGCCGCCGAGCACTTGGGCGCCCGCTCGGTCGTCCTCGACGTCACCGACGACGCGTCCATCGCCGCGGCCGCGGCCATCATCGACAGCGACGGCGGCCTGGACGTTCTGATCAACAACGCGGGCATCGCCGGGCGCGAGGGGCAGACCCGCGACCCCGCCGAGATCGGCGCGGCGGCGGTGACCGCCGACATGATGCGGGAAGTCTTCGACACCAACGTCTTCGGCATCGTCCGCGTGAGCCGCGCCTTCCTGCCGCTCCTCGATCGATCCGCCGCGCCCGTCGTGGTGAACGTCAGCAGCGGCCTGGCCTCGCTCACCAACGTGACCACGCCGGGCACGCCGGCGTACGCGTACCTGGGCGTCGCGTACCCGGCGTCGAAGGCCGCGGTCAACATGGTCACCGTGCAGTACGCCAAGGCGTTCCCGGCCATGCGGATCAACGCGGTCGAACCCGGCTACACCGCCACGGACCTCAACGGCCACCAGGGAATTCAAACCGTCGAGCAGGGAGCCGAGATCATCGTCCGGATGGCCCAGCTGAACCCCGACGGACCGACCGGCGGATACTTCGACGCGGCAGGGACTTTGCCCTGGTAGCGGGCGATTACCGTTGCCGCGGAGGACAATCCGCTTGCCTGGCGCGCACGGGCACCGCACTATTCCCCTATGCGCTTCTCGATCAACATTCCGAACTTCGGGGACTTCGCCGACGCGCGAACGGTGGCGATGGCGGCCTCGGCGGCGGAGCAGGCGGGCTGGGACGCACTGTTCATCTGGGACCACATGGTGCACGACAAGGCCGAGCGCCGAGGGCAACCGTTCGGTGATCCGTGGATGCTGCTGACCGCCGCCGCGCTGGCGACCTCGCGCCTGAAACTGGGCGCACTGGTCACCCCGGTGGCGCGGCGGCGGCCGGAGCAGCTCGCCCGCCAGGTCGCGACCCTGGACGCGCTCAGCGGCGGACGGGTCATCTTCAGCGCGGGCCTCGGCGGGCCGATCGCCGACGAGTTCGGCAGCTTCGGCGAGCCGACCGACCCGGTCGTGCTCGCCGAGCGCCTCGACGAAGGACTGGAACTGTTGCGGCGCTACTGGTCCGGCGAGCGGGTCGACCACGACGGCAAGCATTATCAGGTCCGCGACGTAACGCTGCTGCCCGCGACGATCCAGCGCCCGCATCCGCCGGTCTGGATCGGCGGCTTCTGGCCGCGCCGCAGGCCGTTCCGTCGCGCCGCCCGCTGGGATGGGGTGGTGCCGCTGTTCGAGGGCGCTGGGCACGGTCACCTGCCGCCCGTCGACCAGTTGCGCGAACTCGTCGCCTATGTGCAGGAGCACCGGGAAGGCCAGCGGGACAAGCCGTTCGAGGTCGTCGTCGGCGGCATCAGCCCCGCCGACCCCGGCCGGGCCCGTGACGTGATCGCCCCGCTCGCCGAGGTCGGCGCGACGTGGTGGGACGAGCGGCAGTTCATGACCACCGACGCCCTGCACCGGCTGGCCCCGATCATGCGCCGCATCAACCAGGGGCCGCCCAGCCTGTGATCGCCTAGGCCCCTGTGTCAAAGTTCCGCCGCGACACAGGGCCTAATATCGGGTCGATGCACATCGACCTGATGCTCGATTCGCTGGACGGGTTGTCCGTGGGGGACTCGCTCGGTCAGCAGTTCCCGGTCATGCGCCGATCGATCGCCGACCTGCGCGCGGGCAACCTCCCGGCCGGCCCGTGGGGATGGACCGACGACACCGAAATGGCTTGTGGGGTGGTCGCCCAGCTGTGCGGGCACGGGGAGATCGACCAGGACCGGCTGGCGGTCGCGTTCGCGCGCCGGTTCGATCCGCGGCGCGACTACGGCTTCCTCGCGGTGAGCACGTTGCGCCGGATCCAGCAGGGCGTGCCGTGGCGGGAGGCCGCCGGGGCCGCCTATGACGGCCAGGGTTCGTGCGGCAACGGCGCGGCCATGCGGGTCGCGCCGCTGGGCGCCTGCTACGCCGGCGATCCGAAACGCATTGTCGCCGAGGCGATCCGGTCGGCGCAGGTGACACACCTGCATCCGGAGGGCGTCCTCGGCGCGGTGGCGGTGGCGCTCGCGGCCGGGCAGGCCGCGCACGCTCGACTGACCCGAACCCGGCCTGCCCCAGCGGAGTTCATCACCGCCGTCCTCGACCATTTGGACGACGGCGAGACCACCCGGCAGGTCCGCCGCGCCCGCGCGCTGCTCGACGCGAACCTCGAGCAGGCGGTCGCCGAGCTCGGCAACGGATCCCGGGTCACCGCACAGAACACCGTGCCGTTCACCCTCTGGGTCGCCGCAACCCATCTCGCCCACTATCCCGCCGCGATCACCACCTGCATCGCCGCGGACGGCGACATCGACACCACCAGCGCCATCGTCGGCGGCATCGTCGCGGCCTACACCGGCACCGCCGCTGCGGACGCTGGCACCGCCGCCGCGGACGCTGGCACCGCCGCCGCGGACACCGG
>NZ_BAGH01000176.1 GCF_000308715.1 Nocardia tenerifensis NBRC 101015
CCGCTAGCCCCCCACGCCCGCCCCACCACCAATCCCGCACTCTCTCTCCGAATCCGCACCCGCTATAGGGGCCTATTGCGAGTGCGGGACCCAATAGAGAGTGCGGCAGTCAGCCAGCGGCCTACCGCCCGCCCCACCACAAATCCCGCACTCTTTCTCCGGCTCTGCACCCGCTATAGGGGCCTAAATCCAGTGCGGGACCCAATAGAGAGTGCGGCGGTGAGCCAGCGCATCTCCGCCGTGCGGGCGCAGCGGCTGTCACTGCGGCCGGGCCCGCGCCGCTAACCCCAAATCGGGCACCCGTCCCCGAATTCGTATCCACTACAGGTGCCTACAGTCAGTGCGGAACCCGGCAAAGAGTGCGGTTGTCAGCCAGCGAGCCGCCCACCACCGATCCCGCACTCCTTCTCCGGACCCGCACCCGCTATAGGGGCCTAAAGCCAGTGCGGGGCCCGATAGAGAGTGCGGCTGTTGGTCAGCACCGCCACCGTAGGCCACTGGTGCCCCGCGGGGTGACGGGGAGCGGCCCGCGGTGAGTGACCGCGGGCCGGGAAGAGAGCGCCGAAACCGACCACCGCCGCGGATTCCCCGCGCTACGGGCAGTGTGCGCGGGGGGCGAGGAACGGGGGTGCAGACGATGTCTGCGGTCTTTCAGGTGTTGACCAGCCGGTCTCGGCTGAGCACTACTCTCGCCGCACTCACCAACGGCCCGCTAACGACGAACCAACGAACCTCAGTCGGACGCGACGAGCGTGAATGTCAGCTCGTAGTCGCCGATCCGGATCACCGCTCCCTCGGTGAGCACCGCGCTGTCCACGACGCGCACCCCGTCGACGAACACCCCGTTGGAGGAGAGCAGGTCCTTGATCAGATAGGCGAGCCCGTTGTGCAGGATCGCCGCGTGGTGCCTGCTGACCTTGCCGTGCTCGAGCACGATGTCGTTGTCCGGCAGCCGTCCGACGCGGGTGACCTTGCCGGTGACGGAGTAGGTCCGGCCGGAGCGCTCCCGCAGGACGGCCGTCTGCTCGCCGGAGTGCTCGACGATCGTGATCGCGCCGAGGGTGGCCGAGGTCTGCGCGCGGCTGTCCACCGGGTCCTGGCGCAGGATGCGCGCTTCGAGCTCGCGGATGGGCGGGCTGGGATCGATGCCGAGCTCGTCGGCGAGGGTCGCGCGCAGCCTGCGGGCCGCGTCGAGCGCGTCGGACTGGCGACCGTCCACGTACAGCGCCGTGATCAACTGCTCCCAAAGTGGTTCGCGCAGCGGGTATTCCCGGACAAGCAGCGCGAGATCCGACACGACGGCCCCGGCGCGGCCCTGCGCGATGTCGGCCTCGGCGCGCGCCTCGATGGTGCCGAGGCGATCGTCGTCGAGCACGGCGGCGTAGGCGTCGGCGAAGCCGAGCCCGCGCAGATCGGCCAGCACCGGCCCGCGCCACTGCGCGAGCGCGCTGGTCAGCAACTCGCCGGCGGTTCGAAATCGCCCCGCGCTCAACGCGAGCAGCCCCGCCTCCCGGCGCGCCCGGAACCGCTGCACGTCGCTGGCCTCCTCGGCCACCGCGACCCGGTAACCGGGGCCGACCTGAGCAAGCACCGCGCGAGCGTCGATTCCGTTGTCGCGCAGGGGTTTACGCAGATTGGACACGATCGTGTGCAGGCTCGTCCTGATGTCGGGCGGCGGGTTGTCCTCCCACACCGCCTGCGCGAGCGCCTCCACCGACACCGGCCGATTCGCGTTGATCACCAGATACGCCAGCACCGCCCGCTGTTTGGGCCCGCCGAGCGCCTGCGCGACGCCGTCGATCGCCAGCTCCACCGCGCCGAGCACGCCGAATCGCGCGCGCACCTCGGTCATCGCTGGACTCCTCACGACAGCATCCCCACTTTGCCTGTGAGCCTACCTAGTGCCTCGTCCAGGAATTTCGGCACGACGTTCCTGGACGAGGCACCAGCGCGCCTAACGATCGGCCGGACGCACACCGGATCGCCCGGGCCGCGGTCGCCGCCACCAGTTCTGGGGGCACCGGTATGGCCAGTTGAATTGCCACCTACGGATCCGTAGGCTCGCGGAGGTTGTCGCGCCGACGGGTCGTCCCGGCCCCGGCGCCTGGGTGAGCCAAAACGACTGAGGGGTAACGCATATGGGGCGAAATCTGACCCAGCTCGAGCTGCTCACGGAGCTCGAGCCGATCGCGGAGGAGAACGTCCACCGCCATCTGTCGATGGCGAAGGCCTGGCACCCGCACGACTACGTGCCGTGGGACGAGGGCCGTAACTTCGCCGCGCTGGGCGGCGTCGACTGGGACCCCGACCAGTCGCGGCTGTCCGAGGTCGCCAAGGCCGCGATGATCACCAACCTGCTCACCGAGGACAACCTCCCGTCGTATCACCGGGTCATCGCGGAGAACTTCTCCCAGGACGGCGCGTGGGGCACCTGGGTCGGCCGCTGGACCGCCGAGGAGAACCGGCACGGCATCGTGATGCGCGACTACCTGGTCGTCACGCGCGGCGTCGACCCGGTCGAGCTGGAGAACGCGCGGATGGCCGCGATGACCACCGGCTTCGATCCGCTGTCGGTCGCCAAGTACAGCACCATCGACCCCAGCGAGGTGCCCGACACCGGCTTCCTGCTCGGCGTCGCCTACGTGACCTTCCAGGAGCTGGCCACCCGCCTCAGCCACCGCAACACCGGCCGGGTGTGCAACGACCCGATCGCCGACAAGATGCTCCAGCGCATCGCCGCCGACGAGAACCTGCACATGATCTTCTACCGCAATATGTGCGGCGCGGCTTTGGATCTGGCGCCCGATCAGGCGATCGAGGCCATCGCGCTCACCCTGATGAACTTCCAGATGCCCGGCGCGGAGAACCCGAACTTCCGCCGCTACGGCGCGCTGATGGCCAAGCACGGCATCTACGACATGCGCCAGCACCTCGAGGACGTGGTGATGCCGGTCCTGCGCATCTGGAAGATCTTCGAGCGCACCGACTTCACCGCCGTCGGCGAGCAGCACCGCGAGAAACTCGCCGACTACCTGGCCAAGTACGAGCGTGACATGCTCAAGTTCGAGGAGCGCCGCGACCGGATCGCCGCCCGCCAGGCCATCAAGCGCGACTCCGCCCCGTTGACCACCACGCTGCGCTGACGCTCAGGCGGACAACCCGTTTCGTCGACTCGTCGCCGACCCGGACGCGACGAGCACGACGACTCCGGTGACGATCCGCCAGACGACGAACGGATCGATGGCCAGGCGCTCGGCGGCGCCCGCGCCGAGACCGAGATGGTTCGGCGCGAGACTGGCGACCATGCCGAACGCGGTGACGGCGATCAAAACCAGAGTCGTTGCGGCGTAACGAGAATGCACGCGGAAGAGGCGGGCGACGATGATCATGATCGCCAGCCCGGACAGCAGCTCCAGGTACGCGCCCGCCGGATGCAACACGGCGCGCAGCTGATTCCCGCCGGGAACCTCGCCCGCGCTGCCGGGAAAGACCCCGACGAGGACCATGCCGACGCAGTTGATCGCCGCCAGCACCGGAATCGACTGCCCGGCAACGGTTTTCGGCAGCAGCGGCACGAGCAGCAGTGCCGCCGCGAACACGAGGACACCGAGCAGCACGAACTCGGCCGACATCAGCGCGTGCCAGGGCGAGCAGATGTAGCGGGGCGTGGCCGCGCCGTATCGCGCCATGTCCCCGAAGCATTCGGGCACGCCGAGGTCGCTGATCATATTGTCGGCCCAGCTGTAGGGGTGGGCCGCGGACCAGCGCCCGCCGACGACCAGCTCGGCGATGTAGTAGGTGACGGTCAGCACCAGCAGGCCCGCACCGGTTCGCACGCGCGCGCTCATCGGCGGCAGGTGGTCGGCGGGACAGGGGCGCCGGCGAAGCGGTCGGTGATCCACCCGGTGACCAGATCGACGCGGGCCCGCCACGCCTCGTGGCCGCCGGGCAGCACGTGGTCGACCAGATCGGTACCGAGACGGCACATCTCGGCCACGGCCTGGTTCCCCCATGCGGTGTCGACCAGATCGTCGTTGTCGCCGCGCGAGATGAACGTCGGAATATCGGTGGCGGCCTTCGGCAGGTTGCCCGCGGCCTCGTAGTCGGCCAGTGTGCTGCGCGCGGCGTCGTCGACGAACTGCGCGGCCGCGGGCGTCGCCGCCTGACCCACCGCGAGATCCTGCAGCGTCGTCTGGCCGGTGCACAGGGCCTCGAGCCGAGGGGCCGCCTCGAGCAGCGGGCCGTGCAGGATCTTGTCGTAGGAGTAGTCCGGGTGCTCGTAGCGGACCGCGGCGACGAGATAGGGCAGCAGCAGGTACTGGCCGACGGTCAGCGTCTTCGCCTGCGCCGCCTCGGCCAGTTCGCTGCGCAGCGCCGGGGAGAGCAGCGCGTCGCCAAGAATCGTCAGCTCGGGCGCGTAGGTCTTGGCGGTCTCGGCCGCCGACTCGGTGGCCCGGCCGCCCTGCGACAGGCCGACCAGCACGACCTCCTTGGTCACCGGCAGGCCGAGCGACTGGGCGGCGCGCACGGAGTCGAGCACGTCGTAGCCCGAGGACTCCGCGTGCAGATACGGCGCGGAGCCGGGGCCGTCGAGGCCCTGATAGTTGGTCATCACCACGGCCTTGTGGCTGTCGAGCAGGTCCGCGACGGTGGTGTCGTTGCCGAACAGCGCGGGCGAGTTCGTCGGGGCGCAGTCGCTGACGACCCCCGAGGTGCCGTGCGCGTAGGCGACCAGCGGCCAACCTCCTTGCGGCGCCGGGCCTTTCGGCAGGTACACCGCGCCGGACACCTCGATGGGCGATTTGTCCGGCGCGGTGGATATGTACCGGATGTAGGTCGCCGACCCGGCCGCCGCCGCGATCCTCGGCCCGCCGTTGGTCAGCGGCCGCTGGGAGAGCAGGGTGCCCGGCGGCTGCGCCGGCTCGTCGGTGTCTGACGTCGAACCACAGCTGGCGGCGGCCAGCACCACCGTCGCGGCCAGCGAAATCCAGGTCAATGCTCGCTTCGGACGCACGATCCATTCGCTCCTTCGACTCCGCCGCGCACCGTTTCGATCCCCGCGTCATCACCTGCCCCGCGTCGCTCTCGGTTCGGCACGGCGTGGCAGTCCAGCAAGATCAGGATGTCTTGTGATCGCGGTCTCCGCACCGGCGAGTGACGGGAATCTCAGTCGGTGCTCGGACCCGCTGTCGGAACTATTCCAGCCCGACCGCGTGGAATCCGTGCTATCGAGGAGGCATGAAGCCGAGGCGGGCGTCGTACGACGTGGTGATCGTGGGTGGCGGGCACAACGGGCTGGTGGCCGCCGCGTATCTGGCGCGGGCCGGGCGGTCGGTGGCGGTGTTGGAGCGGCAGGGGCGGACGGGCGGGGCGGCCGTGTCGGCCAGGGTGTTCGCGGGGGTCGACGCGCGGTTGTCGCGCTACTCGTATCTGGTGAGCCTGCTGCCCCGGCAGATCATCGATGAGCTGGGGTTGTCGTTCGCGACGCGACGGCGGCGGATCTCGTCGTACACGCCGGTGGGGGCGGGCGGGTTGCTGGTCGACACGGGGTCGGCGGAGCGCACGCGGGACAGTTTCGCGCGGTTGACCGGGTCGCCGGCGGATTTCCTTGCCTGGCAACGGTTTTACGCGATGACGGGGCGGCTGGCCGAGCGGGTGTTTCCGACCCTGACGCAGCCGCTGCCGACTCGGGATCGGTTGCGCGAGGTCATCGACGACGAATTCGCCTGGGCCGCACTGTTCGAGCGGCCACTCGGGGAGCTCATAGAGTCGGAGTTCACCGACGACACGGTGCGCGGAGTGGTGTTCACCGACGCGTTGATCGGCACGTTCACCCACGCCCACGATGCGTCGCTACGACAGAACCGATGCTTCCTCTACCACGTGATCGGCGGCGGCACGGGCGACTGGGATGTGCCGGTGGGCGGCATGGGCGCGTTCACCGACGCCCTAGCCGACGCGGCGCGAGCGGCAGGCGCGGAGATCGTCACCGACTGCACCGTGACCGCGATCGAAACCGACGGCCGCGCAGCGGAGTTGAGCTACGCGGACGGCGTGGTCGGCGCGGGCCACGTGCTGGTGAACGCCGCCCCGCACGAGCTCGCCCGGCTGCTAGGCGCGTCGGCGGAGCCGAAACCCGAAGGCGCGCAGTTGAAGATCAATATGCTGCTGCGTCGGCTGCCCCGGCTGCGCGACACCACGGTCGACCCGCGCGAGGCGTTCGCGGGCACCTTCCACATCGGCGAGTCGTACGCGCAACTGGATCGGGCCTACGGCGAGGCGGCGATCGGCCGGATCCCGTCCGCGCCGCCCTCGGAGATCTACTGCCACACGCTGACCGATCCGTCGATCCTGTCGCCGGAGCTGGCCGCCGGGGGTGCGCATACCCTCACCCTGTTCGGCCTGCACACCCCCGCGAAGCTCTTCGCCAAGGATCCGGCTGGGACGAAGGTCGCGCTGGTGAAAGCAACCCTCGCACAACTGGATTCGGTGCTCGCCGAGCCGATCGCCGACTGTCTCGCAATGGACGAGAACGGCGATCCGTGCCTGGAGGCCAAGACCCCGCTCGACCTCGAACAAGAGGTCGGCCTGCCCGGCGGCCATATCTTCCACCGCGACTTAGCGTTTCCGTACCTGGCCGACGACGCCGGGGCGGATCCGGCTGCGCGGTGGGGAGTCTCGACCGGCCACCGCAATGTGCTCCTGTGCGGTGCGGGCGCGGTCCGCGGCGGCGGGGTGAGCGGCATCGCGGGTCACAATGCCGCCATGACCGTCCTCGAACCGCGCCCGTAGCGCGTCAGACGCGCGGGGCCAGCATGACTTTCGCGCTGCGTCCGGGGCTCTCGGTGGCGACCGCCGCGTCGGCGGCCGCGTCCAGCGGGTAGGTGGCCTCGGCGTCCAGCCGCAGCACACCCTGCGCGGCGGCGGTGACCAGCTCGCCGATCAGGCGCCGGCGATCCTCGGCCGAGGTCTCCTCGATCCGCTTCGAACCCCAGAAGCCCTTCACCACAGCCTGTTTGAAGATGACGTCACCCGGGCTCAACGTCATCGGCTGCCCGGACAGGGCGCCGAACGAGATCAGCTCGCCCTTGGGCGCGAGCAAGGCCATGGCGTCGCTCGCCGCGCCGCCGCCCACCTGGTCGACCGCGCGCACGATCGGCGCGCCGGAGGTCGCGGCGACGGCCGCGTCGCGCCAGCCCTCGGCCTCGGTGTCGAACACCGGCTCGAAACCCGCCGCGCGCAGCGCCTGCACCGACTTCGGCCCGCGCACCAGGTTCAGCACGTTGACCCCGCGTTGCCGCGCGAGCACGTTGACGAGCCGGCCGACCGCGCCGTTGGCGGCATTGATCGCGATCCACTCACCCTCGGCCACACCGAGATCCTCGAGCAGCATGAGCGCGCTGAGCGGCATGGCGAGCAACTGGGCGGCGGTCTCGTCGGACACCTCGTCCGGCACCGGCACCACCTGCCCGGCCTTGACGACGAAGTACTCGGCCCACACGTTCTGCGCGCCGGACACCGTAATTCGTTGTCCCACAGTCAATCCGGTGACGCCGGGGCCGAGGGCGTCGATCCGGCCGACGCCCTCGGTGCCCGGAATCGCGGGCAGCGGCGGCTTGTACCCGTACACGCCGCGCACGATGGCGAGGTCGTGATTGTGAATGGGCGCGAGGATCAGCTCGACGCGGACCTCGCCCGCGCCCGGCTCGGGCAGCGGCCGCTCCGCCGTGGTCAGGACGTCCTTGGGCTCGCCGAAAGTCTCGATGGTTACCGCACGCATAGTCGTCTCCTTCAGTCTTCGGCGACAACGACGTCGACGTCGATGTTGCCGCGGGTGGCATTGGAGTACGGGCACACCTGGTGCGCCTTGTCCGCGAGGGCCTGGGCGTCCGCGCGGGACAGATGGGGCAGCGACACCTCGAGGGTGACCGCGAGGCCGAAGCCGCCCGCGTCGTTGGGGCCGATGCCGACCTTCGCGCCGACGGCGGAGTCGTCGATATTCGCCCCGGCCTGCTTGCCGACCAGCCGCAGCGCCGAGTGGAAGCAGGCCGCGTAGCCCGCCGCGAAGAGCTGCTCGGGGTTGGTGCCCTCGCCGCTGCCGCCCATCTCCTTCGGCGCGGCCAGCTCCACGTCGACCTTGCCGTCGGTGGTGCGGGCGTGTCCGTTGCGGCCGTCGCCGGTCGCCAGGGCCTCCGCGGTGTAGAGGATGCGCATGTCTATTCTCCTTCGTTCGATGAGGTCGAGAGGGTGCCGGTGAGCCGGCGCAGCATCGCGCGCAGCGCGGTGAGTTCGTCGGGGGAGAGGCCGCAGGCGGCGGCCATCTCAGCGGGGATGGCCGCCGCCTGGGCGCGCAGTGCGCGGCCGCGGTCGGTCAGCTGGATCTCGACGCGGCGTTCGTCGGCGGCCGAGCGCCGCCGCCGCACGAAACCCGCCGCCTCCAGCCGCTTGAGCAGGGGAGACAGCGTGCCCGAGTCCAGCGCAAGCGCATGGCACACCTCGCCGACGCTACGCCCGTCGCGCTCCCACAGGGCGAGCATCACCAGGTATTGCGGGTAGGTGAGCCCGAGTCGCTCCAGCTTCGGCCGGTAGACCGCGGTCATCGCCCGGGATGCCGCGTACAGCGGAAAGCAGATCTGCTCATCGAGGGTCAGGTGATCGGTCATGTCCAACAAGGTAGTCTACAACTATATTGTGCACAACCGACTGTATGTGTGTTCCCGGTCACCCGCTGGAACGGTCCAAGGTAGAGTGTCGAAGCCCACGGGCTGACGTGAGAAGCGACCTCTGTGCGTTCGGCGGAACACGCGACTCGTGTCCATTTCTGACTGTTCGGTGTTTATGTTCGAATTCACCGACGCGGCCGGTTGGGCGCTTGTACAGTCAGCCGGACGTACCACCTCTCGAGGAGCCGCATCATGGTCCGCGAAAGCGATCGGCTGATCCGCACCGATGTACCGCATTCCGCCAGAATCTGGAATTACTGGCTCGGTGGCCAGGACTTCTACGAAGTCGATCGAATAGCCGGTGAGTCGGGCGAATCGGTGTTTCCCGAAATCGGGATGATGGCGCGGCAATCTCGCCGATTCCTGATCCGGGTGGTGCGCTACCTCGCCGCCGAGGCCGGGATCCGCCAATTCCTCGATGTGGGCACCGGCCTGCCCACCATGCAGAACACCCACGAGGTCGCGCAGGGCGTCGCGCCGGAGTCCAAGATCGTCTACGTGGACAACGACCCGCTCGTGCTCGCGCACGCCCGCGCGTTGTTGATCAATACCACCGACGAAGGCGTCACCGCGCTAATCGAAGCAGATTTCCACGACACCGAGCAGGTCGTCACCGAGGCGCGCAACATTTTGAACTTCAACAAACCGATCGCGGTAATGTTCATGGGCGTTCTCGGGCACGCGAGAACATGGGATGACGTTATCCGGATCACCGGCGCGCTCCAGGAGGCCATTCCGTCCGGAAGCTATTTCGCGATGTACGAGGGCACCACGGAAGATCAGCGCCTCGTTCGCCTTTCGGACTACTACGCGAAAACCGGCGCCGTCCCCTATTACGTGCGCAGTGTCGACCAGGTTCGCGAGGTCTTCAAGAATCTCGACCTCGTCGCGCCGGGCATCGTGCCGGTGAATCACTGGCGCGCCGGCGACGACGCCATGGCCGAGCCGCCGTCGGCCGCGTGGGGCGGCGTCGGCCGCAAGCCCTAACCGGTGCGGCCGCCGATGCGCTGAGTGAGGTGGTCGGCGGCGGCACGGACCCGGGCCGCCAGCGGCGCCCAGTCCGCGGGGCACGGGGTCGCCTCGCAGTGGTGGCGCAGGGTGACGCTGATGGCCGCGATCGGGCGCTTGTTGTGGTCGAAGACGGGGTAGGCGACCGAGGCGAAACCCGGTGTCACATGGCCGTCTTCGCACGCCCAGCCGCGAGTGCGCTCGGTGGCCAGCACGGTGCGCAGCGACGCCAGTGAGTTGGGGCCGCGCTCGGTGCGGCGCACGAACGAGGCCGCCGACGGGAACAGCGCGCGGATTTGTGCGGCGGGCAGGTAGGCCAGGATCGCGCGCCCGCACGCGGTCAGGTGCGCGGGCAGGCGCACGCCGACGCCGGTGACCAGCGTCTCCGGGCGCAACGGGCGCTCCTTGATGAGGTAGAGCAGCTCGTTGCCGTGCAGCACGCCGAGGTGCGCGTTGTGTCCGACCTCCTCGACCAGCTCGCGCAGCAGCGGCCCGGCCAGCCGCTCGAGCGGATCATGGCGCAGGTAGGCCGAGCCGAGTTCGAACGCGGCGATGCCGAGGCCGTAGCGGCGCTCGCTGGGCAGGCGGGTGACGAAACGGGCCGCCTCCAGCTCGCCGAGCAGGTGGTAGGTGGTGGAGCGGGGCAGGTCGAGCTCGCGCGCGATCGTCGAGGCGGAGATGGGTCCGGCTCGCCCCGCGAGTAGCCGCAGCACCGCGAGGCCGCGGCGCAACGCCGGGACATCACTGCTCGTTCCCATGCCATCTCCTCGGCAAGTCTTGGATATCAGACAGATTCGGACCGACCCTCATTCTCCACTGCCCGCCGCGACGGTGGAATGGACCCCATGCCCGACACCGCACAGCTGCCCACCGTGGCCCTCGACGGACCGTTGACCGGGGAACAGGTCGTCGCCGTCGCGCGGCTCGGCGCCGAGGTCCACCTGAGCGCGGCCACCGAGGACCGGCTGGCGCGGGCGCGGGCGCACGTCGACGCGCTGGCCGAGGCGGCGACGCCGACCTACGGCGTCTCCACCGGGTTCGGCGCGCTCGCGACCCGCCACATTCCGCGGGAGAGCCGGGTCGCGCTGCAGCGCTCGCTGATCCGTTCGCACGCGGCGGGTGCGGGCAGGCCGGTCGAGCGGGAGGTGGTCCGCGCGCTGATGGTGCTGCGGCTGCGCACGCTGGCGACCGGGCACACCGGCGTCCGGCCGGAGACGGCGGCCACCCTCGCCGCGCTGATCAACGCCGACCTCACCCCGGTCGTGCACGAGTACGGCTCGCTCGGCTGCTCCGGCGACCTCGCGCCGCTGGCCGCGGTGGCCCTCGCGCTGATGGGCGAGGGGGACGTGGTCGACGCCGAAGGAACCGTGACGGATGCGGCAACGGCATTGCGCGCCAACGGGATCGAGCCCGTCGTGCTCGCCGAGAAGGAGGGCCTGGCGCTGACCAACGGCACCGACGGCATGCTCGGCATGCTGGTGCTCGCGCTGGCCGACCTGCACATGCTGCTCGACGTCGCCGACCTCACCGCGGCCATGAGCGTGGAGGCGCTGCTCGGCACCGACCGCGTGTTCGCCGCCGATCTGCAAGCCCTGCGCCCACATCCGGGGCAGGCCCGCTCGGCGGCGCGGATCGCCGCGGCCATGGCCGGCTCGGAGATCGTGGCGAGTCACCGTGGGCCGGACTGCAATCGGGTGCAGGACGCCTACTCGCTGCGCTGCGCGCCGCAGGTGCACGGCGCGGCCCGCGACACCGTCGCGCACGCCGAACTTGTCGCCGATCGCGAATTGGCCGCCGCCGTGGACAATCCCGTGGTGCTCGCCGACGGCAGGCTGGAGTCCAACGGCAACTTCCACGGCGCGCCGATCGCCTACGTGCTCGACTTCCTCGCCATCCCGGTGGCCGACGTGGCGAGCATGGCCGAGCGCCGCACCGACCGGATGCTGGATGTCGCACGCTCGCACGGGCTTCCGGCCTTCCTGGCCGCCGATCCTGGCGTCGACTCCGGGCACATGATCGCCCAGTACACCCAGGCCGCCGTGGTGAGCGAGCTCAAGCGCCTGGCCGCGCCTGCCTCGGTGGACTCGATCCCGAGCAGCGCGATGCAGGAGGACCACGTCTCGATGGGCTGGTCGGCCGCCCGTAAGCTGCGCACCGCGGTGGACGGGCTGACCACCGTGCTCGCCGTCGAATATCTC
>NZ_BAGH01000175.1 GCF_000308715.1 Nocardia tenerifensis NBRC 101015
CACAGTGTGTTCGCGCCCTAGCGTGGTTCGGCTGTGGGATGTTGCTGGGCCTGGCGTGGTTCGGCTGTGGGATGTGGCTGGGCCTGGCGTGGTTCGGCTGCGGGATGTGGCTGGGCCTGGCGTGGTTCGGCTGCGGGATGTTGCTGGGCCTGGCGTGGTTCGGCTGTGGGATGTGGCTGGGCCTGGCGTGATTCGGCCGCGTGGTGCGGCTCGGCCCCGGCGTGACTCAGCCGCGCAACATGATTCGGCCCCGGCGCGACTCACCCGTACAGCGCGACGAACTTCTCCAGCGAACGCTCGATATCGCCCTTCACCGCCCGCGCGACGCCCGCGCCGATCGGGCCGAACAGCGGCTTGCCGCCGAGGTCGATGTCGACGGTCACCTCCGAGCCGGTGCCCTTGGGCGTGACCAGCAGTTCGAGGCCGAGCTTGGTGCCGCCCTTGCCCGCGCCGGTCAGCTTCAGCCGCCGCGGCGGCTCGGCGGCCTTGACCGTCCATGTCACCCGGTTGCGCAGGCCCTTCACCGAGGCGACGCCGACCAGCTCGGTGCCGACGGTCAGCTGCTCGGGCACCTCGCTGCGCCACGCCTCGTGCATTGTCAGCCACTTGTCGAGGTCGGCCAGGTTGGACGTGTGGGACCAGGCGTCCTCCGGCGAGATCGGCACATCGACGGAGACCTTCAGCTTTGCCATGGCGGCATAGTATCCGGTACTCGCGGTTCGCCCTAGTTGTCGGGGAAAGCGGCCCTCGGCCGTACGCCGAAAGCCGCTCGGTCGAGGCGTCTGGACGCGCGTCGGCGACATTCGAGCAATCCGCACCGCCCGGCCTGGCGGAGGGCTCGTCGTCATGGAAGTAAAAACAAACTGGTCGGCCTAGCAAACTTCCGGTCGCGAGCGAACCCGAATACCCAGTTCTCCCACCCGCTTCGGATAGGCGCGGTTGACAGCGTGCGCGAGATACGCGGCCCCGCCGGGAGATCCGATGATGTGTCCTTTACCGCCCGGCCCGGAACGTCGCTGGTCACCGCGTGGCAAGCGATCGTGATCACCAGGGGCGCAGCATTATTGCGCATCGCCCCGGACTCGTCATCTTCTGTCTGCAAACGCAATCATGTGAGTGGATCTGAAGAGAACTGGTTGCATAGCTGCTAATGTCGCAGCGTCGGGTTCTGGTAACTGTTCGGACACAATCTGTTGTTCGGCGATCGCCGGTCCTCCGACGTGGACCAGATCCGACCAGGGTGTGCTGGTCGGCGTCGCGAGGAAGGCGAGACGAAGCACGATGACGGAGAGTCGACACGGCCTCGGGTCTACGCACTCGCGCGCGCTTGCCCCCCTCGGCGCCAATCGACGACGAAAGAACCGATGAATCAAGATATCGCCGTGGTGCTTTCATGGATCCTCGCCGCCGCACTCGTGGTCGTGGCGGCCGTCGCGCTGTACGCAGTGCATTACGCGAAACAGCAGCGTGCCAGAGCCGAAGCACTCAGTAGAGAGCAACGAGCCGCGGAAGAAGCCGTCGAGCGCTTCGCCACCACCACGATCCCGGCGGTAGCGGAGTCGATCAGACGCTTCGACAGCCAGGCCCCGACGGTCGAAGTGCCACCGGGCCTGGAGAATTCGCGCATCGCGCAGGTGTTGCGGTGGATCGCCGAGCGCTACGCCGACGACCTGAGCCTGCTGCGGTCCGAGACCAGGGACCAGACCAACCACGAGGCGCAGCAGGCCATCGCCGCCGCCGAGGAGAAGGTGCGCGCCGAGGTGTCGGCCGCGTCTCGCCAGGCGACCAGCGCGGCCGTGCGCTCGTTCGGCACGTCGGTGGTCAGTCTCGGCGCCGACGTGAGCCAGGTGGTGAGCTCCGCGCTGCGCGAGCACCGCAAGGACGAGGTGTACGAGACGCTCACGCGCATCGACCACACCGTGCAGCAGATGATCCGCCAGGCGCAGTCCTACGTGATCGTCTGCGGCGGCCTGCCCGGCAGGCGCTGGCCCGCCCAGTCGCTGACCGATGTCATCGGCGGCGCGATCGGCCGCGTGCGCGACTACCTGCGGGTGCGCCCGGCCCAGCTGGACCGGGTGGTCATCAGCCGGGCGGTCGAGCCGCTCGTGCACACCTTGGCCACCCTGCTCGACAACGCGCTGCGCTATTCTCCGCCAACGTCTTTCGTGGATGTCAGCTTCCAGGAGGGTCACCACGGCGTCACGGTGATCATCGACGACGCGGGCGTGCGGATGAACGCGGAGCAGATGGAGGAGGCCAGGCAGGTGCTCGCGCACGAGCGCTCGGTCGACATCCATCAGCTCGGCCCCTCGCCCAAGGTCGGCTTCCCCGGCATCGCCGCGCTGGCGCGTCGCTACGGCTTCACCGTCTACATCGACGGCCCGAACGTCTACGGCGGCATGCGCGCGATGGTCTACATTCCCGAGGCGCTGCTGATGACGCCGCAGCCCGGCCAGCAGGAGGCCGTGCCCGCGCGCGCCATCGAGGTACCCGCCGAGCCCGCGCCCGTCGCGGTCGCCACGGGTGCCACGCACCGCGCGCAGGAGCGCGAAGAGCCAAGTGAGAGTGAGCCTTTCGCCGTGCACGAGATTACAAGCGGCGGCTTACCCAAGCGGCGTCGCCGCACCGTCGCGCTCGCCCCCGTCGGGCCGCGCACCGAACCCGGCCTCGCCAGGCCCGACGTCGCCGCGGCCTGGCACACCGGATCCAAGAGCGGCCGTGCCGCCGCCACCGATCAGTCCGACAACTCCGATCACACGGAAGGGATGACATCCTGATGGCCTCACCCGTGACCGACAGCAGTAACAAGCTGGGCTGGCTACTCGAAGACCTCAACGTCCCGGGCGTCAGATTCGCGGTCCTGCTATCCGAGGACGGGTTACGAATAGCGCACTCCGCCGGCATCGAACGCGATCAGGCCGAGCGCTTCTCCGCCGCCGCGTCCGGCCTGCGCTCGCTCGGCAAGGCGCTCGGCGAGTTCTGCGGCGAGGGCGACAACGGCGTGCGGCAGAACATGACCGAGTACGACCAGGGCATGATCCTGATCACCGCCGCGGGCGACGGAGCGCTGCTCGGCGTGGCGACCACGCCGGAGATCGACGTCGCGCTCATCGCGCACCGGATGAACGAGCTCGCGGGCCGGGTCGGGCACGAGCTGGGGAGCCAGCCGCGCAGGCGTGTTGATGGTGGCGACTTGCGATGACTGCACGGGCCCGGCGTGATCCCGACCTGGTTCGGGCATATGTGCGCACCGGGGGACGCACCCGTCCCACTCGCGAGTTGGACCTGGTCACTCTGGTCCGTGCCGCCAAGGACCCGTCGCCGGGTGCCACGCCCGACGCACGCCGGGTCATCACTCTCTGTAGCCGCCGGGGCACGCTGTCGATCGCGGAGATCGCCGCGTACCTCGACCTGCCGCCGTCCGTTGTCAAGATCGTCGCGGCCGATCTGATGGACAACGGGCACCTGGTCACACCTACGCCGGCGGAAAACCTGCCGGAGATCGCTCTGCTCGAGGAGGTACTTAATGGGCTCCGTGCTCTCGCCGTCTGATCGCCCAGTCGACTATGTGCCGGAGACCGTTACCCGTTCCGTAAAGCTCTTGGTGGCAGGCAATTTCGGGGTCGGCAAGACCACCTTCGTGAGCAGCGTGTCGGAGATCAAGCCGCTGCGCACCGAGGAGACGATCACCGAGGCCAGCGTCGGCGTCGACGACATGGCCGGCCTGCCGGGGAAGTCGCAGACGACCGTGGCGATGGACTTCGGCCGCATCACGCTGAATCCACAGCTGGCGCTCTACCTTTTCGGCACGCCCGGCCAGCAGCGGTTCGTCCCGCTGTGGGAGGAGCTGGCCCGCGGCGCGCTCGGCGCGCTGGTGCTGGTCGACACCCGGCGCATCGAGAAGTCCGACGAGGTGCTCTCGGTGCTGGAGGAGCGGGGCGTGCCGTATTCGGTGGCGGTCAACCAGTTCGAGGGCGCGCGCAACTATCCGCTCGACGAGGTGCGCGACGCGTTGGACCTGGCCCCGGAGACGCCGCTCACCGTCTTGGACGCGCGTGACCGGGGCACGTGCTTGCGATCCCTGATCACGCTTGTTGAATTCCTGTTCCATCGTCAGGAGTCACGACTTTGACCACGCCCCCGCGTTCCTGCCCGGTCCCGCACGGCTCACCGATCGACACCGACGGCCCCCGGGTGTCGCTGTACTCGGAGGAGTTCGCCGCCGACCCGCACCGCGCCTACCGCGAGATGCGCCGCCAGTACGGCTCGCTCGTCCCGGTGAACCTCGCACCGGACGTGCCGGCCACGCTGGTGATCGGCTACCACACCGCGCTGCGAATCCTCAACGACCCCGAGCACTTTCCGGCCGACCCGCGCACCTGGCAAAAGGGCGTGCCCGGCGAGTGCCCGATCCTGCCCATGCTGGAGTGGCGGCCGAACGCGCTGCGCAGCGCGGGCCTCGAGCACAGCCGCTACCGCCAGGCCAACGTGGCCGCCATCGCCGAGGTGGACCTGCACAGCCTGCACGCCACCGTCGAGCGCATCGCCATCCCGCTGATCAACGCGTTCTGCCAGGACGGCGCCGCGGACCTGATCAGCCAGTACGCCTTTCCGCTCACCTTCGCCGTGCTCAACGCGACGCTCGGCTGCCCGCCCGACATCGGCCAGCAGGTCGCGACGGGTATGGCCGCGATCTTCGAGGGCGTCAACGCGGACAAGGGCAACGCGATGCTCACCGACGCGCTGTTCGAGCTGGTCACCTCGAAACGCAAGGAGCCGGGCGACGACATCACCTCCCGGCTGCTCGCCCACCCGGCCAAGCTCGACGACGTGGAGATGATCCACCAGCTCGTCACGCTCTACGGCGCGGGCATCGAACCGCAGCAGAACCTGATCGTGAACACGCTGCTGCTGATGCTCACCGACGAACGGTTCGCGGGAAACGTTCTCGGCGGCAGCCTTTCGACGCGCGACGCGCTGGACGAGGTGCTGTTCACCGACCCGCCGATGGCGAACTACTGCGTGTCCTACCCGCGGCAGCCGATCCTGATCGACGGCGTCTGGCTGCCCGCGCACCAGCCGGTCGTGATCAGCATGTCCGGCTGCAACAACGACCCCAAGATCAGCGTCGGCGGGTACGTGGCCAATCGATCGCACCTGGCGTGGAGCGTCGGGCCGCACGCGTGCCCCGCCAGGTCGATGGCCTACCTGATCGTGCAGGACGCCATCGATCAGCTCCTCGACGCGCTGCCCGAGTTGGCCCTCGGCGTCGCTCCGGGTGAATTGTCTTGGCGGCCAGGTCCTTTCCACCGAGCGCTGGTCTCTCTGCCGGTAGTCTTCCCTGAGTCACCACCGTTGAACGTGTTTTAAGGAGACCCCGATGGACACTGAGCCTCTAGTCCTGGACCCGACGGGCGCCGACATCCAGGGCGAGTCCGCGCGCCTGCGGGAGCGCGGACCGGCGACCCTGGTGGAGCTGCCCGGCGGCGTGCGCGCCTGGTCGATCACCGACGCGGATCTGCTCAAGCGACTGCTGGTCGATCCGAAAGTGTCCAAGGATGCCAGGCAGCACTGGCCCGCGTTCGCGAACGGCGAAGTGCCGCAGGACTGGCCGCTGTTCCTCTGGGTGGCGGTGAACAACATGTTCACCGCCTACGGCGCCGACCATCGGCGGCTGCGCAAGCTGGTGGCGCCCGCGTTCACCCATCGCCGCACCGAGGCGATGCGGCCGCGCATCACGCGGATCGTCGATCGGCTGATCGCCGGGCTCGCGGAGGTGCCCGCGGGGGAGGTGGTCGATCTGCGCGAGGGCTTCGCCTACCCGGTGCCGATCGAGGTCATCTCCGAGCTGATGGGCGTGCCGGAGTCGTTGAACCCCGGCCTGCGCAAGTGCGTCGACGGCATCTTCGACACCTCCCTCAGCCCGGAGGAGTCGCAGGCCAACTACATGGAGATGTACCGCATCCTCGGCGAATTGGTGGCCTACCGCCGGGAGAACGCGGGCGACGACATGACCAGCCTGCTGATCTCGCACCGCGACGAGGACGACGGCTCGCAGCTGACCGAGCAGGAGCTCATCGACACGCTGCTGCTGGTCATCAGCGCGGGCCACGAGACCACGGTCAACCTGCTCGACCAGGCGATCTACGCCATGCTGACCCGGCCCGAGCAGCGGGCGACGGTCGTCGAGGGCAAGGTGGGCTGGTCGGATCTGATCGAGGAGTCGCTGCGGTTCGAGGCGCCGGTGGCGCACCTGCCGCTGCGCTTCGCGGTCGACGACATCGAGCTGGAAGGGGTGCGGATCGCCAAGGGCGAGCCGATTCTGCCCGCCTACGCGGCCGCCAATCGCGACCCCAAGGTGCACGGCGAGACCGCGGACGAGTTCGACGTGACCCGGGATGTCAAGGACCACTTGGCCTTCGGCCACGGCGTGCACCACTGCCTGGGCGCGCCGCTGGCCCGGCTGGAGGCGGCGGTCGCGCTGCCCGCCCTCTTCGAGCGCTTCCCGAACATGCGCCTGGCGGCGGATCCGTCGGAGCTGGGGACCGTGGTCAGCTTCATCTCCAACGGTCACGGCAGGCTGCCGGTGATCCTGGAGCCCGCCGAGTAAGGGTTTCGCGCAACGTATTTCGAGTGTGGGGTGTCGCGGATGCGCGGCACCCCTCTCGCGTGTTCTAGGTCTTGCGTGCCAGGCCTGTGACGATCAGTTGTTCCCAGACGCTGAGCGGGCGGGGATCCTCGTTGGTCGGGTCCGGTCGCCAGTTCGCGCACGGTGTGATGCCGGGCTCGAGGATTTCCAGATCGCCGAACAGCTCCGCGATCTCGCTGTCGGTGCGCCAGCGGCCGCGCCCGAAGGTCGACTGGAGCTTCTCCTCGGCGACGGCGGTCTCGCGGTTGCCGCCCGAGCGGAAGTGCGAGATGTACACCGGGCTTGCGGGGCACAGCTGCTCGGACCAGTAGCGCACGACGGCGGCGGGGTTCTCGTCGTCGTTGAGGTGGTGCAGGATCGCGCTGAAGAGGACGGCGACGGGCCGGTCGAAGTCGATGAGCTCGACGACCTCGCGGTGCTCCCGGATCGAGGCCGGCGCGCGCAGATCCGCCTGGAGGACGGTGGTGCGGTCGTCGGTGGCCAGCAGCGCGCGGCCGTGCGCGAGGACGATGGGGTCGTTGTCCACGTACACCACCGTGGCGTCGGGGGCGTGGCGGCGCGCGACCTGGTGCACGTTGTCGGCGGTGGGCAGCCCGCTGCCGAGGTCGATGAACTGGCGGATGCCGTCGCGGGCCAGGTCGCGCACGGCGCGGATCATGGCCTGCCGGTTGGTCGAGGCGATCGCCACCGAGCCGGGCAGGTTGTTCTTGAAGTGGTCGCCGATCGCGCGGTCGACGGCGAAGTTGTCCTTGCCGCCGAGCAGATAGTCGTACACCCGCGCGATGCTCGGCTTGGATTGGTCGACCACGTGCTCGGTCATGTCCGGTGCCCCCTCGTCCAGCAGACTGTGTCGGCTCTCATCGTAGGCAGCGAGAACAGATGGGGCGGCTGCTTCGGTGGCGAGACTTATTCGACCGCAACAGTTTTCATCGTCGCGAGGTGTCCACGTCTCTGCTGGATGTTTGCTCGGCGCCGGTGCCGGGTAGGCGACCACAATGCCGACCGAAGGAGATATCGCATGACCTCGAAGGGTTTTGTCGGACGCCTGCGCAGCGTGGTGCTGGACAGTCCGGAGCCGCGCAAGCTGGCGGAGTTCTACGTCGGTCTGCTCGGCGTGGAACTGACCGAGACCGAGGACGAGACGTGGATCGTCACCGTCGACGGCCAGGGCAGGCGCATCGTGTTCCAGCTGTCGCCGGAGTACAAGCCGCCGAAGTTCCCGGATCCCGAAGCGTCCCAGCAGATTCACTTCGATGTGCTGGTCGACGATATCGAGGAGGCCGAGCCGAAGGCGCTGGCGCTGGGCGCGAAGTTGGTGCAGCCCAACGATCATGACAATTTCCGGGTCTACGCCGACCCGGTGGGGCACATCTTCTGCCTCATGTGGTTGTAGGCAGTGCGCCGGCGTGCCGCGAGACCGGACGGTCTCGCGGCACGCCACGTGGCGGAGCGTGTGGTGGATCGCCGGGTCAGATGCCGATCACGTCTAGGATCATCCGAACCCAGTTGCTGACCATCCCGATAATCATCGGACTCTCCTTTCACCGCCTCGGAAAAACTGTCTTGTACGCACCAGATTGCCGCAGCCGAGGTCCCGTCAAACGGTGATCGCCCGGACGTCCACCGGACAACCGATTCACCGCACTGTCATCTTGCGCCCGGCGGGACGCACGGGGGATTCTCA
>NZ_BAGH01000174.1 GCF_000308715.1 Nocardia tenerifensis NBRC 101015
GGAGTGTGATTCGGATGCCCGATGGCCAGCACCTGCTCGGCGGCGGTGCCCGAGGGCAGCAGCACGCCCGCCCGCAGCGGGAAGACCTCGTCGATCTCCCGCCCGATGCCGCCGATCAGCATCGTGTGCCCGCGATCGTTGACCGAGAGGCTGAAACCGCCCCGTTCCGTCGCCGCCGTCAGCTGCCCGAGCGGCCGGGCCGAGGCGGCGCGCAGCAACCGCGCGGGCTGCCAGGTCTGACCGAGCCGAAATACCCTGGGCCCGATCTGATATCGGCCGCCACGGCGTTGCACCGCGCCCTCCATGACCAACTGGTTGAGTAACCGATAGGCCGTGGCCTTCGGCAAGCCCGCCGTCGATGCCAGCCGGGTCAAGCCCAGTTCATCACCGTGCGCGAGGGCCTCCAACAGGGCGAATGCCCCTTCGAGCACGCCGCGGCCCCCCATGGCCGCTTTCTCCATCGTCGCTTCGTTCACTCTCTGTCCTCCCATGCAGATGCTGCAACGAACCGAGCACGTCGTGCATATCGCTCCCGGTCCAACAAATGGAACGCCTGGTTCGCTCAACAGACCGGCGCCTTTCGCCGGCAGCCGGCCAGCTACAGCATTGGTCCCGTCACGCCGAACGGGCGCCGGACGTTCCTCCACCTGGATGAGTCTCCGGTTCTCGCCCTTCACCCACGTTTCAACGACGTCTCACGGCGTCGAGTCGGTGAAATCGGCGGCGCGACGACCACTCGGGGGACATTTCGCCACACGGAATCGAGGGAGAGAACACATGGTCGACAGCCTTTTCGCGGACGTGTCATATTTTCAGACGCCGGTGGACGACTCCTATCCACACGCCATTCTGAGCTTCCGCTCCAACGACGGCACCTTCCGCGATGCCAACTTCGCCACGAACTACGAATGGGCCTGCCGCGCAGTGGATTCGGGGCGTCTGGCCTGCTTCATCGTCTACTTCTACTGGCGGCCGAACTGGCTGGAGACCGTCGAGGTCCATCGGCGGATGGTCGAGGAGGCGTGCGGGCCGCACCCGCGGATGATCGCCATGATCGACGTCGAATCGGGCGGCAACCCCGACGGCGATCAATCCGACGGCATCAACGGCGCGTACTGGAATCTCGCCGAGTGGCTCGGCGATCGCCGCCGCGTGATCGGTTACGCGAACCAGGCCGATTTCTTCGCCATGTGGCCCGACCGCCCGGCGGGGCTGCGCATGGTCGGCGCGGGTTACGGGCGCAATCCGAACCTGCCCGGCCAGATCGCCCACCAGTACACCGACGGGCAGGGCTACGGCGACGGCCTGCCGGAGGGCGCCCCGCCGTTCGGCGACTGCGACATGAACGCCGCCTACGAAATGTCACCCCAGGATTTCGCCGCGGCCTGCGGCGTCGGAATAGAGGAGGAATTGATGTCCGCACTCAACGAGGTCGAGCAGCGTGAACTGCTCGACAAGATCCGCGAGATCTGGATCCAGATGCTCGGCCCCGACGGCTCCGGCTGGCCACAGCTCGGCCAGAACGAGAAGGGCCAGAACCGCACCCCCGTCGACGCGCTCGCGGCCGTCGAGGACGCGCTCGAGCGTCCGCGAAAATAGCGGTTCGAACGGTCGCGGTGCCGGTCCGCCCCTATCGGCACCGCGGCTGAGCCCAGCCCGCTCAGTCTTGGATACGACGCTGGCTCAAGCTTTGTGCGGCAAAATCGCCAGCGCGAGCGCGAGTCCGGCGACAATGCTGACGCACGACGCGACCGTCGCGACGACGGACTGGGTCAGGGCGGCGACGCCGACGGTGAGGGCCAGGCAGGTGGCGGCCGCGAGCACCGCGGTGCCGGGTTCGACGCCGGCGATTCTGGTCGGTCGTTGGTCGATCACAGTCAAAACCTTTGTTCGGGCTCGCGGCTCGGATGTTCGTCGGCGCAAGCGCTTTCGGCGGTGTGCGGGGCGTGTCACCGCCCGCACACCGCGCGCGGGCTACTTGCCCAGCGCGTTCTTCGCCTTCTCGACGGCGTCCCCGACGGCGTCCTTGACGTTGTCCACCGCGCCCTTGACCGCGGACTCGACCTGGTCGGCCTTGCCCTCGGCGCGCAGATCGTCGTCGCCGGTCGCGTTGCCTGCGGCCTCCTTGGCCTTACCACCGAACTCGTCGACCTTGTTGCCGATCTTGTCGCTCATAGACATCGAAACCTCCACTGTGTCCCGGTGCGTCCCGGGTCGGACGCGCACCCCGTAGTGACACGGCCACCTCGGGAAACCGCACGCAGCAACCACTGAGACAACGATCACGGCATACTGGCCGTGACGCTTTCCGATCCCCGGTGTCTTGCTGATGAGCGGTGGAGGAGGTGCTGTGACCACGACAGAAACGGTTGCCGAAACCACGCCGGACGATGCGACCCTGGTGAGCAGGGCGCGCGACGGCGATATGCGGGCCTACGAGCAGCTAGTGCTGCGCTATCAGGGGCCCATGTTTCGTCTCGCGGTGAAGATGCTCGCCGACCGCTCCGACGCGGAGGACGTCGTCCAGGAGGTGTTCCTCGGCGCCTGGCGCCGCCTGCCGCAGCTCAACGACGACGCGGCCTTCGTCGGCTGGCTGTATCGCATGACCACGAACCGCTGTTTGAACGTGATCCGGGCTCGCAGACCGACGGTCGAGGTCGACCCGGAAGCCACCGAATCGCCGCGCTCGGATACCCAGCCCGAACAGGCGGTGCAGGTGAGCACCCAATTGGAGGCGCTGAACGCGGCGCTGCAACTGCTCACGCCCGAACAACGCGCCTGCTGGCTGCTGCGCGAGGTGCACGGGCTGACCTACGAGGAGATCGGCGACATCGTCGAAGTGAACGCGACGGCGGTACGCGGCCGGATAGCCCGCGCGCGAGCCCACTTGTCCGAGGTGATGAAACCATGGCGGTGAACGGAAAGACCGAACAGGATTATCAGCTGCCCTGCGGGCGCGAGATCGAACACGTCTGGGATCGGCTCGACGCGGTCGAGGCCGGGCTCGGCGACGAGCACGAGACGACCTGTCCGCACTGCGGGTCGGCCAGGGAATCGCTGGTCGCTTTGCGCGCGGCGACACAGGAGTTGATCGCCGAACCGGACCCGCCGCCCCCCGATCTCACCGGACGCATCATGTCCGCGGTGCGGGCCGAGGCCAGGCGCGGCCGGACGCTCGTGCTGCCGACACCGGCGGCAGGCACGGTCGAGGTGAGCGAGCAGGCCGTCGCCACCGTGCTGCGCTACGCCGCCGACTCGGTGCCCGGCGTGCGCGCCAGGCAGTGCCGGGTGCGCCGGGTCGGGATGGGGACGGACGGGGAGACCGTGGTCGCGGTCGAGCTGGCGGTCGCCGTCGGATTCGGGCGCACCACGATCGGCGAGGCGCTGCCGCTCGTGCGCGAGCGGGTCACCGCCGCGCTCGCCGCCCAGGTCGGGCTCGTGCTCGAGACGCTGGATCTGACGGTCGCCGATATCTACGAGGATGAAGCCGGGGGAGGGCAGCGATGACAGCCGATGCGGATTCCGACGCGGTTTCCGAGGTGCGGATCGAGTCGCCGGTCGTGGCCGCGGTGGCCGCGCGAGCGGCGTGCGCGACGCCCGGGGTGGTCCGGCTGGAACCCGGTGTGCGCGGGCTGGTCTCGTCGCTGGTCCGGGCGGGCAAGCAACGCCTGGTCAGTGCCGACCCCGCCGCGTCGGAGGGTGTGCGGGTGCGCCGGACCGCGTCGGGTGCGCTGAGTGTGCATGTGGACGTGGTGATCTCGGCGGACCGGGCGGCGTCGGCGGTCGGACACGCGGTGCAACAGGAGGTTTCGCGGGTGGTGCGCGAGCAGACCGGACAGGCGGTCGCCGAGGTGTCGGTGTCGATTCTCGATATCGAGCCCGAGCGGCCGTGAGGGGGGCGGTGTGGTGAGTTCTACCGGCGATGTCATCGCCGTGCTGATCGGAGCGCTGGACACGATCGACGGTCTCCGCCCCGCGACGCCGTTGGGCGCGCAGAGTCCAGCCTGGTGGCCATGGGACGCAAGAAGTTTCGCATTCGATGTCGCGCCGGGCCGGATCGAGATCCGGGTGGCCGCGGCCGCGCTGCCGCTGGCGCCGCTGCTGGAGAAGGCGACCGCCGCATTGCGCGCGGCCTTGGCCGGCACCGAGTGGTCCGATGCCCGATTGCGTGTGGTGGTCACCGAACTCGACGCCGGAGCGTTCGGCAGTGAGGGGGTTACCTAGCTCACACCAGTGCGCCCGTGACGAACGGGCCGGGTCGCGTGTCGATCCCTATGAAGCCGAGGTCCGCTGTACCGCAAGGGAAATCAGGAGGAGCAATGAGCACCACGACAACCACTGACAAGAACACGGACACCAAGGCCGCCGGCGCGAGCGCGGAGAACAAGTCCCCCGCGAACCGGACCTCGTCCGACGCGCCGGCGAAGGACAGCAAGCTGGCCAGCGATCAGGGCACCACCACCATCGCCGATATCGTCGTGCAGAAGGTGGCCGGGCTCGCGGCCCGCGAGGTGCGCGGCGTGCACGATCTCGGCGGTGGCGCGGCGCGCGCGTTCGGCGCGATCCGCGATCGCATCCCCGGCGCGTCCGCCAGTGTGGGGCAAGGTGTCTCGGTCGAGGTGGGGGAGACCCAGGCGGCCGTCGATCTCGAGCTCGTCGTCGAATACGGCGTCGCCATCGCGGATCTGGCGCGCGCGGTGCGCCGCAACGTGATCAACGCGATCGAGCAGATGACCGGGCTCGACGTGGTCGAGGTCAATATCAACGTCAACGACGTGTACATCCCCGGCGACGAGGACGAGAACGCGCCGAGCAGCCGGGTGCAGTAATGAACGCCACAGCGATCTGCCTGGCGGTCGGTCTCGCGCTCGGCTTCGCCGGTGCGTTCGGCGGGTTCGGCGCGTTCACCATCGTGCTGCTGTTCGCCGTGCTCGGCCTGGTGATCGGCCGCTGGCTCGACGGTGAGCTCGACCTGGCCGGGTTGGTGCAGTCCGCGCAGCGCAAGGGCAGGCGATGACCGCGGCCGTCGCCGACGAGTATCCGGGCGTCACCACGGTCGCGCCGCGCGCGGTCCAGCGGATCGCCGCGCAGGCGGCCCGCGAGGTGGCCGGCGTCGGGCCCGACGTGCGGGTCGAGGCCAGGGTCTTCGCGGACCGGACCTCGCTCGACGTCCGGCTGCCGATCCGGTACCCCGCGCCGGTGGGCCGGGTGACCGAGGAGTGTCGCGGGCACCTGGCCCGCCGGACGCGCGAGCTGACCGGGCTGGCGGTGAGCGCGATCGACATCGTGGTGGCCGAGCTGACCACCGAAACCGTTGCGGGAAGGAGGGTTCGGTGATCCGCAGGCCGCGCCGAGTGTTGCCGGCGATCGTGGTCGCGGTGCTGCTGCTCGCCGTCTGCGTCGCGGTGGCGGTGTCGCTGATCCAGCGCCTCGTCGGCGCGCACGAGTTTCTCTCCTACGACACCGTCGCCAGCGATCTGCACGGCATGACCTGGCACGACATGCCGGTGCTCGTCGCGGGTGTCGCGACGGCGGTGCTCGGCCTCGTGCTGCTCGCGCTCGCGCTGTGGCCGGGCCGGGCCGCCGTGCTGCCGCTCGGCGACGAGGACGGGCTCACCGCCGGCGTGACCCGCGGCGGGCTGCGCAC
>NZ_BAGH01000173.1 GCF_000308715.1 Nocardia tenerifensis NBRC 101015
GATTACACCGCAACCGATTTCGCCGAGGCGGTGCGCGATATCGACCTGGTGCTCGACCTCGTCGGCGGCGCGTACGGCACGCGCTCACTGCGGGTGCTGCGCCCGAACGGCCGCTACATCGACCTGCAAGGCTCGGACGCCGAGGGCGATCCGCGCTATGAGCGCTTCTACGTCGAGCCCGCGGGCGTGACCATGCGGGAGATCTCGACCATGGTCGAGCGCGGCCTGCTCCGCGTCACCATCGATCAGGTGCTGCCCATCGCCGATATCGCGAAGGCCCACCGGCTCAGCGAATCCGGCGGCGTGCGCGGGAAAATCGTTGTGACCGCGTGGAATTCGCTGAGCTGACCGGCCGAGGGCCTGTCTCGAAGTCCCATCAGGCGCCTCCGGGGCGGCATCCGGCCGGACGTCGAGACAGGGCCCTAGCTCGGGGTGAGCTGGCGCAGTTGGGGTTCGAGGTCCTGCTGGAAGAAGTCGATGAACCCGTCCGGGTCGGGGCCCGCGTTCTGCATGACCAGGTGGTCGAAGCCGGCGTCGACGAACTGCTGGGCCACCTCGAGGTAGCGCTTCGGGTCCGGGCCGCAGGCGAACTGCCCGAGCACATCATCGATGCGCACCGTCTTGGACGCGGCGTCGAAGTTGACCGGGTTGGGCAGCTCGCTCATGACCTTCCAGCCGGTCAGTGCCCAGCGGCTCGTCTCGAGCACGGCCTTGGCGGCGGTCTGCTCGTCGGGCGCCCAGGCCATCGGGACCTCCGCGTAGCGCGGGCCGGACCCGCCCGCCGACCGGTACTGGTCGACGAGCTCGCCCTTCGGCTCGGTGGAGAACAGCCCGTCGCCGAGCTCGGCGGCGATGCGCGCGGCGGACGCTCCACCCGCGGCGACCGCGATCACCGGCAGCTCGTCGGGCAGGTCGAAGACCCGCGCGTCCGACAACGACAGGTAGCGGCCCTCATAAGACTGGTATCCGCCCTGCCACAGCAGCCGGATGATCTCCAGCGCCTCGCGCAGCATCTCCTGCCGCCGGTGCGCGTCCGGGAAATCCCGCGCGACCACGTGCTCGTTGAGTCGCTCGCCGGAGCCGACGCCTAGGGTGAAGCGCCCGTCGGAGACCAGCCCCAGCGTCGCCGCGGCCTGCGCGATGATCGCCGGGTGATAGCGGACGGTCGGGCAGGTCACCCCCGTCGCCAGCCCGATCCGGTCGGTCTGCGCCGCGATCGCGCCCAGCACCGTCCACGCGAACGGCGAGTGTCCCTGCACGTCGAGCCACGGATGATAGTGATCGCTGATCTCGACGAAGTCGAAACCGGCGGACTCCGCTCGAACCGCTTGGCGCATAAGCTCTTTCGGTCCGAAGGCCTCCGCGGCCAACTTGTATCCGATCTGCACGGTTACCTCCTCGGCTGTGTCGGTTACCTTTCGCCGACATACCCGAGCGCGCGGGAGGGAAACCGAGACTAGGCGCGGACGGCGTGCACCACGTCGGCGTGCAGGGCGTCGGCCCGCGCCACCAGCTCCTCGATCCGCAGCAAAACGGCGGCGAACCGGTCGCCGTCCGCGGCGGGCAGCGAGGCGACATTGATCTCGATATTGAGCTGGGAGCTCGCGGCCGCGGCGCGGCAGGCGTCGGCGGCGGCGCCGATATCGGTGACCACATTGGGATTGCCGATGGGGAACAGCTCGGTGGCCAGCGTGAGCACCTCGTCGGCC
>NZ_BAGH01000172.1 GCF_000308715.1 Nocardia tenerifensis NBRC 101015
CTGCGCCGCAACTGGATACTGCTGCCGCTCTACCAGATCATGCTGGTGCCGCCGATGATGATCGGGTTCGTCGCCCTGCTCGCGCTGCCGAGCGACGCGTCCGCCAACGGGGCGCTGTTGACGCTGTCGGCGCAGGCCATGCCCGCGTGGCTGCTCGGCCTGATCGCGGTGGCGGGGGCGTCGGCGGCGATGGTGCCCGCGTCGGCGATCGTGCTGTCGATGTCATCCAATATGGCGCGCAACGTGATTCGCGGCGGCGGTCCCCGCGCCCAGATCCTCGCCAACCACGGTGTGGTCCTGCTCGTGCTGGCGTTGGCCTTGGTGCTGGATCTGACCCGGCCGAACGCCCTGGCGAATCTGCTGCTGATCACCTTCAGCGGGCTGGTCCAGTTCGCGCCCGGTCTGGTGGCCGCGCTACCCGAGCGGCCGTGGCTCGGCACGGCGGCGGTGGTGTGCGGCATCGTCGTGGGCGAGGCGTTCACCATCTGGGCGACGTTCTGTAAGATCGACCTGGCGCACGTGAACGCCGGGTTGCCCGCGCTCGGCCTCAATATCGTGGTGGCGGTGCTGGTCGAGGCGGTGGTACGCGGATCGACATCGAATCGCGGACGACGTGATCGAGAATCAGCGCGAAGTGGGGCGATGAAAGCAGATCTTTGACATCGACGCCGAACTCGACCAGGGTGGCGCGGCTATCGTCGCCGCACGGCGTAGGTCAGGTGCGTCACCCGCGACGACGGCTCCGAACGGAGCGGTTCCAGGTCGATCCGGGACGCGTCCACCTTGTCGAACAAGCGGGTGCCCGCGCCGAGAAGCACGGGCGAGAGCGTGATCGTGAACTCGTCGACCAGGCCCGCGTTGAGGTGCTCGAGGATCGTCTCGCCGCCGCCGGCAATGCGGACGTCGCGGTCGCCTGCGGCGGCACGGGCCTGGTCGAGAGCGTGCTCGACGCCATCGTTGACGAAGTGAAAGATGGTGCCGCCCGGGCGTTCCCACGGGTCACGCTCGGTGTGCGTCACGACGAAGACCGGGGTGTGGAAGGGCGCCCGCTCGGGCCAGGCCTGCGCACCGAGGTCGAACATGCGCTTGCCCATGACGCTCGCGCCGGTGCGTTCGAAGGTCTCGCGCGCGATGTCGTTGTCGCGGCCCTCCTCGCCGCCCTCGCCCAATCGCAGGTTCTCCCGGAAGAACCGCAGCGGAAAGGCCCACTGCTGCAACTGCGTCCACTGCGCCGTCCAGCGCCGCACGTCCGGGTCGTTCTGCTTGTCGGGCGCGAAAAGCACGCTGTCGTCGGGCACGGGCTCGGGTGCGATGAACCCGTCCAGCGACATCGACACGCTGAAGAACACCTTCCCCGCCATCAGTCCGCCGCTCCCTTCCGCACGATCTCGGTGACGTAGGCCGCCAGGTTGCTCAGGGTCTGCCGGCCGCCCTCGATCGCGTGGTATTTCTCGACCGCTTCGTCGCGCAGTTCCTTGGTGAGGAATACCGTGCGCATCACGATGCGGGTCGCCGCGCCGACCGGCGTGAAGGTCAGGACCGACTCGAACGCGTTCGGGTCGTCACGGAACTCGCCGTGGCGCAGCAGGATTCGCGCCGGTGGTTCGATGCGCAGCCAGCGGATCCACTCGGAGTAGTCGGTCCCGTCCGGTGCGTGCAGCACGAATTCCCACTCCCCGCCCTCGCGGAACTCGAACGACCGAGTGGTGGTGGTGAACCCCTCCGGACCCCACCACCGCGACAGGTACCGCACCTCGGTGAACGCCTCGAACACCAGCTCCGGTGGGGCGTCGATGAGCCGGGAGATCTCGATCTCCCGGTCGGTCGTCGCCGGTTGCGCCCGCGTTTCCTGCCGTGCCTGTGCCATCGGTCATCGCTCCTGTCGTTCCTGCTTCAAGTCCTGCACGTATGCGTCGAGCCGATCGAAACTCTCGTTCCAGAACCGCTCGAACCCGCCGGTCCACTCGTGCACCGGCCGCAGCCCGCGGGCGTCGAGGCCGTAGAGGCGCTGCTTGCCCGCCCCCCGGACCCGTACCAACCCCACCTCACGCAGCACCCGCAGGTGCTTGGACGCTCCCGGCTGGCTCATCCCCAGTTCCTCGGCCAGATCACTCACCGGCCGCTCACCCGCCCGCAGCAGCGCCAGGATGTCGCGGCGCTGCGGCTCGGCGATCGCGTTGAAGACGTCCGACGTGGTCGCTGCTCGTGCCATGCCCGCAATCATATTCCTATATCGGAATACGTCAAGCCGGTGGTATTGATGAGGGGACCATGCCGAGGACGTGATCGGAGATCAGCGGAAGTGGGAGTCATGAACGCCGAAACTCGTTGTGTTGAGATATATTTCGATCCGATCTGCCCCTACGCGTGGATCACCTCGCGCTGGCTGCTCGAGGTCGAGCAGATTCGCCCGATCGAGGTGACGTTTCGGGTGATGAGCCTGTCGGTGCTCAACGCCGATCGAGCCGACTTCCCGGAGAAGTACAAGGCCCGGCTCCCCGACGGCTGGCCGCCGGTACGGGCCGCGGCGGCGCTGGCCGGGCTCGGCGACCAGAGCCTCGTGGCGCGCTACTACACCGAGTTCGGCCGGCGCTTCCATCAGCAAGGGCTGCGTGATCGCCGGGCGGTGATCGAGGAATCCCTGGCCGCGATCCAGGCGCCACCGCATATTCTCGAAGCCGCCTACTCCACGCGGTTCGACGATGAGGTGCGTCGTAGCCACGAGCAGGCGATGGTCGCGGCCGGGCCGGACAGCGGGACACCCGTCATCACCATCGATGGTGTAGGCGTTTTCGGACCCGTGCTGTCGGCGATTCCGCGTGGTTCCCAGGCCGCAGTGCTGTTCGATGCCGTCGCGACGCTCGCCGCGGAGCCCGCGTTCGCCGAACTGAAGCGCTCGCGGGTGGGTGAGCCCGACGTCGGCTGACGGTCGACAGGTCGGTTCGCGAATCGCGGCGTGCCTTGCCCGCCTTCACTTTTGGCTTCGCTCGCGGGTTGGTTCTGCTCAATGCTCCCGGGTGTCGTCGCCGAGCGCCCGAGGGCGGACCGTGAAGCTGAGCCCGAAGTTGTTGAGCGTCATCGGAAGTGGGGCATCGGGTGCGAGACGACGGCCTGCGCGTTGCCGAAACTCCATGGCGGTCAACAGGTGAGCGAGCAGCGTGCTCGTGGTGAACAGCACCAGGCTGCGGCCGGGGCACGCGGCCGGTCCGGCGCTGAAGGGCACCAGTTGCGGGTACTGCTCGGCGCGGCCGTCGAGCCAGATATCGGGCGCGAACGAGTGCGCGAAGGGCAGCAACTCGGGGTCTCGGTGAAAGGCCGGCGCGGCGATCAACACCGCGGCGCCTCGTTCGGTGCGTAACCCGTTGTCGCGCCAGGTCACCGTCTCGGTGGTGTCGCGAAGCAGCGCCGGTGTGGTCGGCCACAGTCGCAGCGATTCCAGCATGCTCGCCCGCAGGTACGGCCGCAGGCGAACCTGCTCCGGCTCGGCGGAATCGGAGCAGGCGAGCAGGTACTGCCTCGGATGCGCCGCCAGCAACGCCAATGTCCTCGTCAGGGCGATCCCCGCGGCATCGAAGGCGAACAACCAGTGCGGCACCTGTCCGATCGGATCGGTCGCCGCGTCCCCGGGCGCGGCGGCCAGCGCCCCCAGCAGAGTGTCCGGGGCGGCGGTTTCCTGGTATCGATACAGCTGCTCGAGGAAGCGATCCCGGCGTCGGCGATGCGGCCAGGAAAAGTAGGACCAGTTCCCCGCCGACCGCAACCGCCACAGGTCGTCGGTGACGCGGTCATCGTCGCGGGCGGCGTCGCCGAGCACGATCCGGCGCACGATCCGCCACCACGCCACCGTCAGTCCGGCCGCGTCGACGTACCCGTCGCGCAGCGCGGACTCGGTGAGCACGCCGCACTCCTGCGCGATAACTCGTGCGAACGGCTCGGCCGACCGATGCGTCGGCGACGCGGTGTCGAGCGCGGCTTCGTTCACCCCGCGACGCCGTTCGCGCACCGGCCCCTCCGAGATCAGCACCGCGTGCGGCTCGAATTGACCGAGGGTTGCGCGTTTCTCCCGATTCGCCGGGGTGAACGGCCCCGGAGATTGCGCCAAAACCCGCTCCACATCGGCCGGGTCCAGGACGATGACGAACCGTCTCCCCAGTACCTTCAATTCCACCGGCCCCGCCCCGAACTCCGCGCGTAAACGCCGCACGCGCGTGACCGTGCGAGCATCCGCCTGCCCGCGCTCGAGCAGCCCCATCGCCCAGCGTCGCCGAGCCGTCACTCCCGCCATTACGGGCGACAACCCCAAATCCAACGCCACACCAACCATCCGCAACCCGCCGATCACCTGAGCTTGCGTCATATCAACCCTTCGCCGCCGGACCGAACGCTCTTATGGGCCTTTCCGTGCAGGGGCTCGCACCGCATCGCCACAATCGGCTCGCGAACACAACGTACACAATCGCGACACGACAATGAGTCACCGAAACACACGGCGCACGACATTGTCACCGGAGCACTACACCGGCCGAAGAAATCCGACAGTATTTCTCTTCGGTGACTACAGGCTGAAGGCCAGGAAGCTGACGTTGTGCTGGCTACCTAGATTCCGTTGGGCGGCAATGGGTTTCACGCCCATTTGCGGGGTGGCCCCGATTTGCGGGCCCTGTTTGTCGCGTCGCCGGTCTGATAATCGACGAAGACCAGGCCATCGCATCCTTGATGTCGTCAGCCGCTTCGACATTACATCGGCCGCGGTCACGAAATCGCCGGTGACAGCGGTTATCACGGCGGCCGTGGTGCACTGTCGCCGCGCCGACTACGTCGACTGGCGGCGGAGGTCACCGGCGGGTCGCTGCGACGTCGGCACCGGCTGCGCGAAGCGGCTTACGGCTGCCGTTCCACGCGGTCGCCGAGGCGGCGGGCTCGCACCGAAGCGGCGCACGGTCAGCAACTCCATCGGTTCGAGCCCAGGTGATGGTAGAACGGTGTCCCGTTCAGGTTCGCCCACTGCTGGGGGCGCAGGGCGAAGGACTCGCCGGTGTGGTTGCGTTGGGAGAACACGGTGATCGTGCAGGACTGCCGGTTGTTCTCGATGGACTCGGCCGAGGCGAGTGCGGATTCTCGCAGTAGGTCGTCGTTGGTGTCGTGAATGTAGTTGATGATCCAGCCGGAGAGGTTCGGGCCGGGGTGCACGCACGCCTGGCCCCGGCCCGCACGGTCGGGAACGCAGACACTGGTCGAATCTCGTTCCACCACAGGGTCGGAGCGGATCTCGGGGGATCGGGTGGAGGGTTCGCGCGTCGGTAGGGCGATCAGCGCTACCGCGATCGCGACTGCACAACCGGCCGCCGCGGCCACTAAGCGGTGCCAGTTGCGACCGCTCGTGCCGGCACCCTCGCGGGTGAGTAACTCGAAGGTGAATGCCGCGGCGTGGCGGGCGGCGACGGGCTGCCATTTCTCGTCGGTGGATGCGGACTTGCCGCTGAGCAGATCGGAGATTCCGCGCACGACGAGCGCGGCGGCGTCGGGGTTGACGTAGGCGCCGTTCAGAAATCCGTGCCCCTCCATGTCGACGGCGACGGCGTCGCCGCAATACCGGTCCAGCAACCGCGCCGCCGCGGAATCCCGGTCCGCGATCACCTTGTTGCCTGCCGCAATGGGTTTGACGAACGCGCGGGGCCGCCGCTTTACGTCGGTCGGCTCGCCGTCGACAGCCGGAGCAATGTGCGTCTGCCACTCGTCTTGGCGTGCAACAGAACTGGAGCGTTGGAGGAGCCGGAACGCCGGGGCCTGGGTCTTGATCCGCGGAAAGTAATCGCCGCCGGTGTCTTTGCCGGTCTCATAGTCGTACACCGCGTCGGCCACGACCACGTCGCCGAGCGCCACATCCTTACGGCCCCCCGCGACCCCGACGAAAACCACCAGCGCCGGCCGGAAGGCCGCGACCGCCCGCTCGAGCTGAACTCCCGCTTGGACGTTGCCCGCGCCGGTCTGTGCGAGTGCCACCGTCCACGTACCGCGGGGTGTGGGATATTCGGCCAGTTCGTACAGGGTGCCGCGCTCGACGCGCTCGCGGAACGGCGGGCTCAAATGGTCACGGACCGCCCGGTATTCGAACTCCAGGGCGGTGCAGATCACCACCGTGCCCAGCCGTGCCCTTCCCGCGTTCCTCATGCGTCCCACTCCCCTTGCGGTCGTCCCCGTGACGGGTGAGGATACGACGATCGTAGAACGCGCGAGCTGAAGGTGTTGCGGCTCCGGCGCTTTCGATGTGGCGGTGGAGCTCAGCGTTGCCCGGTCAGGGTTTCGCGGGACAAAGCGGGACGCAGATACGCGGCGGGGCCGGTGCGATAGAGATGCGCCGGCCTGCCCCCGGTGGCCGTGGTGCGGTCGTCCGCGCGAACCAGGAACCCCGGCACGCCGGTTACCTTGCGCCGGAAGTTGGACGGGTCCAGCCTTGTGCCCCAGACGATCTCATAGACCCGGCGCAGCTCGGCGACGGTGAAGCGCGGCGGGCAGAACGACGCGGCCAGCGTGGTGTAGGACAGCTTCTCCCCGGCCCGTTCGACCGCGTCGGACAGCAGCGTGTGGTGGTCGAACGCCAGCCGATTCGGTTGCCTCGTCAAGGTTTCCACGGGCAGCCAGTGTGCGGCGCGCGCATCACCGCCGGCGGACGGTGTCGGCAGATCGGGCATGAGCGCCATGTAGCAGACCGAGACCACCCGACCGCGGGGATCGCGGTCGGGGGCGCCGTAGGCGCCGACCTGCTCGATATGCAGATCCCGGGCGTCCAGACCGGTCTCCTCCCACAGTTCGCGCTCCGCAGCCTGATTCAGGTCCTCCGCCGGCTCCAGGAAGCCACCGGGCAGTGCCAAGGCGCCCGCGAAAGGCGGGTTCGCACGCTCGACGACCAGGACATGCAGCAGGTCGTCGCGAATGGTCAGGATCACCAGATCCACAGCGACCGCGCTGTTCGCGGGGAATCGTCCGGTCATGGGGACCACTGTACCTTTAGGTCATATTGACTCTAAAGACTAACGGCGGCTATGCTCGACGTCGCGGCGAGTAAGAGTCAAAGCGACCTTAAGGGCCGCTACGCCTTGGGGAGGCGAACGAATGACCCACGATCTGGCGACCCGATTGCAGGAACTCCGACAACGATCGAGGCTCGGACTGCGCTTCTTGGCCGGCGCGACCGACTGCGAAATGTCTTGCTGGAAAGGCTATCTCCGCGGGACCGCCGTCCCGCCGCTGCGGGTGGTCGAGCAGGCGGCCCGCCACGTCCGACTCTCCGCCGTCGACACCCGCAGGCTGTTGGCGGCATGGGAGGAGGCGACGCTCGAACAGGCGCCCGCCCAATGCCATTGCGCTCCCCTCGGCGAACCGCCGCCGGCTCCCTCGGCACGCCAGGCGTGGCGCGGCGGCGCGGCGGTGTCGCTCGCCGCGCTGACAGTAGTCGCGGCGGGAGCTGCGGTGCGGCAGGCCATGATCGACCACCCGACCGCGCCGGCCCCGGCCGCCGCCACGAGCATCGACTTCCAATGCCGCTATGCCACCCACACCGGTCTGCTCTACGCCGGACACAGCGAATCCACCTCCCGGGTCATCGCTTCCGGTGCCTCGGGCCAAGACGTGATCGAGGTGCAATGCCTGCTCAGCAGCCATCACATCGACCCGAAAGGGATCGACGGAGTGTACGGCTCGGACACCCGGCACGCCGTCGAACAACTCCAGAAGGCCGCCGGGTTGGCGCCCGACGGGATGGTCGGCCCGAAAACCTGGGCGGCACTTCGGGATCCGAGTACCGCGGTGGCGTCACCGTCGCCGAGTTCAGGGCGGTAGATCGATTATCGCCGCGGCACTCGCGACCACAGCCGTCGTCGCAACCGGCATAGCACTCGCCGTGTTCGGAATCGTCACCAACGTGGGAACAGAGCTATGGAAAACGCACGGAATGCACGAGAGAACCGCACTGTCGCGCCCACCGGAAGGCGGCTGTCACGCCGCTTCGACCGAGCGTGCGCGCCGACGACCGTGCCGAAAACCTTGTCCCGCAACCGATCATCGGCCGCCGCGCTCGCGACCGGTGCCGGTCAGCAGTTGGCCGTCGAGCTCGGGCGGGCGAAACGAGCACGCGGGCTGAGTTTCACCACGATGGCCGCCGAGATCCCCTACAGCAGAGCCTCGCTGGAGCGCTACGTCAACGGCAAGATCTTCCCCCCACGCCGCGCCGTGCACGACATCGCGCTGGTGTGCCGCACGGACGCGGCACGGTTGCTCACGCTGTGGGACGCTGCCGACACGGCGAGTCAGTCCAAACATTCTGCGCGGGAGAGGCATTCACAGCACCTATCACAGATCGTTCCCTCTCGTCGGGACCTGCTGGCAGCCACCGGCCTCCTACTCGCCCTCACCCTGCTTCTGCTGATCGAACATCTGCGACCCCGTAACCGCCACATCCGACTGGGCCGTCCGCCGCGCCCCGGAACTTCGCGCGATCCGGACGCGATCTGGTCAGCCGGATTGCAACCATTCATGATCACCGGAACCGAATGACGCGGTGTCTTCCGGGTGAACCCGCCGTGCTCTTGATCTTCGGTGAACCGATGCGTACCCGGGTGCGGCACTGTGCTCTCGCCGCACCCGGATACGCTGCTCACCTTGTGGCGCTGATCGCCGTCATCATCGCTGTTTCAGGACGGCTGCTTCGCGGCCTTCAGTAGGCATAGGCGTGTGGCGCGTCGTTCATGCCGCCGCGGTCACCGCGGTCACCGCGATCGGCGCGGTCACCCCGGTCCCTGCGATCATCTCGGTCGCGCCGGTCGGCTCGGCCACGACGGCCGCGGTCGCCCCGGTCCCGATCCGCCCGATCCGCCCGGTCACCTCGGTCCCGATCCGCCCGGTATTCTCGGTCCAGATCCGCCCGGTCACCTCGGTCCCGGCCACCCCGATCCCGAACGTCACCGGCGGCGACGAACCCGGCATCCTCGGCCAGCCCGTAGCCCGCCACCGTGACACCCGACTCCTGCGGACTCGCCCCCGCCGCGCCGGTAGCCACCGACAAGGTCGCCGCCATCACCGCCACCGTCGCCGCCATTGCTTTGTAGAACATGCACAGCTCCTTGTCATGTCGCACACGCGAACACATTCAGCACCGCAGTCGGCGCCAGCGGTTATTCGGAACAACACCGCATCCGGATGGAAATAACCGGGGCGACGGCGCCACTGCCAGTGCGTGTGGATCACCCAGCCCAGCCGAGTCCCGCCTCGGCCATGCGACACACGGCGACGGACAGGTCGGGTTCCGGGGGCGCCGAGGTAGAAGCGGATGTACGGCGGGTCGGTGGGTGTCTGCGCACCCATGTCACCGCTGCCGGGCAGCACGGCCGCGCGGGTCAAACAGTCTCGGCGGTAACGGTATTCCGCGTCGGGGCCGGTGTAGGACGGAGGGACGCGGGTGCGCAGGTACGGGGTGGCGGTGCCGCGAAAGACCGCGTCACGAGGAAAGCCGAGCACGGTGTGCAACGCCTCGGCGACGCGGGCGCGTTTGTCGCGGTATTCGCGCGCGATCGCGGCGGAGTACACGCGTTGGGCCGGGGTCATGAGCCAGGCCGCCATGGCGGCCTGCAGCGGCACCGAGGAGACAAACGCGTGGTGACCGAGTTGGCGATTGACCATGGCGCTCACGGTGTCCGGCGCGCCGGTGAGCACGCCGATGCCCCAGCCGTTGCAGTGGAACTGCTTTCCCAGCGACCGCACCGCCAGCCACGCCATGGCGTCGCGGTAGTGGGTGAGCACGGTGCGCAGGACGTCGACGATGGGTCCGGGGGGATCGCAGAGACCGTGGTAGGCGTCGTCGACGAGGACCGCGGCGCCGGTGTCGGCGGCGGCGTCGAGCAGCGCGGTGACCGTGCGCGAATCCCATTGAGCGCCGGTCGGATTGTGCTGGGCGTTGATCACCAGCACCGTCGCCGCGCCGCGCGCCTCGCGGGCCGCGACGTGCAGCATCGCACGGATGTGCGCGGGGTCGGGCTGATACCCGGCGGCCGGGTCCAGCGGGAAGCGGCGGACACGGTAGCCCAGCGGCGCGAACACGCCCGGGTAGTCCCAGCCCGGCGCCGAGCAGACCACCTGCGGGCGGCCCGCGCCAGGGGCGTCGAGCAGCAGTCGCGCGTAGTCGAACATGGCGTCGCGGGTGCCGTTCTGGGTAACGGCGACCTCGAAATCGTCTTCGGGAACGAGGTTTTCGAGCCGATGCGTGTCGACGACGAAGCGGCGCAGGACGGTGTGCAGGGCGGGCAGGCCGTGCGGGGCGACGATGTAGCCGTGACTGTAGGCGGGGACCTCGGCGAGGTGGCGGATCAGGGCCGCGGGGGCCCGGCTCCAGGTCTCGCCGAGGCTGAGGTAGACGACCTCGCGCGGGTCGGTGGCGTCGTGCGCGTGCAGCAGGGCGATGTCGTCGAGGGTGGCGGGCAGGTCGGGGTCGCCCAGGACCGCATGCGCGGGCAGCGGCGCGGGGCGAGTCGACAAGTGCGTCATAGGGTTTCCGGATTCCAGAGTCGGGCGGCGCGGGCGGCGAGACGCAGCAGCGACAGGTCGCGGCCCGGCAGGGTTTGCAGGTCCATGCCGAAGGGCAGGCCGTCCGCGTCGCGCGGGGCGGGCACGGTGATCGCGGGCCAACCCAGGCAGCTGCTCATATCGGTGGTGCGCAGGAAGGTGTCGAACGCGGAGACCTCCTCGCCGCCGACCTCGATGCGGTCGCAGCCGGTGAGGATCGGCGCGGTGATCGGAGAGGTCGGCAGCAGCAGCGCGTCGAGGGCGTGCTGGTGAAAGAACCGGTGCAGCAACGCCTGTAGCGCGGGGCGGTCGCGGGTGCGGGTCCGGCGGTAGACGGGCTCGGGGACCGGGTCGCGCACCAGCCGGTTCAGCGTGGCCGCGATGCCCGGATTGTCCACCGCGGCAGCGAGATCCGCGAAGGTCAACGGCAGCGCGGCGCGGGTGAGGTAGCCGGTCATCGCGGCCGGGGTCTCGTGGAACGGGATCGTGCGTGCGCAGCGGGCGTGCAATTCGAGCGCGCGGGTGGGCAGGTCGGCGACGACCAGTTCCCAACCCGCGACGGACAGTTGAGCCAGCAACCGGTCCACCGCTGAGCGCAGGTCGGGTGCGAGCCCTGAATAGAAGGGCAACAACGGGATTCCCACCCGTGGTGCGCTGTCAGGAGCATTATCGAGGCCCTTCTCACGCTCGTCCACGATCACCGCGTCGAGCGTGCGGATCGTGGTGAGATCACGAGCCATCAGGCCGAGCGTGTCTCGGGTGGGTGAGACCGGGATGACGCCGTCCAGAGGGTAGCGGCCGGTGGTGGGGCGGAAACCGTAGAGTCCGCACAGCGCGGCCGGGGTGCGCACGGAACAGCCTGTCTCCGTGCCCAATCCGGCGTCGGCGACGCCGGTGGCCACCGCGACCGCGGTGCCCGCGCTGCTGCCGCCGACGATCCGGGCCGGGTCGAGGGGGTGGGCGACGCGGCCGGCCCAGTGGTTGTCGCCGGTCGCGCCGTAGGCCAGTTCGTCGAGGTTGGTCTTGCCGACGATGTGGGCTCCGGCGCGGCGCAGGCGATGCACGGCGGTCGCGTCGCGGACGGGGCGATGGGCGGCGAGAGCGGCTACGCCGCCGGTCGTCGGCAACCCGGCGACATCGATATTGTCCTTGACCGCCAACAACCAGCTGCCTCCGCTGCGGGGCCGGAAATCGGTGGTGATGAAGGCATGCAGAGCTGCGGTGGCGGCATGGCGGTCCCGCGCGCCGACCAGGCGCGCGGGACCATCGGTGACACGAGTCATCGCGCGTCGGCCATCGCGGCGGGCACGTAGGGTTCGGCCAGGACGCGGCGCAGGTAGCGGTCGAGGATCTCGGGGGTGAGGGTGGGTTCCTCGACGCCGGTGCCGACCAAGTGCTCGGTGACGTTGGTCTTGTCCCACAGATAGGTGTTCTGGTACAGCTCGATGGTCGAGCGGCGGTCGAGCATGTGGTCGTGGAACATGTTGAGCAGCGGGTACAGCGGGGCCTGCGGGTCGTCCTTCCACAGGTCCACCCACTGCTCGTACGGCAGCACCCGGAACTCGTAGCCGAAGTGCTCCTCCAGCAGTTCGAAGAAGCGGCGCAGGGTGACGATGCGATCCTGGGCGGGCACGACGTTGAAGTTCTTCCCGGCCGCGCCGGGGTCGCGACCGATGGCGGCGATGGCGTCGACGATGTAGTCGACGGTGATCAGACCCTCGCGCAGGTTCTGCAGGTCCGGGATCGCGCCGAGCGCGACGCAGGTCTTCACCAGGCGCGGCCACCACTGGTAGGTGGCGGCGTGGCCGGTGCGAGCGTCGCACAGGGCGTAGCCGAGGCGGAACTTCATGACCGGAAGGCCTTGTGCCTCAGCCAGTTCGGCCACCTTCTCCATCACCCATTTGCTGCGCATGTAGCCCAGATCGGTGACGACCGCGCGCAGGTTCTGATCGATGTCGTCGTCCTCGTACATGGTGGACTTGCCGGTGAACAGATGCCCCCAGCTGTACACCGAGATCGACGACACCAGCATCAGCGGTTTGACGTGGTCGTCCCCCGCGAAACGTAAGACCGTGCGCAGCCCCTCGACGTTGTCGCGGCGGATGTAGGCGTAGGACTGGATGAAGTTGGCGGCGCTCGCGCTGTGGTAGATGACGTCGACGTCGCTGGCCAGGGCCGCGTACTCATCCGCGTCGAGCCCGAATCGAGGCTCGGCCAGATCGCCGGCGTGGACGCGGACACGATCCCAGTCGACCGCGGTGACCTCGTAGCGGGCGACGACGGCGCGCAGCCGTTCGCGGGCCAGCGCGGGTGACCCGGCGCGGATCAGGCAGTGCACGACGGCGTCGGTGCTCTCGTGCAGACGCCCGAGCAGATGCACACCGATGATGCCGGTGGCGCCGGTGAGCAGTGTGTGGCTCGGGTCGGTGAGCTGGCGTTCGTCCCAGCCGGTGCGGTAGTCGACGCCGTCGGGCAGATGGATGTCGTCGGCGAGTTCGCGGACCGGTTCGCCCTCCCAGTCGGGGGCCTCGTCGCCGCGCGAGTTGATGGCGGCGGCGAGACCGCGCACGGTCGGGTCACCGTAGAAGTCCCAGATGTAGACGCGGGCCCCGACGCGGCGGGAGATCTCGCCGATCAGCGCGGTGGCGAGCAGGGAGTGGCCGCCGACGTCGAAGAAGTTGTCGGTGGCGGAGAACCTGTTGTGCCCCAATACCTCTCGCCATATCTCGGCGACGGCGTGTTCGATGTCGCCCTCGAACCCGGCGTCGGGCATGGGGACGTCGCGGTCCTGCGCGAGGTCCGCGCGCAGGCCAGCGCGGTCGATCTTGCCGTTGGCGGTGACGGGCAGGTCGGTGCGGCACTGGTAGATGCCCGGCTGCATGTAGTCGGGCAGTTCGTCGCGCATGTGCACGCGCAACGTCCGCACGAGCGCGTCGGGGTCGGTGTCGTGCTCGCGCGGAACGACAAACGCGGCAAGGCGTTTGGCGGAGGACGCGCGATCCTGGTCGTCCACCACGACGACGGCGTGCTTGACCAACCGGTTGTCCAGGATCGCGGCCTCGATGTCGCCGAGTTCGATGCGGTAGCCGCGGATCTTGACCTGATCGTCACTGCGGCCGAGGAATTCGATGCTGCCGTCGGGCAGCCAGCGTGCGAGGTCGCCGGTGCGATACAGCCGCCGCTCGAGCCGCGGCGACCAGACGAACCGGTCCTCGGTGCGGTCGCGATCGCCGAGATAGCCTCGGGCCAAGCAGGTTCCGGCCAAGCACAGCTCCCCCACTGCGCCGGGATCGACCTCGCCGAGCTCGTCGTCGAGGATGAACGCCTCGGTGTCGGAGATGGGGGTGCCGATCGAGGGCGCCTGTTCGGCGGCGGGGTCCACGACGCGGCAGGTCGCGAAGATGGTGGCCTCGGTGGGCCCGTAGTAGTCGACGAGGGTGTAGGGCAGCGGCCCGGTCCGGATCGGCGGCAGCTTTTCCCCCGCGCAAAACAGGTAGCGCAGCGCGAGATCGGCGGGCCGCGGCGCGGCGACCACGTCGGGGGTCAGCACGGTCGGCACGAAGGCGTGGGTGATGGCGTGCTCGGCGTAGAAGTCCAGCAGCGCGGCGGGGTCGGCGCGCACGGCCGGGTCCACGACGTGGGCGGTGGCGCCTGCGGCGAGGGTGGAGTGGATCTCCCATTGGGACACATCGAATCCCACGCCGCTCATCAGCGTGGTGCGCGCGTCGGCGCCGGTGTCGAATCGATCGTTGTGCCAGCGCACCAACCGGATCACCGCCTTCTGGTCCACGACGACGCCCTTCGGGGTGCCGGTGGTGCCGGAGGTGAACACGACGTAGGCGGCGCCCTTCTCCAGCGGTTTGAACACCGGGCCGTCGGCGAATTCGATGGTGACCGTGCCGGATTCACGCGAAGGCGAGCCGGTGGACAGCACGACCGGCGCACCGCATTGTTCGATGATCTTGGCGCGGCGGCGGGACGGGTTGTCGCGATCGATCGGGGTGTAGGCGGAGCCGGTCTTGAGTACCGCCAGCATCGCGACGACGAGCGCGGCGCTGCGATGAGCGACGATCGGGACGAGGCTGCCGGGGCCGACGCCCGCGTCGCGAAGTCGTTGTGCGAGTTGCTCGCTCAGCGCGTCGAGCTGCTCGTAGGTGGTGCGGTGGTGGTCCTCGACGATCGCGACGGCGGCGCCACGGGCGGCGACGACAGGGGCGAACAACTCGGTGATGATCGGGCAGTACATGAGACTCCTCTGGGTTTGCGAACAGGTGCTGGATGAGGTCGGTGTGGCTGAACCGGGGGCAGGCGGGCGTGGCGCCGCAGGCCGTAGGCGATGCGCGAAATGCCGACGGACCGGTTCGATTCGACCGTTCTCCCTCACCGCCCGGCTAGCCGTCGGCGGCGGCGATAATCGCCGATTGCGTGCATCGGCCGAAAGACTGCGCGAATCGTCTTCGACCGGCCGGCATCGGTCGGGCAGCGAAAAAACTTGTGGGACAGAGGGTTATCCGAGCGACCGTGGGGAATGCCCGCTGCACCACGGCTCTCTCGGGACACCGATGCGAAGAGGGATGATGTCGGATTCGACGACCGTGCTGGAACAGCACGAATTGTTCCGCACGACCGACCCGTCCACGGCATGTGCGCGCAACAGCGCGATATTGCGCCGCCATTCCCTGCGGGTGATCGGGGACGGTCCGCCGTTCGAGGCGGTCCATTGCGCGGCCGGCTTGGGCACGATGTCGGTGCATCGCTGGAGTTTCGGTGCGGCGGTGGAGATCTCGGCGACCCGGGACGCGGGCGCGGACGCGTATCTGGTGACGGTGCCGTGCCGGGGCCGCATCGTGGACGCGGAGGGCCGCGGGCGCGCGGACGCGGGGGTGATCGCCAATCCGTTCCGGCCGTTCTCGGCCTGCTGGTCACCGGGGTGCGTGGCGTTGACGGTGCGGATCGAATCCGCCGTCCTGGCAAGGCATCTGGCGTCGGTGCTGCAGCGGCCGGTGGCTACCGGGCCGGTGTTCGGGCCGGTGTTCGATCTGCGCGGGCCAGGACGGGCGTGGGTGCGGCTGGTGCGAGCGTGGATCGAACTGGCCGAGGTGTCCCCCACGCGGCTGGGACGCGCGCCCATGGCGGCGGCCATCGAACAATCGCTCATGACGGGCCTGCTGGTGGCCGGGCGCCACGACTTCTCCGAGGCGCTGCTGGGCGCGGACACGACCCCGGCGCCGCTGCGGCGGGTACTCGAACGCGTCGAGCGGGATCCGGGCGCGGTGGGCACCGTGGTGGAACTGGCGGCGGCGGCCGGGCTGAGTGTGCGTGCGCTGCAAGACAATTTCGCGCGATATCTCTCGACGACGCCGACCGCCTATGTACGCGAGACGCGGCTGCGGCGCGCGCACGCGGATCTGCTGGCCGCCGATCCGGCCGACCGCGGCGCCGTCGGCGTGGTGGCGCGGCGGTGGGGTTTCGGCAATCTGGGCCGGTTCGCGCGCGAGTACCGGACGCGGTTCGGGCGGCGGCCCGCCCAAACGCTGCGGGAGCCGCCCGGCGGGGCGAGCGATCCTCGGTAGGGGTCACGCGGCCGCCGCGACTACACCGACCGATGCGGCGAAACTCAGTCCACGAGATACCTCGAGGCCCACATCGGCGGATTCGCGGGCCGCGATCGAGTACCTGCTGCGCCGAGCCACGGCGGCGATCGTTTTGCTTTGTCCTCAGCGTCGCAATACGAAAAAGAACGGTTCGGCCATATCACGTATCTCCTCCACCCCTAGCAGCGCCTTTTCATCGACACGGCGGAAGTAATCTATGGCCGCGCGGTGATCGTAGATCAGCGCGGCGCTGACCACCCCGCGGTACAGGATGTCACGCAGACAAGCCTTGGCGGAGCGGGTTCTCACTGCGGGGCGGATGAACCGCAGCGCCTTCCGTATTCCAGCCGCGGCGGATGTCGAGGCAGATTCGAGAATATGGACCGAAACGAACCGTGGGTCGATGGCGAACACATGGCCCGCCTCATCGGAAAAGACCAGCGGGTACACTTGCTCACTGGTATCGAACTGCTTTCCGAGCCAGCCCGACGCGGTCAGCGTACCTGCGAAGGGATGCCCGGTATCGAGCTCCTCACCGCGCCACCGCCCCACCGTGATCGTTTCCACTGAGGCCGCGGGTAGGCGGTCGAACAGGTCCCAAGCTTGCGCTTGCGTGCATCCGCCCGCCTGTAAGGCCTGTAGTTCGTCAGCGGGCGAACTCGCAGACTCGGTAACCATAGCGACCTCCGTCGCGCGTCGCCCCGAACGTAACATCGACTCGCTCGCAGGCAACCAGTTCTATTGTCACTCTTCGACAAATCGATTTGTCTTTTCCGGCTCCAAATATATTTTGATCGACGTTACCGTAGTAGCGTAGAAATAACTCTGCCGGATTCGGACATCGAGCGCCTCAGCGCCCGACGTGGAGTACAGTGGTGGAAATATTCGACCGCTCGACAAAGCGCTTTCGTAATGCCACTAATACACGATTGCGCTTTTCGCCGGCGCGATCGAGTGCGGAGGTGGCAAAGAAGTTGACCACATCAGGCGTTACGCACGCCCACAATTATGCCGATCAATCCCGTCACGACGCTGCCGTGCGGTTCGAGCCCGGTGAGATCACCGCCTTGGTCAGAGAGATCCGGAGCCCCCTGCGGGTGCTGCAGGCTCCGTCGACCGGCCGCAAGGGTGTCCAGCGGATTCCAGGTCCGGAGTCGGACGGCGGCGGTCACGGGGATGCGCGGCTGGTCGGAGTTCTTCCCGCGTTGTACCCCGAATGGCTCGGCAGCAGGCAATTCTGCCGGACCCACCACGTCCGTTTCCCCTACCTCGTCGGCGAAATGTCCACCGGGATCGCCACAACGAAGATGGTCCAGACGTTGGCCTCGGCGGGCCTGATGGGCTTATTCGGCGCGGGCGGCCTGCGCGAGCAGGTGCTGCGAGGGTCCGTCGAGCAGCTGGCCCTGACTCTGCGTGGGCGGGGCAACTGGGGTGTCAACCTTATCCACTCCCCCAACGAGCCGGCGAGCGAGGTGCGGACCGCGCGGCTGCTCGTGGAACTGAACGTCCCGGTGGTATCGATGTCTGCCTACCTCGACCTGACCCCTGCTGTCGTCCTCTGTATGGCGCGGGGGCTGTGCACCGATGGGACGGGTCGCGTGCGGCGGGCGCGCCGGGTATTGGCCAAAGTGTCGCGGCCGGAGACCGCGGAGAGGTTCATGTCCCCGCCGCCGGCACCGCTGCTTCGCCAGTTGGTGGCGGACGGTGAGCTCTGCGCCGAGGAAGCGGCGCTGGCGGCACGCATTCCGATCGCCCAGGACATCACGGTCGAGGCCGACAGCGGAGGACACACCGATAACCGGTCCTTGGCGGTCATGCTGCCCGCGATTCGCACCCTGCGCGACCGTGTCGCGGGGTCGGTGCGGGTCGGGGCCGCGGGCGGACTCGGCACACCCGCCGCGGTGGCCGCCGCGTTCGCGCTCGGCGCCGATTACGTTCTCACCGGCTCGGTGAATCAGGCCGCCATCGAGTCGGGCATGTCCGAGGTGGGCCGTCACATGCTCGTCCAAGCCGACATCACCGACACCGCGATGGCTCCGTCCGCCGACATGTTCGAGATGGGCGTCCGCGTTCAGGTGCTACGGCGAGGCACCATGTTCGCGGGCCGGTCGGCGTTGCTGCACGAGCTTTACCAGACATACGAGTCGCTGGAGGACATTCCCGCCCACCGGCGTACCCAGATCGAGAAGCAGATCTTCGCCGCCCCACTGGAAACGGTGTGGGCACAGACCTCGCGGTTCTGGGCCGACCGGGATCCTGATCAGCTCGCCCTCGCCGACCGCAACGCCAAACATCGTATGGCGCTGGTGTTTCGATGGTATCTGGGCATGTCGAGCAGATGGGCTATCGCGGGCGATCCCGACCGCAGAGCCGACTACCAGATCTGGTGCGGCCCAGCCATGGGCGCCTTCAACCGATGGGCGGAGGGGTCGTTTCTGGCCGCGCCCGAGAACCGCGGCGTTGTGCAGATCGCGCTCAACCTGCTGGAGGGAGCGGCCGTGATCACCCGCGCTCACCAGGGGCGGGTATGCGGATTGCCCGTCGCCGCAAGAGGTTTCCACTTTGCTCCCCGCCGACTCAGTGAAACCGGAGCAGCACGATGACCAGGCCGCCACCGTCGCGAGAATTCGTACACGAGCCGATCGCAGTGATCGGCGTCAGCACCTTGATGCCGGGCTCCGCGGACGCCGACGGCTTCTGGCGCACAGTGGTGCAGGGCCGGGATCTCATCACCGATGTCCCCCGAACGCATTGGCTGCCGTCGGACTACTTCGATCCGGATCCCACTGCCCCGGACAAGGCTTATAGCTACCGCGGGGCCTTCCTCGACCCCGTGGATTTCGATCCGCTCACCTATGGGATCGCTCCCGGCGCGCTGCCCGCGACCGATACCTCGCAGCTGCTCACCTTGGTGGCGACCCAGAAACTCCTCGACGACCTCGCCCGGCACGGCACCGCGGGCTACGACCCGGACCGGGTGAGTGTCATCCTCGGCGCGGGTCCGATGGAACTGTTGAGCACAATGGCCAGCCGGATGCAGCGCCCTGTGTGGGCGAAGTCCATGCGCGAGGCCGGTCTTCCCGAGCACCAGGTGGAAGCCATCTGTGCGCGCATCGCCGAACATTATGTTCCCTGGCAACGGGCGACCCTCCCGGGAGTGCTCGGCAATGTGGTCGCGGGGCGGGTGGCCGGCCGTTTCGACTTCCACGGAAGCAACTACATCACCGACGCGGCCTGTGCCGGGTCGCTGGCGGCGGTGTCGGCCGCGGTCAACGAGTTACGGCTGAGACAGGCCGACATGGTGATTACCGGCGGCGTGGACACGCTCAACGACGCAGTCTGGTACACGAGCTTCAGCAAGACGCCCGCACTGTCGCCCACCGGGGACTGCCGCCCGTTCTCGGCGGACTCCGACGGCATGGTTCTCGGCGAGGGCATCGGGCTGTTCGCACTCAAGAGATTGGCGGACGCCGAACGCGCGGGCGACGCGATCTACGCGGTGTTGCGCGGGGTGGGGTCCTCTTCCGATGGGCGAGGCACGGCGGTCTACACCCCGCTGCCGGAGGGTCAGGCCCGTGCGTTGCGCCGGGCCTATCAAGCGGCCGGTTATACCCCGGACACCGTCGAGTTGGTCGAGGCGCACGGCACCGGGACCGCCGCCGGTGATGTCGCCGAGGTGACGGCATTGCGCCAGGTGTTCGGCGAGGCGCGTCATTCGTCCTTTCCCTGGTGTGCTCTCGGGTCGCTCAAGTCGCAGTTCGGACATACCAAGTCCGCGGCGGGGGCCGCCGGATTGCTCAAGGCCGTACTCGCCTTGCACCACAAAGTAATTCCCCCGACTATCAAGGTCACCCGGCCGAACCCACGCCTGGAGCTGACCGGCAGTCCGTTCGAGCTCAACACCGCCGCCAGGCCGTGGATCCGCGGCTCCGCGCACCCACGGCGCGCGTCGGTGTCCAGTTCCGGCTTCGGCGGCACCAACTTCCATGTCACCGTCGAGGAATATGTCCCCCGCGGCGGCGGCCGTCGGCCCTTTAGCACCCGAACCGCGCCGTCCGAGTTGGTCGTCCTGACCGGTGCCACCGTGGAGCAACTGACGGACCGCTGCCACGAAGTCGCGCATTACCAACGGCCGCTGGCCCTGATCGCTCGCGAAACCCAGGCGATGCTGCCTGGCGAGGTTCCCGACCATCGGCTCGTAGTGGTAGCCGCCGACACCGACGAGCTGAGAGATAGGACGAATAAGGCCCTCGCTCGCATCCGCGAGGCGCCCCGCGTCGGTTTCAGCATCCCGGACGGGACGTATTACGGAGTCGGCCCGGCAGACTGCGGACACATCGCATTCCTGTTCCCCGGCCAAGGAAGCCAGTACGTGGGCATGGGCATGGACGTCGCGATGCATGTCTCGCAGGCCCGGCTGCTGTGGGATCGGCTGGCCGATGTCCCGATAGCCGAGCAACCGCTGCACCGGATCGTTTTCCCGGCACCGGTTTTCACCGACGAGGACAGAGATGCGCAGACCACGAAACTGACGGCTACCGAATGGGCGCAGCCCGCCGTCGCCGCGCACAGTATGGCCCTGGCAGCCGTGCTGGCCGCCCTGAACATCCGCCCGGATTGCGTTGCCGGCCATAGCGTCGGGGAGTTGACCGCACTGCACGCCGCCGGAGTCTTCGACGAGGTGGCGCTACTCGGGCTGACCCGGCGGCGCGGCGAGTTGATCCGCGATGCCGCCCACGAACCAGGTGGCATGCTCGCCGTCCGAGCGACGGTCGAGGACGTCGAGCATGTGCTGCGTGACTTGGGTTTTGCTGACCTGTGGATCGCGAACCATAACGCTCCCGAACAGATAGTTGTCTCCGGCGCGGTCAATTCTCTCGCCGCGCTGGGCGATCGGTTGGCAGAGCGCGGCGTCCCTGTGCGTCGACTCACTGTGTCGGCGGGGTTTCATAGTCCGCTCGTGCGCGACGCGATCGTTCCGCTGCACAGCTATCTGCGGCAGATGGACCTCGCCGCTCCACGAATACCTGTATATGCGAACACTGACGCGTCGACGTATCCCTCTCGCTCCGAAGGAATCGCCGATCGGCTCGCCCGGCATCTGGCGTCCCCGGTACGGTTCGCCGATCAAATAGCCGCGATGTACAACGCCGGCGTCCGCACCTTCGTCGAGGTCGGCCCCGGATCGGTCCTGACCGGGCTCGTAGGGGCGAACCTGGGATCGCGCGTGCACAGTGCCATCGCGCTGGACCGGCAGGGTGAGAACGGCCTCACAGCGCTGCACCGCGGTCTGGCCGCGTTCATCGCGCACGGCGTGCCGATGAATCTCGCGCCGCTGTGGCAGGACTACGCGCCGCATTCTCGGCCTGCCCCGCCGAAATCCGCTGTCACCGTGCAGATTTCAGGTACCAACTACGGCAAGGTGTATCCGCCCGCGGAGGTCACAGATTCACCGGAGGTAATTCCCGTCATGCCACAACCAGCCCATAGCACGACGCAAAATCGGACAGAACCGTCCCAGTATCCGACCCCCAACGGGCGTGCCGAGTGGTGGGAAACGGTGCGCGAACTCCACCGGTTGGTCGCGGCGACACACGCTGCCTATCAGCGGACGACGGCCGACGCTCACCTCGCCTACCTTTCGGCGGTCGGCAGGTCGCTGAACCCCACGGCGGAACCGACTGCGTGGCACCGGCCTACTCCGCACCCGAGCGAGGGCGGTCCAGCCTCGAACGGCGCACCTGTGCGTGCTCACCTCGGTGATACGCCCGCCGCGGACGAGCCGGTTGCCCCGAGTGAGGAGGTGACGCCGATGCAGCCGGCCCCCGACCTCCTCGACACCGACCTCTTCGACACCGCCCCGCCTGCCGCGCCGACCCTGGACTTCTTCTTCGAGTCTCCAGAGAGACGGCCGAACTCCAGCGCCGAGCCCAGGGACAATCGGGCACCGGAGCGCCAGACTCGGACATCGCCCGAGCCGAGCCCGCCCGAGCGAGCGAATGTCTTCGCCGAGTCTTCGCAGAGGCGGCCGGACTTCACCACCGAACCGAGGCCTGATCGGGAACCCGAGCGCCAGACTTGGACACCGCCCGCACCGAGTCCGCCCGAGCGAGCCGATTCGGGGTCGGCGCCTGGCGATGGTGATGGCCCAGCGAGTCACCACCTGATCGCGCTGACTCTGCAGGTAGTGGCGGACAAGACCGGCTATCCCGTGGATATTTTGACCCCGGATATGCACTTGCAAACCGATCTGGGCGTCGACTCCATCAAACGGGTCGAGGTGTTGTCCGCTCTGCGTGACCGCATCGAGGACCTGCCGCCGCTCGACGCGGCCGAACTCGGCCGACTTCAGACGATCAGAGAAATCGCGGACCGCTTGGCGGCAGAGGTGCGCACGTGACCGCGACAGCGGGTGCGACCTCGACGGTGGGAGCGTCACCGACCGGCCGACTGGTGCGCTACGTCGTGCGCGAAGTACCTGCCCCCGCCTCCGGCCTGTCACCGTCCGGCCTCGACTGCCGGGTACTGTTCGTCACCGACGACGGAGCCGGAGTGGCCGCTGCGCTCGTCGAGCGGCTCACCGCCCGGGGCATCGACGCGATGACAGCCTCGCGGATACCGGCGGAGGTCGGCGGACTGATCTTCCTCGGGGGGCTGCGGGACGTGCGGGGCAGCGAGGACGCGGTAGCCCTCAACCGAGAGGCGTTCTCGATTGCCCGCTCCCCCGCCGTGCGGCACAGCGAACTGTTCGTGACCGTCCAGGACACCGGCGCGGACTTCGGTCTCGGCGGACGCCAGGGTGAGCGCGCCTGGCTGGGCGGCTTGGCCGGCCTTGCTCGCACGCTGTCGAAGGAATGGCCCGATGTCGCGGTCAAGGCCATCGACTGCGAACGCGCGCGGCGCACCCCGGACCGGATCGCCAATGCACTCGCAGACGAATTATGTTATGGGGGAACACTATTGGACGTCGGCCTACATGCCGATGGCCGACGCACCACCCTGGCTGTCGAGGCCGAGCCGGTGCCGCTGCCGGTATCGCAGTGGCGGGCAAGTCCCTACCACGATCAGATCGTCGGCCCCGATTCGGTGATCGTCGCGACGGGGGGTGCCCGCGGCATCACCGCCACCGCCGTGCTGGCTGTCGCGCGAGCGCACCGGCCGCGCCTGGTGCTCCTGGGCCGGACGCCGCTGGCCGAAGAGCCCCTGTGGTTACGCTCCGCCGGTGACGAGAAGGCCGTCAAACACGCACTGGTGGCTTATCATTCGCGTCGCGGCGGCCCCATGCCGACACCGTCCCAGGTCGGTGCCGTGGCGCAGCGGGTCAGCGCGGCCCGCGAGGTGCGTGGCACCATCGCCGCATTGATCGACGCGGGCAGCAGCGTCTGGTACATGCCGGTGGATATCCGCGACTCAGCCGCTGTCGAGCAGGCACTGTCGCGAGTTCGTAGGAAATGGGGGCCGATCACCGGCCTGATCCACGGCGCCGGTGTGCTCGCCGACATGCCCGTCGAGGCGAAGACAACAGAGATGTTCGACCAGGTCTTCGGCGCCAAGGTGCACGGCTTGCGCTCGCTGTTGAGCGCCACCTCCGCAGATCCGCTGACCTTCGTGTACTTGTTCTCCTCGGTGGCGGCGCAGTTCGGCAACGCCGGGCAGAGCGACTACGCCATGGCCAACGAAGTGCTCTTCCAGGTAGCAGCGGCCGACCACACACGCTGCCCGATCACCGCGGTCGGCTGGGGACCGTGGCAGGGCGGGATGGTCACCTCCGAGCTGGCCGAGCACTTCCGAGACGGCGGCGTCGACCTCGTGCCGCCGGACGAGGGTGGTCGCGCAGTACTCGCGACACTGGGAACGGCCCTGCCCGGCCGGCGAATCCTCGTCGCGGCCGACGGCGAGCGACCGCTGCACGACTCGGGCAGACAACGCAAGGCCGTCTGGCGAGTCGGCTTGGCCGAGCAGACCTTCTTACGCGATCACAGCATCGATGGAACAGCTGTAGTTCCCCTGGCACTGACCATCGACCGGTTGATCGCTGCCGCCGGGGAACTCGATCCGGGGTGGCGCGAGATCGCTCTCGCCGACCTTCGGGTGTTCCAGCCGTTGACCGTACCTCCCGATCGGATACGTCGGCTTACGCTCAGCTTGGCACACCAGCCGGGGGGCGTGGAGCTGAGAATCTCCGACGAGGACAGCAGACCGTGCCAAGCAGCGTGGGTGGCGAGCGCGCGCAGCGGGATTCGGCATGTCGACTGGTCGCCACTGACCTGTCCCGAGGTGCTCCCGCACACCGACCTCTACGACAGCCCGGCCCTGTTCCACGGTCCGATGTTCCGTTCCCTCAAAACAGTCGACGGCATCTCGGCCGAGGGAGCGGACGCGACCGCCACCGGTGTGCGGGAGCGCGAATGGCCCGGCCGGTACCCGCATACCGATCCTGCCGCCATGGACGCCGGACTTCAGCTGGCTGTGCTGTGGGCCGAGCACATCCTGGGCGCGGTGACCCTGCCCATGCGAGTGCGATTCGTCCATGTGCATTCCAGTGGAGCACTACCCCACCCGCTTCGCTGCCTGGTCCGCGGCCGCACCACCGGCCCTGACCACGTCGTCTGCGACATCGCGCTGCTGAGCCCCAGCGGTCAGGCATACGTGGAGCTGCTCGGCGTCAGCCTGATCCGCAGGCCTTGACATGGCCTCCGGATTCGAACCCATCGCGATCGTCGGACGCGGATGCGTGCTGCCGGCCGCGTTGAGCCCGGAAGCCTTGTGGGACAACATCGTTGCCAAACGGGTCAGCCTGGGCGCCGCCCCCGCCGGATACTGGCGAGTCGATCAGTTCCCGCCGGAAGAACCCGCAGGCGGGATCACCCCCTTCGGTGGCTACGTCCATGGCTTCGACTCGGTGTGGGACCCCAGCGGCTTCTCGGCCGATCGTGCGGACATCGAACCTCTCGACACGCTGTTCCATTGGACGATGCACTGCGGGCGGGAGGCGCTGCGCGAGGCCGCGGTGGCGGAGCCGCCGCGCCGCGCCGGGCTCATCCTGGGCGTGCTGGGCTATCCCTGCGCCGGGATGAACCGGTACGCCGAGCAAACGTGGGCCCGCGCGCTGCCCGAGGACCTGCGGCGCGCGGTAGCGGGCGATCGCGCGTCCGACCCGCGCAACCGGTTCTCCTGCGGCCTGGCCGCACACTTGACGGCGCACGCGCTCGGCCTCGACGGGGGCTCGGTGGGGCTGGACGCCGCGTGCGCCTCGTCGCTGTACGCGATCAAGCTCGCCGTCGACCGGCTGCACGACCGTAGCGCCGACCTGATGCTGGCCGCCGCGGTCAACTGCGCCGACGACCTGATTCGCCACGCCTTCTTCGGCGCCCTCGGCGCGCTCAGCAGCACAGGGCGAAGCCGACCGTTCGCCCGCACCGCCGATGGGCTGGTGCCGGCGGAGGGCGCGGCTTGCGTAGCACTCATGCGATTGGATGATGCTGTGCGGGCCGACATCCCGGTCTTGGCGGTGATCCGTGGAATAGGGCTGTCGAACGGGGGACGCGGCTCGGGACTGCTCGCTCCATCCCGAGAAGGCCAGGAACTGGCGATCATGGCCGCCTATCAGAGCGCTGGACTGGATCCCGGCTCGGTGAGCCTGCTGGAGTGCCATGCCACCGGAACCCCGCTCGGTGACGCGGTCGAGTTACGCAGCGCAGGAGGGGTTTTCGCCGCCGCCAGCGACCTGCCGGTGGGCTCGGTCAAGTCGAATCTGGGCCATTCTGTGACGGTCGCCGGGCTGGCGGGTCTGCTCAAGCTCATAGGCGCCATACATGCCGGGGTGCGCCCGGCCAGCCTGGGTGCCGAGGACCCCACCGACGCCTTCTCCGGCACGACATTGCGTCCCCTCATCGAACACGAACCGTGGGAGGGACAGCGGCGAGCCGGTCTGAGCGCCTTCGGTTTCGGCGGCAACAACGCACACCTCGTACTCGAAGCCGCAGGCACGGCAGAGCGGACATCTTCACCGATCCGGTACCGGGCTCAACCCGAACCGCGAACCGACGACGAGGTCGCCGTCGTGGCGATCGGCGCGCGGGTGGGCGCGGGCACGTGCGTGGCGGATTTCACCGAGGCGCTGTTCAACGCGCCGACACCGCCGGCACCACGCGAGACCGTCGAAACGCCCCTGCGGGGACTTCGGTTCCCGCCCATCGACCTGAAACAGGCGCACGCACAGCAGCTGCTGATCCTGGACGCGGCACGGGAAGCGCTGGCGGGACAGTCCCCACCGCGCCGGCGAACGATGGTGCTGGTCGGGATGGGCTGCGACGCCGAGGTGGTGCGCTACACGGCACGGTGGCGCGTTCCGCCGTGGCTCGAGGAAGCCGAATCTCCCGCGAGTACCCTGCGCGACGGGTTCTCCTCGGCATTCTCGGCCGCCAATGCAGTCGGAAGCATGCCCAATATCGTCACCAATCGCCTCAATGCACAGTTCGACCTGGCCGGTCCGAGTTTCTCGGTCTATGCCGAGCAAGCTTCGGGGTCGGCCGCATTGGAGATCGCGTGCCGGGCGCTGCGCGCAGGCGAGGTGGACGCGGCGCTCGTGGGAGCGGTTGATCTGTCCTGTGAACCGGTCCACGAGGCATCCCTGGCCGCCTTGGGCCACCGCCGCCGGACCGCGGATGCCGCGGTGGCGCTGCTGCTGCGCCGCCGCACAGACGCCGAGTGGGAGGGGGCCGAGGTGATCGCGTTGGTGGGCCGAGGCGATCCGCTCGACGCGGCCGCGAGTCTTCACATCGGGCCGGACGGCACCGGCACCGATGCGATGCCCCACTTCGATCCGGTGGACCGGTTCGGCAGCGCGCACGCCGCCGAGGGACTGATCGCGGTCGCCACCGCAGCACTGGCGGTGCGACATCGCGCGGTGCCTCGCCCCAACGAGCCGGCGGACCCGATGCTCGGCCCCCCGGTCGTCGACGTGGCCACTGCCTCCTTGGGCGCCACCGTCACCCGCTTCCGGGTCCGGGGGCTGGACCCGGTGCCGTGGTCCGCGGGCGGCCATGCGGTACATGTATTCGGCGGCGGCAACCAGCGGGAGATCGCCGCGGCGTTGCGTGATGGCCGGCCCGGCGGTGAGGGGCCGTGCCGCCTGACGATCATCGAACGGCCCACTGACGTGTTGGCCGACCGGCGAGAAGAAACCCGCAAGTGGCTTACCGGCCAAGGCAAACAGCCGCCGGCCACGTCTTTACGAAGCCGCCCGATCGGTGGGCGAGTCGCCTTCGTCTACACCAACGGATCGGCCGGCTACCGGCAGATGGGCCGCCCGCTCATGCTCGCCTTTCCGGAACTGATGGATGCGACTCGTCGGTGGTGCGGTCAGCTTCCCGTGCTCAGCGAACCCGTGTTCGCCGGCCGGCCTACCGACCCGGTGCGAAAGAACTTGGCCGCGACCCTGCTCGCGGACGTGCATACCCGCCTCACCTATGACCTGCTCGGGATCCGGCCGGATGCGGTGCTGGGCTACTCTTCCGGAGAAACCACCGCGATGGTGGCCCTGCGAGTGTGGCACGATGTGCCCGCGTTCCTGACCGAAGTCGGTGCGACGCAATGTTTCACCAGTGGGCTCATCGGCGACCAGCACATCGCCCAGCGCGCCTGGCAGCAATTGGACATGCCCGCCGACCGCTGGGTCAACCTGCTGGTGGCCGCGCCGGCGGACCGCGTCGAGGCCGCACTCGAGGGCGAACCGGCCGCCTATTTGCTGATTGTCAACAGCCCGGGCCAATGCGTCATCGGCGGGGCCGCGAAAGCCTGCGACCGCGTCGCCGACCGCCTCGGCGGCGCGACGGCCGTGCTGCCCCTCGACTACGACATCGCAGCCCACCACCCCATCCTGGGTCAGGCGCGCGGTGAGCTGGAGCGCCTCTTCCACCGCCCCGTCCACGTCGACGCCGCCACGCGTTTCTACACCAGCACGACCGGGGAGAGGTACGTTCCCACCCCGGAGTCGGTGGCACGGGCATTGACGACCATGATCCTCGAACGAAACGACTTCTCCGCCACGATATCTCGAGCCTGGGACGACGGCGTTCGGGTGTTCATCGAGCACGGACCGCGTAACCTGTGTTCCGGCTGGATCTCCGCGACACTCCACGATCGCGATCATCTCGTCGTCGCCCTCGACGGCACCGGCGAGAGCCAGGACTCGTTGGCCACCCTTGCCCTGGCGGTCTCCGAACTCGCCGCGGCCGGGGTCGTCGACGACCCCGCTCCGGTGCTGGACCGGCTGACGGCGCCGCTTCGACCTGTTCAGGAGCGGCTCCCGGCTCTGACCGTGCCCGCCCACCCACCTCCGATCGAATCCCTTCTCGCCCGGGTGACGAGTCGCGATGCCGATAGTCCGCATACTCGCCCCCGCCGCTCCGAACCGCTTGCCCTCGATCGGGCACAGCTGGAAACCCTTGCCGCCGGGCAACTTTCGGCCGTTCTGGGCAGCCGATTCGCCGCCGTGGAGGAACGAGCACGGCACACGCGCATGCCCGAGCCCCCGTTGCTTCTGGTCGACCGTGTCCTGGACATCGAGGGTGAGCCCTTCTCGATGGGAAAGGGCACCATTTGGACGGAGACCGACGTTCACCGCGACGCCTGGTACATAGACGGGTGCGGACGCATGCCCGCCGGCCTGCTGGTCGAGTCCGGGCAGGCCGACCTGCTACTGCTGACCTGGCTGGGCGCGGACCTGCATATCGCCGACGATCGGGTGTACCGCCTGCTCGGCCTCGACCTGACCTTCCACGACAGCCCGCCCGCGGTAGGTGAGACCGCCCGGCACGAGATCACTGTCGACGACCACAGTGCGCACGGCGATGTGCATCTGTTCTTCTTCCACAGCCGGTGTGAAGTCGACGGGCACGTGCGATCAACCGTGGCCAACGGCGTGGCCGGGTACTTCACCGAGCAGGAGTTGGCCGCCTCCCAGGGCGTGATCTGGGACGCCGAAGAGATGCCACAGCCCGAGGGAACGCACACGCGGCCGCTGGCACAGACGCGAAAGTCCTTCGACCCCAAGGAGGTTCGCGCCTTCGGCGAAGGCAGGCCGGACCTCTGCTTCGGTGCGAACTGGAGGGTCACCCGGGCACACGTCCGCACGCCACGGATCGGTAGCGGTCGCATGCGGCTTCTGCACCGGGTTCCCGTGTTCGACCCGTCGGGTGGTCCGTGGCAGCGCGGATATCTCCGTGCCGAGTTCCCCCTCAGCCCGAACGAATGGTTCTTCCGAGGCCACTTCACCGGGGATCCCTGCATGCCGGGCACGCTGATGTTCGAGGCATGCCTGCAGGCGATGGCGTTCTATCTGACGGCCTATGGCTGCACCCTCGACCACGACGGCTGGCGCTTCGAGCCGGTGCCCGGCGCCACGACCGAGCTGCGCTGCCGCGGGCAGGCCACCCCGGCCGGCAGCCGGCTACTGACGTATGAATTGTTCGTCTCCGAGATCGTGCACGACCCGACCCCGACGCTATTCGCCGACGCGCTGTGCACAGTCGACGGCGTGAAGGCTTTCCACGCCAAGAACCTGAGTTTGCGACTGACACCGGACTGGCCCCTCACACATTGGCGTGTTCTCGCCCCTGCCGCCACCCAGCCCGCCGACGAAGCCGTTGTCCCGGAACGCCTCGGGGGGTTGGTGGACTATGCAGACCAGCACCCATGCGCCATCGATGCGGACGGCACCCGACTCGACTACCGAGCCGTGCTGGCCGCGGCGTGGGGAACGTCGAACAGGTTGTCCGGGCTCCGATTGCCGGCCCCGCCTTACCTTTTCGTTACCCGTGTGCGGAAGCTCGCCGATACACCCGGGGTAGTCGGCAGCGAAATTCACACCGACTACGATCTGCCCTGCCGAGCATGGTTCTGGGAAGACAATGGTTCCCGGTCGACTCCACTGGCAATCCTGGTCGAGATCGCGTCCCAGCCGTGTTCGTGGCTACTCGGCCGGCTCTGCCCTCCACCGAAAGACGCCCGGCTGCGCAACCTCAGCGGTGCCCTCACCGTGCACCGCGAGCTGCGACCCTCGACCCGGACCATCCAGACGACCGCGCGCCTGACCGATCTCGGTGTGAGCGAGGGCCGCAGCAGCTATACCTTCGAGGTCACCTGCCGCGTCGAGGACGAACCACTGCTCAGCCTCGAGACCACGTTCGTGCTCGTGCCCGCGGGAGACACCTTCGAGATTCCGGCTCCTCGCGCGGAGGGGCCGCCACTGTTCTCCGGCGAGAATTTGATAGACCTGCGGACCCGGCCCGAACACCTCTTCAGCGGCGAACCCCGACTGCCCGGACCCATGCTGCTCATGATCGACCGGGCGAGCGAATCGTGGCGAGAAGGCGAGCCAGGCCGGCGGATCCACGCCGAGAAGGACATCGACCCCGGGGCCTGGTATTTCAAAGCTCACCTCCTGGGAGATCCGGTCCTGCCCGGCAGCCTCGCGCTGGAAACCATGTCCCAGCTGGTGCAACTCCACCTGCTCGCGGCGGAATCGTCCCCTGTCCGCGGCGGTGCCCGCCTTGCCACTCCGTCTCCGGGCCGTCCCCTTACGTGGACCCACTACGGCGATGTCTTGCCCACCAGAGACCGGATTGTTCTCCACCTGGAAATCGCGCAGGACGGCCGCGACGCCACCGGTCGCTATGCCGTCGGCGATGGGTCGATGTGGGTCGGCGGCGTGTGCGTCTGCCGAATGAAAGGCGTGTCCGTGCATGCACGGGTAGACAGGTACGACAAAGCGCAGCGAGATTCATAGGAAGAACCTGCCAGGAAGACGAAGGCGCGCAATGGGATTCGACACCATCAGCGAGAAGCGGGTCATGGTTCAGGGTTTGTCGACGTCGTATCTCGAAGCGGGAACCGGGCCGGTGCTGGTTCTGATACATGGCAATCTCACCGCCGCCCAAGGGTGGGACCGGACCATCGAGGAGTTCCGGACAACGCACAAGGTCTTGGCCCCCTCGTTGCCCGGCTACGGCGGCACCAGCCCGCTGCGGGATGTGACCCTCGACGGCTTGGTGTCCTTCATTGCCGCCTTCCTCGACGCGACCTCGGTCGATACAGCGATCGTCCTCGGGCACTCCGCGGGTGGCCTCATCGCGGCGCAATTCGCGCTCGAAAACCCGGACCGCGTAAGCCGATTGGTGCTTGTGGACTCGGTCGGGCTGGGGCGCGCGATCAACCCCGTGGTCATCGCCGGGGCGTTACTTCCCGGCTGGGCGACGGAGATCGCGATCGCCGCCCTGCTGCTGCCCGGCGGGGGAATCCTGCGCGCGCTCATGCGCGGTGTGCAGGTACGACGCCCGTGGCGGCTGACCGTGCAAGAGTGGCGCACCCAAACCCGCATCATGCAGGCGCAGACGCTGTTGTCCACATCCTTCCAGGCAGTGCGCCTGGTCGTTGGTCCGGCCGGTCAACGCGGTCGCTACAACCTCGTCGAGCGCCTCGGTGAACTACCGATGCCGACCTTGCTGATCTGGGGTCTGACCGACGAGGTCGTCCCGTTCTGGCAGGGGATCCGCGCGGCCAGGAAGATCCCCCGCGCGAGGTTCGTCCCGCTGGTGAGCGCCGGTCACGCCGGATATCTGGAATGCCACGTCGATTTCGTCACCGCCCTCAGCCCCTTCATCCGCGACGAGCCCGACACCTCTGGTCCCCAGCGGACGCCGACCCAGAGATAAGGACAACAACGATGGAGCCGGTCGCCGATTCCACAGGCACTCTGCTGAGCGACTCAGCGCGCGATCCGCGGTTCGTCGACCCCGCGTGGACGTCGAACCGCTACTTCCGTACCCTTCGCCTCTCCTACGACCTGGCCGCGAAGGCGGCCGGCCGCGCGGCGGACGCCCTCCCGCTGCCCGCCGAAGACCGGCGAACCGTGCGATCTTTGACCCGGCTGATCGCCGATGCCCTTGCCCCGCCCAACGCGCTGCTGGGCAACCCGACCGCTCTGCGCAAAGCGGCCCGGACACGAGGAAGAAGCCTCCTCCGAGGGGCAGCACACGCAATCGACGATCTCCAGCACAACGGCGGCCTGCCGTCGCTCGTGGACCGCACAGCGTTCACGGTCGGCCGCGATCTGGCGATCACCCCGGGCCGAGTGGTTTTCCGCAACTCGCTGATGGAGCTGATTCAATACGAGCCGCGTACCGCGACCGTGTATTCCATCCCACTCCTGTGCTGCCCGCCCTGGGTCAACAAGTTCTACATCGCCGACCTCACGCCCGGCCGCAGCTTCGTGAGGTGGGCCCTCGATCACGGACATACCGTGTTCATGATCAGCTACCGGAATCCGCAAGCCTCCCAACGCGACGTCGGCTACGACTGCTACCTGCGGAACTCATTACTCCCCGCGCTCGCCGCGGTCCGCGACATCACCGGCGCCGAGGAAGTGAACCTTTTCGGTGCCTGTCTCGGGGGCTTGAGCGCACTCATGCTCGCGGCGTGGTCGGCCGATACCGACCGACCACGGGTGCGCAGCGTCACTGCGTTGAGCACGCTGACCGACTTCACCGACATCCGCAGTGAGTTCGGAACCGGCGGCACCGGCTGGCTGCTGCGCGTTCTCGGTCTGCCCCTGATGGAGACCTTGACCTATACGCGGGGAGTACTCAGCGGCCGGTCTCTCGAAGTATTCTTCCGGCTGCTTCGCTCCGACGAGTTGATCTGGTCACGGATGCGGGCGAGCTGGCTGTCGGGAGAGGCCGCGCCCGCCTACGACATCCTGTATTGGAATTGCGACACGCTGAGCGTTCCGCACCGCGCCCAGCAGTTCCTACTGCGAAATCTGTGTCTGGACAACGCTTTCGCACGAGGCACAGCCGAACTCGCCGGGCGGCGCCTCGACCCGGATCAGGTGACCCAGGACCTGTTCGTGGTCGCCGCTCACGACGACCATCTCGTGCCCTGGACCTCCGCCTATAGGACCGTGGGGCTGTTCCCCGGCGATGTCCGGTTTCATCTCGCGTCCGGTGGCCACATCGCGGCAGTGCTGGCGTCTCCGGATTCCGGGGCGAGCTACTGGTCCGGCGGACCAACCGGTGCCACCGACCCAGAGGCGTGGCTGGCCGGCGCTACGAAGTACCACGACACCTGGTGGCGCGCCTGGGCCCGATGGCTCGCCGACCGCGCCGGAAGCCAACGCACGCCACCACCGCTGGGGAGTCACCGTCACCCGGCCGCGGAACCGGCACCCGGCCCCTACGTCCTGACCTGAAACGGTTCCAGCGTCCGGCCAAGGAGGAACACATGTCCATACGCCGCCCAGTCCGCATCGCCAGTTTCTCCGGTGGGATGGGAGACCGGTTCGCCGCTTTCCAGGAGTCCGTCCACGGGGAATCGGTCGACGTCCTTATCGGCGACTCCATGACCGAGTTCGTCGAGTCGATGATGATCGCCCACTTCATCGACGAACCGCAGAAACACCACCACTTCGCGTCCCCGCTGTTCATGACCCAGCTGCTGCCGGAGCTGGATGCGATAGCGGAGAAGAAGTTGAAGGTAGTCACCAACGCGGGCGTCCACGCTCCCGAGCTGATGGCCGACACGATTCGCGCGGCGATACTGGCGCGCGGCTTGGAGCTCACCGTTGCCTACATCACCGGCGACGATTTGCGCGAAGAAGCCGACCGACTCAGCACCGAAGGGCAGCTGACCCACATCGACACCGGCGAATCGCTGGGAGAGCGACGCGTGCTGGCGGCCGACGCCTATCTCGGCGCCTGGGGCGTCAAAGCAGCCCTGGACGAGGGCGCCGACATCGTCATCACCGGCCGCGTCGCCGACGCCTCACTGATCAGCGGCGCGGCCGCTTGGTGGCACCAGTGGGAGCGCACCGAGTGGGACAAGATCGCCGGGGCCGTCGCCGCGGGGCACATCATCGAGTGCGGCCCACAAGCCACCGGCGGAAATTTCTCCGGGTTCACCACCGTGCCCGACAACATCACCATAGGTTTCCCGATCGCCGAGATCGCCGAGAGCGGCGAGGTTGTCATCACCAAACGAGCCGGCGAAGGCGGCGCCGTCACCCTCGACACAGTCACGGCTCAACTGCTCTACGAAATCCAGGGACCTCGGTACCTCAACCCAGATGTCGTCTGGCACACCGATTCGGTGACGGTGAGCCAGGTGGGGCCGGACCGGGTGCAGGTCAGCGGTGCGAAAGGCAGTCCCCCACCCGCGACCACTCGGGTGGGTGTCCATCTGCAGTCGGGCTACCGCGGGTCGCTGTGGTATTTCCCGACCGGCCTACAGATCGAGGAAAAGGTAAAGATGCTGCGTCGGCAGGCCGAGATCGCCGCGCAGAACACCCACGTGCAGGAGCTGCGACTGTTCGTCTGCGGACGGGCGGTCGACGATCCGACCGACCAGTGGCAAACCACCGTCCCGGTCGCGGTCACCGTCGCCGCGGACACCGCGAAACCCATCCAGGCCTTCTTCGCCTGGCTCAACTCTTACTTCCTGGGCAGCTTCCCCGGCTTCTACCTCGACGTCAACTACATGTTCCCCCACCCACCCCACGCCCGCGTCGACTATTGGCCCGCCGAGGTCGGCCAGGACACCCTCCGGCACCAGGTCCACATGGTCGACGGCACCGGGCTGGTCCGGCGGTGGTGGCGACGAATCGGCCGTGGGGGCCGCGCCGGGCATGGCCGGGTGCTCGACATCGCCCCTCCGCCGGACATGCGGCCCTTCGGCGGGCAACCGACGGGCGGTGCCATACCGACGGCCGACTCGAGCAGCTTCGGTCCCACCACTCGGCGTCCCCTCGGCGATATCGTGCACGCGCGCACCGGTGACAAGGCCGGCATCGCCGACCTCGGGGTCTGGGTGAGCGAGGAGGCCGCCTACCCGTGGCTGCTGTCCTTCCTCACCGCGGACCGGCTCGTCCGGTTGCTCGCCGCCCCCGCGTCGGTCACCGTCGAACGCTACGAATTCCCCCGATTGCGCGGTCTCGTCTTCGTCCTGCGGGACTACCTGGCACCAAGCAGCTCATCAGGATTATCGCTGGACCAACTCGGCAAGTCCTTGGGCGAGTTCCTGCGAGCACGTCACGTCGAGGTTCCCATCGCACTCTTGCCGGGACGAACGTGATCGCCGATCCGATGGGCCAGCGGAATCACGCCGCTGCCAACGCTTTTGGGGAGACACCCGCGTCAGGCACCGGGCGCGGGTGCCGGGTCGGGGCGGGAGAGCCGGCTCGGCCACCAGTTCCACCGTCCGGCCAGCAGCGCCATGGCCGGGATGGTGACGGTGCGGACGACGAGGGTGTCCAGGAGCAACCCGGTGGCGATGGTGAAACCGATCTGGGCGATATTGCTGATGTCGGAGAACATGAGCGCCAGCATGGTGAGCGCGAAAACGATTCCGGCCGTGGTGATCACGCCGCCGGTGCGGGTGAGCGCGGTGGCCACGGCGGCGCGCAGGCCGTTTTGCGGGGCGGCGCGCAGTTCGTCGCGGACCCGTGACATCAACAGCAGGTTGTAGTCGGCGCCGACGGCGGTCAGGGCGATGAACGACATCGACGGCACCGTCCAGTGCAGCGGATTGTCCAGCAGGTGCTGCCATATCAGGACGCTGAATCCGAGTGCGGCCAGATACGACAGCAGCACCGAGCCGAAGACGTACAGCGGGGCGATCAGGCTGCGCAGCATGATCGCGAGCACCAGGAGGATCAGCATCGAGGCCGCCACGACGATGGTCACCAGGTCGCGAAACGCGAGTGTCCGGACGTCGACATAGGTGGCGGCCAAGCCGGTGGTGTCGATGGCGGCGCCGGCCAGCGGGGTGCCGACGGCCGCGTGCCGCCCGGCGTCGGTGACCCGCTGTGCCAGCGCCATGCCCTCCGCGCTGAACGCGTCGGCGGTGCCGACGACGATCATCCGCGCGGCGTGCCCGTCCGGGGACAGGAAGAGCCGGGCCGCAGTAGTCAGGTCCGGGTTCGTCATGGCGGCGTCGGGAAGGTTGAATCCGCCTGCGCCCGGTGCGATGGTCTGATTGCCCTGTAGCTCGTGTAGATAGTCGACGGCTTGCTCGAGCCCGGCGGGCAGCTCGTCGTATACCCGGGTCATCCGCGTGACGCCGTCGTGCACCCGATCGGTGCCGGCGCTCAGCGCGTCGGCCCCGGTGCGCGCCTGTCCGATGCCGTCGCCGAGCGCGCCGATGCCCTGGTGCAACCGAGCCTGACCGTCGCGCAGCGCGGCCGAACCGCCTTGCGCCGCAGCGAGTCCGGTGGCCAGCTGGTCGACGCCCGCGGCGAGTTGCGCGTGACCGTCCGACAACGCGCGCACGCCGTCGCGGAGGCGAGTCAGCTCGCCGACGGCGGTGCCCGCCGCACTGCTGTCGAAGGCCGACAACGCGGCCTGGGCGGCCACACACAGCGGCGTCGCCGGACAATTCGGATCAGCCGCGACGAGGGCGCGCAGACCATCGATGGCGGACAGGGAGCCGTTCACCGGGGCCATCGCCGCGTCGACCCCGTTGACGAGTTCGGCGCTGCCCGACCGGAGGCGCGCGACCCCGGTGCTGAGCCCGTCGACGCCGGCGACCAGCCGATCGATGCCATCGGCCAAGGCGCCCGAACCATCGACGAGTTGCGCCGACGCCTGCCCGGCCTGCGCGAAACCGCCTGCCAGACCGCTCATTCCGGCGGCGAGGGCCTTGGCTCCGTCGTTCAGCTGCGTCACGCCGCCGGACAGCTGTCGCACCTCGGGTCGCGCCGCGGCGAGCTGGTCGGCGGCCGAGCCGAGCCGGTCGCCGACCAGGCCGACCTGCCGGTCGACCGCGGCGTCCGGGATGGGCGTGCCGAGCGGACGAGAGATCGTGCGGACCGATGCCACCCCGGGCACCCGGGCGATCTCGGTGGCGAGGGTCTCGATCGCGGCGTAGTCGCGGGCGGTGCGCATATCGTGGTCGGACCGGATCAGCACATAGCTCGGCAGCAGTTCGTTGGCGGCGAAATGCGCTGCGGCAGCGGCATACCCGCGGTTGCTCGGCGTGTCCGACGGTTGGGTGGCGCGTTCGTCGTAGGTGATGATCAGGGTCGGCGTCACCAGGGCGAGCGCCGCGATCACGGCCAGCGACGCGGCGAGCATGCGGGCGGGATGGGCGGTGATGATCGCCGACAGGCGCGGCCAGTAGCGGGCCGCGCCGCCGGTCGGTTCGACCAGACCGCGGTCGGCGGCGATCACCAGCAGCGCGGGGGCCAGCGTCATCGCCGCCGCCACCGTGACGAGCACGCCGACCGAGCAGGGAATGCCGATGGTGCGGAAGACGCCGATCCGGGTAACCGTCATCACCGCACACGTCATGGCCACGATGAGGCCGGAGGCGACGATGATCGGCATGATCCGGCGGTACGCGGACCGGTACGCCTCGTGCGGCGACAGCGCCGCGCGCCTGCCCTCGTGATACCGGCTGATCAGGAAGATCCCGTAATCGGTGCCCGCACCGAGGATCATCGCCGACAGCAGCGCCACCGAGAAGATCGAGGTCGGCAGGCCGTGCGCGCCGAGCAGCGAGACCAGCGGGCGCGCGGTCGCCAGCGCGAGTCCGATGGTGAACAGGGGGACGACAGCGGTGGACAGCGACCGGTACGTCGCCAGCAGCAGCACGGTGATCAGCGCGACGGTCAGCAGGGTGATGGTGGTCAGCGCGTGGTGGATGCCGTTCAGCTCGTCGGCGAAGGTGGGGCTCGGGCCGGTGAGATCGACCGAAAGTCCCTGCGGCGGTGGAATTGTAGCCAACGCGTCGTGCACGGCGGCGAGCGAGCGACTCACCTCGGTGGTGCCGGTATCGCCGACCAGCTGCAGCTGCGTATACACGGCTTTGCGGTCGGCGCTCACGACCGATCCGGCGGTCACCGGGGACGCCCACAGATCCAGCACGGACGCGACGTGTCCGCGTTCGGCCCGCAGCGCGGCCACGACCTTGTCGTAATAGGCGCGGTCGGCGTCGGTGAGCGGCTCGGCGCGGGTCAGCACCAGGAAGGCGCTGCCGGAGTCGGCCGACTCACCGAACCGCGTATTCATCTCGCGCAGCACCGCGGCGGCCGGAGCGTCCTGCGGCACCATCGGCGTCGAGTGCTCGAAGACCGTCGATTCCAGTTGGGGCACGGCAAGATTCAGCAGGCCTGCCGCGAGCAGCCACGTCGCCACCACGACATAGCGGAATCGGTGCACCGATGAGCCGAGGCGGTCGAACAGGCGGCGTCGCATCCGTTCTCCCCTTCCCGCGTTGTTCCGACAGATGCTGCACCGCAGGGCCTTCGAGGCCGCCCACTTCTGAATGCCCGCGTAACTTTTCGATAAGTGCGTCGAGCGACCGAGAGGAGTTGCCGGTAGCGCCTTTTCGAATTCGATCCGCCTATGCGCACGGCGGAGCGTGAGTTATCCGCAAAGGTGCGGGAGTGAGTTATCCGCGCACAGCAGAGCGCGAGTTAGTGGAATGCCCGATTTCGATGCGGCTCAGCCCCTCTCGCCGTACGTACCGATCATCATGTTACCGCACAGTAGCCGCAAAACGCTCGTTAACACAACAGCAGCCGAGACCCGTTGTGCGTCAGCACTGTTCGGACGTGGGAGAACGGGACGCACCACCCCCGTCCGGCATGCCTGCCTGCGATGCAGCGCCGCAGCACCCGACCGCGCGGGCCGTCCCGGAGCGAGGCCCGACGCCCCATATGGCTGGGGTCTTGCCACCGTTGTTTCGACTGTGTAAAGATCACCCCCGCGTCACCCCGGGCCACACAATGGCCACGAATAACGGTTTACGACAAGCCGTTTCGGAGGTAGTCTTCTCCGTTAGACAGCTGATCGATCCCTACCGGGACAACGATGGCGTCGGTATCAATGGTGATGCGTAGATCTTCCGGCCTGACGCCCTTATGGGGGCTGACTTAGTTGGTGGCGAAAGGGATTCCGGCGCATCGGCTCCTGGGTTCGAGCTGATCAGCAGACGGAAACGGAATGCGCGGACTCCGCGCACATTCCTCGTAGTCGAGCACGATCCGGTAGGCCGCAATGCCGCCGTCTATCGATCGTACGCCGACGATCGCATTGTTGGATACACCGCACTCACCCGTGCACGCACCAATCATGGTGCTGTCACGCGCTTTTCACCCGCCGACCGAGCCTCGGCCCCGACCGAGGCCGCGGCCTTCGGCATGGACGGCGCCCCGGGACGACACTGCCGTCGATCCCCCGTGGGCGCCTCGACTGACACCCGACATCCGCCTGTCGCCTGGTTGCCCGCCGCGCACCCGGCCGGGCGGCCGCGCTGACGCCAAAGGAGTTCACCGCCATGGAAAATCCCACGTCACCGCCGGGACACCGGCAGCTCTCGCGCCTGGCCGTACGGGTGGAACCCCTGGGTGACCACGCGCCGAACGGGTCCCGACGGCCGAGCACCGTGGAGACAGTCGCGGGCGGGCATCCCGCGATCGGACAGGTGGACACCGCGGCGCCGCGCATCGACAGACCGGCAGCCATCACCGAACGGCTCCTCGAAATCCTCGTCACCGGAGGGGAATTCGACGATATCTACCGGCACGTCCTCGCCGCGCCCGGCAAACGGGTCCGGGCAGGCCTGCTGCTCGCCTGCGCCCATCTGCTGCCCGACGCCGAGAAGGTGCCGCTGTCCGACGCCGTCGACCTGGCCTGCGTGATGGAGATGTTCCACGAGTCATCACTCGTGCACGACGACATCTGTGACGGTTCACTATTGCGCCGCGACGCCCCGTCGGTACCGGCCGCGTTCGGCATCCGCACCGCGGCCCGAGCCGGATTCCACTTGGCTGGCAAGGCTTTACAGGTCATGGCACGGGTACTCGCCGACAACCCGGCGGTTTTCGCGCGGCTCGGCGAGGTCCCCGGCGTCACCTACCTCGACCAGCTCTCCGACCTGTCCTTCGGTCAGCTCGTCGAGACCTTGCCCCCCGCCGTGGACGACGCCGCCCTGCGCAGGCACTACGAACTCGTCGCGGGCGCGAAGACCGGCACGCTGTTCCGGCTGTCCTGCTCCTACGGTGGCACGGCGGGCGGACTCGACGACGAGGGGTTGCGCGCCGTGATGCGCTACGCCGAACAGCTCGCCCTCGCCTTCCAGATCATGGACGACGTCCGTGACGTCGAGGGCGACGCCGCGCTCGGCAAGGACGCCTGTGGTGACCTCGAGCGGCGGGTGCTGACCTGGCCGGTGATCGAGTGGCTGGCCCGGCGGCCCGAATCGCGCGAATTGTGGTTCTCCGAACAGACTTCCAGCGCGGTTCTGCAGGCGGAGCTGATGCACAGCGGGGCGACCCGGGCCGCGCACGACGCCGCCGTCCGCGCCGCCGAGACGGCCCGCGGGGCGCTGGAAGTGTTCCCGCCGTCGGCCGGGCGCGACCACCTGTGCGACCTGGCAACCCGGGTGGTCTCCCGATGACCGCGGGACGGCTGGGCAGCGTGGTCTACGGCCTGCGGCACCTGCGCCGCGCGCCGGACCTGGACACGCTGCGGGCGGCGGGCTCACCGGAGGAGCTGGCCCGGCTCGCGCTCATCCCGGCGGCCCGAAACCTCGGTGTCGCAGTGAGTTTCCTGAGCGCCGGCCATCGCGCCGAGGCCACCGCCGCGCTGCTCGCCTGCCGAGTGCTCGACGCCTACGAAGACCTGATCGATCGCCCGCTGGCGAGCAGCGCGGTGCGGACCGCGGTCGGGTACCTCAACGGCGACGTCGACACACCGCCACCGCTGCTGCACGCGGTCGCCGTCCGCGACAGCGAGGCGGTCGACCTCGTGCTGGCCGAACGCATTCGGGATGTCCGCGCACTGCTCGCGGCGCTGCCCGCCGAAGGCCGCGAGCGGGTCGGCCGGATGCTCGTCGACGTCGGCGAGGTGATGGCCCGCAACCTCGAGTCGCCGCTGTCGCGGACGGCCTACAGCGAGGGCGTGCTCGGCCGGGTGGTGCTGCACGCGTGCACGCTGGTCGCCGAGGACGCGGGCGCCGAGGTCGAGGCCGAACTGGGCGAGCTCGCCGGCTGTGTCGGCGTCACCGCGCAATTGGCCAACGACCTGCGCGACAACGAATTGGAGATCTACGGCGTCGCCGACCGCGCGGAACTGACTCGCGCCGTGATGCTTCGGCTGCTGGCCCCGGCCCTCGGCTGCTTCGCGCTGCTGGCCAGGATGCGCCCGCGCACCCCGAGCGCGGGCGCCCGGGCGGCGATGGCCTACATGGCCATCACGACAACCGCATTCCTGTGCGGCACAGTCGATGCGCCCGCGCCGTACCCGCGGCGGCTGCGCCTCGGCGCGTCCATGCTGGCCGCCTGCTCGCCCCGATACTGGGCCACGATGCAGCGGCGCGTGCTGGGCTCGGTCGACGCGGCGATCCATCAGCTGCTGGAGTCCTCGCCGGACCTCGCGGCGGGCACGATCGAAGCCCCGGATGTGTTGACGCTGACCGACTCTCGCCCACTCGCGACGACCATGGCGCCGCTGGTCGTCGACACCACCTTCGCCCTGGTGCGTGCCCTGCCGGAAGCGCCGCTCACCGGCGAGCTGGCCGGCACCGAGGTCCGCCGCATGATGGTCGCCGATCACCTGGCTTTCGCCGCGCTGGAACGGATTCCACCGCGCGACGCCGACGCGATGCAGGCCCTCGCGATGAGATTTCAGCTCGCCGCCCTCGATGTCCCCACTAAAGGAGGCCGCCTTTGAACACCGTCTCACCCGTCCCGCACGCGAACCATCACGCCCTCCAGGAGGTGCTCCCGTGAGTACTGTCACACCCCGTCCGGGCTCTCGCGCCGGCGCGAAAGCCTTATCGCCCGAGGAGATTCCGTTCAGCCGACGGGTGCTCAAGCTCGAGCATCCCGCGAATATCGGCCCGCTGCTGCACATCGTGGCCTGGGTCGGCTTGCTGGCCTTCGGCCTGCTCGCGCCGGTCGCCACCGAGTGGTACGTGGCGATCCCGCTCATCATCGTCCTGACCCTGCTCAACTTCTCGCTCACCATCGGTGTGCTGCACATGCACACCCACCGGCCGCTGTCGGTGTCCAAGAGGTTCAACCGCTTCGTGGACCTGATGTGCTGCCTGCCCGCCACATTGACCGCCGCGGAGATGCGCGAGGTGCACATCCTGAACCATCATCGGTTCAACGACGGCCCCGGTGACGTCACCTCCACCGAGGGACGCGAACGCGGGTTCGGCGCGATCTGGTACTGGATCAGGTACGGCACCATCGTCAAGAAGCACACCATCAGGAAGGTCTTCGCCGCCGACGCCACCGACGGACAACGCAAGCGGCGCAACCAGTTCCTGTTCGACATGACCGTGACGCTGCTGCTGATCGCGGCCACCTGGATCGCCACCGACACCTTCCGGTTCGTCCTGTTCTACTGGGTGCCGTTCGTCATCACCCAGGTGAACTCCGGCTACTTCGCCTGGCTGACGCACGCACCGGCGCGCGACTTCGAGGACGACCCGAGCAAGTCGCTCAACACGGCGGGCAACATCCTCAACTTCTTCATCTTCAACCAGGGCTACCACAGCGTGCACCACCGCTACCCCGGCGTGCACTGGAGCCAGATCCCCGACAAGCTCGACTTCATGCGGCAGGTCGATCCCGGCGTCATCGTGCCGTACTGGATGACGATCAACTCCGCCTGGCGACTGGTCAGGCCCGGCAACGGCTGGCTGAACGCGCCCTACGGTGAGCGCTGGAAAGTCAAGCTGGACAAGCGCATGGAGGAGGGTAAGGTCCGCGCGCGGTACCTGCCCTGGTTCGCATGGGTGTGACCACGACGCCACCCCCGGTGCGGGACGTCCTGACGGACCGTCGCAGGCTCGTCCCGTTCCTGCTCGCCTTCGCCGTCTACGGCTTCGCGGGGCTCACCGTGCCCCTGATGTTGCTGTTCGCCGGGGGCTGGTGGCTACCCAAGACGGTCGACCGCGGACCGCATCTGCCGACCCTGCCCTCGATCGTCATCGACGTGCTGCTGCTCGCGCTGTTCGGCCTGCAGCACTCGGGGATGGCCCGGCCGTCGTTCAAGGCGTTCATCACCCGCTGGGTGCCGGAGGCCCTGGAGCGGACCGTGTACATCGTGATGGTGTGTTCGGTCGTCTGGGTGATCATGCTGGCGTGGCAGCCACTGCCGCAACAGGTTTGGGCCACCACGGGGACGGCCCGGACCGTGCTCGACGCCGGATTCTGGCTCGGCTTCGTGCTCGTGTACGCGGCCACCATCCTGCTGAATCACTTCTATCTGCTCGGCATCAGTCAGGCCTACCGGCAGTACGTGACCAGGGTGCCCGACGCGACGGTCGATCAGTTGCAGGTGCACGGGCCGTATCGGCTGGTGCGTCATCCGCTGATGACCGGTCTGCTGCTCAGTTTCTGGTTCGCCGGCACGATGACCGCCGGGCACCTGCTGTGGGCGGTCGGGCTGACCGGCTACATCCTGCTCGGCACCTTCCTGGAGGAGCGTGACCTCATCGCCCGGTTCGGCGCGGCCTACCGCGCCTACGCCGCCGAGGTTCCCGCGTTCTTCCCGTCACCGCGCAGCCTTTTCCGGCGCTCGACCCACCAACCCTGAGGACCGACCACTCGGCGCTTCCCCTGCCCCGGGGAAGCGCTGTCGGACCCTGCCCGAGATGGGAGATGAATCGACGTGACCAGTCAGCGTGTTCACGAACGCGGCGGAGCGGCCGCGGACCCGGGCAACATCCGGGGCGCCGGGCGCGCCCACGCCAAGACGATCCTGGTGGGCGAGCACACCGTTGTCCACGGCACGCCCGCCCTCGCGTTTCCGTTGCCCGCGTTGTCGGTTCGGGCGATCGCGGGCCCCGTCGGGGCGGTGAAGGTCAATTCTTCTGTGGGACAGCAGCTTCGATTCGTCACAGAGAGTACGAGCGACCAGACGGAGCCTATGTCCGGGCCGCGGGTCGCGGTCGAGGAGGCACTGCGCCGATGGGGAAAGGCCGGTGCTGTCGTCGAAGTGGTCGTCGACTGCGCCATTCCGCACGCCCGCGGTCTCGGCTCGAGTGCCGCCTGCGCGGGCGCCGCGGTACGGGCGGTCGCCGATCTCTATGGCGAAAGCCTGGACGCCACCGAGCTTTACGAGCTGGTGCAGCGCGGCGAGCAGGTCGCGCACGGCCGGGCCAGCGGCGTCGACGCCAGTGCCGTTTCGGCGGACGGGCCGATCTGGTTCCAGGCCGGAGTGTCCCGACCGCTGACCATCAACCTGGACGCCGCCCTGGTGATCGCCGACACCGGGACCTACGGCGCCACCCAGCGTGCGGTGGCCGCCGTACGCCGCAAGCTGGAGCGAGAACCTCTGCGCGCCAACCGGTTACTGCGCCGGGCTGAGGAACTGATCGGATCCGCCGCCGCGGACCTGTCCGCGGGGCGCGCCGAACCGCTGGGCAGCACCCTGCTCGCCTTCCATGACCTGCTCGACGAACTCGGCGTCAGCACACCGCAACTCGACAACCTCGTCACCGCGGCGATGAAAGCGGGCGCGCTCGGCGCGAAACTGACCGGCGCGGGTCACGGCGGCTGCGTTCTCGCGCTCACCGAGACGGGCGACGCCGAGCGGGTGAGCGCGGCGTTGCGCCGAGCGGGCGCCGCGCAGACCTGGATCCTCGGGACCCGGGAGCCGCACACGACTCCCCTGTCCCCCACGATGCCGGAACGGGATACCCGCCGATGACATTCACCTCAGCATCAGATCTCGACGCCGCGCGGCGTCCCGAGTCCGGAGCCACCGACGCGGACGCGGCCGTTGCGGTCGCGCATCCGAACATCGCCCTGGTGAAGTACTGGGGCAAGCGTGACGAGGCGTTGTTCCTTCCCGTCACCGGCAGCCTGTCGATGACGCTGGACATCTATCCGACGACGACCGCGGTGCGGTTGATCGACGAACCCGCTGATGTCGTCGTGCTCAACGGCCGGCCGGCGGTCGGCGAGGCGTACACCAGGGTGGCCCGGTTCCTCGACCTGGTTCGTTCTCGTGCGCACCGCACCGAACACGCCATGGTCGTCTCCACCAACGCCGGACCGACGGGCGCGGGCCTGGCCTCCTCCGCCAGCGGGTTCGCCGCACTGGCCACCGCGGCGGCCGCCGCCTATCGGCTCGACGCGGACGACCGCGCGCTGTCGAGGCTGGCGCGGCGGGGCTCCGGATCGGCCAGCCGATCCATCTTCGGCGGGTTCGTGGTGTGGCACGCGGGCGACGGCGACGGCACCGCGGGTGATCTCAGTTCCTACGCCGAGCCGATCGGCGGCGAGGCGCTCGACCCGGCGCTGGTCGTCGCGGTGGTCGACCACGCGTCGAAGGCGGTGTCGAGCCGGGATGCCATGCGGCGCACCGTCGCCACCTCGCCGTTCTACCGGCCGTGGGCCGATTCGTCCGAGATCGATCTGGTCGAGATGCAGAAAGCGATTGCGCGCCAGGACCTTCCAGCGGTCGGCGAGATCGCCGAGCGCAACGCGTTGGGGATGCATGCCAGCATGCTCGCGGCGCGGCCGGGGATTCGGTATCTGTCGCCGCAGTCGATCGCGGTCCTGGACGCGGTGCTCGCGCTGCGCGCCGACGGTGTCGCCGCGTACGCCACCATCGATGCCGGGCCGAATGTCACCGTGCTGTGCGCGCGTGCCGACGCGGCGCGAGTAACCGCCGCGCTGCGGGCCGTCGGCGACTTCGTCGACCCCCGAACGGCACACCTCGGCCCCGGCGCGACCCTCGTCCCGGGCGAGGACCGATGATCACCTGTCGCGCTCCCGGAAAGCTGTTCATCGCAGGCGAATACGCGGTGGTGCAGCCGGGGCATCGTGCGGTGCTCGCCGCGATCGACCGCTATGCGACCGCGACGGTGCGTGCGGCCGAGGGCGATACGACACTGCGTTCGGAACTCGATGGCGGCGGGACGCTTTCGTGCCGGCGCGACGGCGACCGACTGGTGCCGTCGACCGTCGACTCCCGTGTGCCCGAAGCGTTCGCGTATGTCTTCGCGGCAGCCGAGGTCATCGATCGGCTGATTGTCGAACGTGGGGCTCCGGCACGGCCTTTCCACCTGACGATCAGCACCGACCTGGGCGATACGGACGGCAGGAAGTTCGGCCTCGGCGCGAGCGCCGCCGTGACCGTCGCGACCGTCGACGCACTCGGGCAGTTCCACCGGCTCGACCTGAGCGCGATGGACCGATATCAGCTGGCGATGCTGGCAACCATCTCGATCAACCCGCGCGCCTCCGGGGGCGATATCGCGGCCAGCACCTGGGGCGGCTGGCTCGCCTACCGCTCGCCCGACCGCGAGCACGTGGCCGAACACCGCGGGGTGGACGCCGCACTCCATGCGCCATGGCCCGGACTTTCGGTGCGTCCCCTGCCGACACCGACCGGACTCGCGATGCAAGTCGGTTGGACCGGGGTACCCGCGTCGACACCGAAACTCGTTGCCGGGCTGGGTGACAGGCGTCGTGACCGTTCTGCCTTCCTGTCCGACAGCGACCAGTGCGTCGAGCGACTCGTCGACGCGCTCGAGGCCGACGACTCGCTCGCCATCCAGCTCGAAATCCGCCGTGCCCGAGCGCTTCTCACGGAGCTCGACGCGACGGATCGCCTGGGCATCATGACGCCCCGCCTGCAGGCACTGTGCGATGCGGGCGAGGCGGTGGGCGCCGCGGCCAAACCCTCGGGCGCCGGCGGCGGCGACTGCGGCATCGCGCTCATCGAGCGCACCCGCGCCGCGGCGATCACCGAACTCACCGACCGCTGGGTCAGCGCCGGAATCCGGCCGCTGCCGCTGCGGATCCACCCGTGCGAAGGGGCCCGCGCATGATCGCCGACCGCAAGGACGACCACGTCCGGCACGCCGTGAACCAACACCGCCACGGCGCCAACGATTTCGACTCGGTCACCTTCATCCACCACGCCCTCGCCGGCCTCGACCGCCAAGACGTGTCGCTCGGCGTGGACTTCGCCGGGAAGCACTGGGAGACACCGCTGTTCATCAACGGGATGACCGGCGGCAGCAGGCAGACCGGAGAGATCAACCGCCAGTTGGCGATCGCGGCCCGGGAGACCGGGATTCCCCTCGCGTCCGGATCGATGAGCGCCTTCTTCCGCGACATCTCGGTCGCCGACACGTATCGGGTGCTGCGACAGGAGAATCCGCACGGCTTCGTCATGGCCAATGTCAACGCCACCGCGACCCTGGACCAGGCCCGGCGGGCCATCGATCTGCTGGAGGCCGACGCCTTGCAGATCCACCTCAACGCGGTCCAGGAGATCGTCATGCCCGAAGGCGACCGCTCTTTCGGGTCCTGGCCGCGGCAGATCGAGCACATCACGGCCAACGTGCCCGTTCCGGTGATCGTCAAGGAAGTCGGGTTCGGTCTCAGCAGGCAAACCGTCACCTGGCTGCGCGAGGCCGGTGTCGCGGTGGCCGATGTCGGCGGCCGCGGCGGCACCAACTTCGCGCGGATCGAGAACGATCGGCGCAGCGCGGCGGATTTCGCCTTCATCGAAGGCTGGGGCCAGTCCACGCCGAACTGCCTGCTGGACTGCGCCGGCGTCGTCGGCCTCGACCTCGCCGCGTCCGGCGGCCTGCGCTCGCCGCTCGACGTCGCCCGCGCATTGGCGTTGGGCGCCAACGCGACCGGTGTAGCGGGCGTCTTCCTCGAGACCCTCGTCCGGCAGGACACCGCGGCGCTGGTCGGGATGATCCGGACGTGGCTCGACCAGCTGCGCGACATCTTGACCGTGCTCGGCGCCCGCACCCCCGCCGATCTGGCCGGCTGCGATCTGCTGCTCACCGGCGAGGTCGCCACCTTCTGTCAGCTGCGCGGCATCGACGCGGCCGCCTATGCCCACCGCAGTCTCTGGTGGAGCGAGTCCGAACGACCACAAAGGAGCCACCCATGAATGACATGTCGCACGCGGCCGTCCCGCTGCAGTGGGTGGGACCGCTGCGTATCACCGGCAACACCGTCGACGGCCTCGTCGACGTTCCGTTGGCCACCTACGAATCACCGCTGTGGCCCTCGGTCGGCCGCGGCGCGCGCGTCGCGACCCTGACCGAAAAAGGTGTCGTGGCAACGCTTGTCGACGACCGAATGACCCGCTCCATCCTGGTCGAGGCCGACGACGCCTACACCGCGCACACCGCTGTGCGCCGGCTGCGGGACGACTTCGCGCGACTGCAGGAGGTGGCCGCCGGTAGCAGCCGGTACGCGAAGCTCATCGACCTGCACCACCAGATCACCGGGAATCTGCTGTTCCTGCGTTTCGAGTTCAGCACCGGCGACGCCTCCGGCCACAACATGGCCACGCTCGCGGGCGACCACCTGATGGACCACATCCTGGCAACGCTGCCCGGCCTGCGTTATGTCTCGATCTCCGGCAACTACTGCACCGACAAGAAGGCGACGGCCGTCAACGGGATTCTCGGGCGCGGCAAGAACGTCATCACCGAACTGCTCATACCCCGTGAACTGGTAGCGACGAAGCTGCACACCACCGCCCGGCAGGTGGTCGAGCTGAACATTCGCAAGAACCTCATCGGCACCCTGCTTGCGGGCGGAATCCGTTCCGCCAACGCGCATTACGCCAACATGCTGCTGGCCTTCTACCTGGCCACCGGGCAGGACGCCGCGAATATCGTGGAGGGCTCCCAAGGCATCACCCACGCCGAGGACCGCGACGGCGACCTCTACTTCTCCTGCACGTTGCCCAATCTGATCGTCGGGACGGTCGGCAACGGCAAACACGCGAGCTTCGTCGACGAGAACCTGGCCCGGCTCGGTTGCCGGGAGACCAGGGAGCCCGGCGACAACGCCCGCAGGCTCGCCGCCATCGCGGCGGCCACCGTGCTGTGCGGCGAATTGTCCCTGATGGCGGCACAGACCAACCGGGGCGAATTGATGCGCGCCCACACCCAATTCGAACGGCCCACCGCAAGCAACGGAGTACCACGATGACCACTACACCGGTCGGCATCCACGACCTTTCCTTCGCCACCACCCACTACGCCCTCGACCACGCGGTGCTCGCCGAGCGTTTCGGCGTCGACCCCGACAAGTTCCATCTCGGCATCGGCCAGGACAAGATGAGCGTCGCCGCCGCCGACGAGGACATCGTCACCATCGCCGCGGCCGCCGCCAAGCCCATCCTCGACCGGCACGGGGTCGACAACATCCGCACGGTGCTCCTCGCCACCGAAAGCGGTGTGGATCAATCGAAGTCGGCCGGCCTCTACCTGCACCCGCTCATCGGCCTGCCGAACACCGCGCGCGTCGTCGAGCTCAAGCAGGCCTGCTACAGCGGCACGGCCGGGCTGCAGTTCGCCGCGGCACTGATCGCGCGCGACCCGTCGGAGCGCGTGCTCGTCATCGCCACCGACATCGCCAAGTACGAACTCGACAGCCCCGGCGAGCCGACGCAGGGCGCCGCGGCGGTCGCGATGCTCGTCAGCGCGAATCCGGCCATCCTGCAACTGGATCCGTACTCGGGGCTCTACAGCGCGGACGTGATGGACTTCTGGCGCCCCAACTACCGCACCGAAGCGGTGGTCGACGGCAAGACCTCCGTCAACGCCTACCAGAAGGCCACGCAGGAAGCGTGGACCGACTATCGGCGTCGCGGCGGCCGCGACCTCACCGAGTTCGCCGCCTTCTGCTACCACCAGCCCTTCACGAAGATGGCCTACAAGGCGCACCGGCACCTGATGGAGAGCCAGAGCCACACCGCCGACGCGGCCGCGATCGACGCCGCGATCCGCGACACCACCTTCTACAACCGCACCGTCGGCAACAGCTACACCGCCTCGGTCTACCTCGGCCTGGCGTCGCTGCTCGACCACGCCGACGATCTGGCGGGCAGGCCGCTCGCCTTCATCAGCTACGGCTCGGGCAGCGTCGCCGAATTCTTCAGCGGCACTGTGCGACCCGGCTACCGCGAGCATCTCAGGACCGAGGCCAACCGGGCCGCGATCAGCTCGCGGGAGCCGCTCGGCTACGACCGCTACCGCGAACTGCACGAAGCGCAGGCGCCCACCGACGGCATGTACCACGCCACCCGCGCGGAGACGAGCCGCCCGTTCCGGCTGGCGGAGATCTCCGGGCACAAGAGAATCTACGAGGCCCGATGAGCGACAACATAACCCGTGCGCGCAGCGAGCCGCCACCGCGTCACACGCGGATATTGATCATCGGAAGTGGTTTCGCCGGGCTGGGTTTGGCGGTCCGGCTCAGCCAGCAGGGGTACACCGATTTTCTCGTACTCGAGCGCGCAGACGACGTCGGCGGTACCTGGCGCGACAATACCTATCCGGGGGCCGCCTGCGACGTGCCGTCCCAGCTGTATTCGTATTCCTTCGCGTTGAATCCCCACTGGTCGCGCTCCTTCTCGTCGCAGCCGGAGATCCAGCGGTACATCCGGAGTGTGGCGGACCGATACGCGGTGCGCGACAAGCACATCTTCGGCTGCGAAGTGACGGCCGCGCGCTGGAACGACACCGCGGCCCGGTGGGAGGTCCAGACCACCAGGGGCGCGTTCACGGCCGATATCGCCGTGTCCGCCGCCGGGCCCCTCTGCGAGCCGAAACTGCCCGATATCAAAGGGATTCACACATTCCGGGGCAAGATCTTCCACTCGGCGCGCTGGGATCACGACGCGGACCTGACGGGCAAGCGGATCGCCGTCATCGGCACCGGCGCCTCCGCCATCCAGATCGTGCCGTCCATCGCGCCCGCCGCCGCACGGCTCGACGTGTACCAGCGCAGCGCGCCCTGGGTGCTGCCACGCGTGATCCACTCGTACAGTCGGCCGGAACGCTTTGCCTACCAGCATATTCCCGGTCTCCAACGACTGGTGCGCGCGGCCGACTACGCGTGGCGGGAGACGTTCGTCCTCTGGCAGAACAAATTCCCACCCGCCGCGGCGTTGATCGCACTGATCGCGTATATCAAGATGCGCTGGGAGATAAGAGATCCGGCATTGCGCCGGAAGGTGCGCCCGAACTACCGGATCGGGTGCAAACGGATGCTGATCTCCAACGACTACTATCCGGCGCTCGGTCGCGACAACGTCGACCTCGTCACCGACGGCATCAAGGAGATCCGGGAGCACTCGATCGTGTCGAGCGACGGCACCGAACGCGCCGTCGACGCCATCGTGCTCGCCACCGGCTTCCGCGTCGCCGACTCACCGACGTTCGACCTGTTCACCGGCCGGGACGGGCGCACGATGTCCGAGGTGTTCGACGCCGAAGGGGTGCAAGCCTACAAAGGCACGACCGTCGCCAACTTCCCGAACGCCTTCGTCCTGCTCGGCGCCAACGCCGGGTTCAACTACACCTCGATCATCTATGCCATCGAATCCCAGATCACCTACGTGCTCGACGCCATCGCGACGCTGGAACGCCGCGGCGTACGCACCTTCGAGGTCCGAAAGTCCGCCCAGGACAACCACAATCGGCTACTACGCGAAAAGACCGCCGGCGGAGTCTGGCTGACCGGCGGCTGCACCAACTGGTTCACCGACAAACACGGCCACAACACCGCCCTGTGGCCCGACTTCAGCTTCCGATTCCGCCGACTACTCCGCAAATTCGACCTCGACGCCTACGAAACGACGCCGAGCGTGGTAGCGGTCGCCGACTGAAGGACTCAGCGACCGGGATCCAACCGAGTCGCTCTGTCCCGTAAATAGCGTTGTTCGGGGAGGCTTGTGGTGCGCCGGGCCGCTGTTTCGTAGTTCGCTCGCGCTGCGGCGTACTCGCCTGCTTGCTCTTGGAGGTGGGCGCGGACGGCGTAGAGACGGTGGTGGCCGGCGATCCGGGGATCGTCGTCGAGTGTTTCCAGCAGTTCGAGTCCGGTCCGGGGCCCTCGCGTCATCGCTACCGCGACAGCGTAATTGAGTGTGACCATCGGGTTCGGCGCGATCCGGCAGAGGATGCCGTACAGGATGCGAATCTGTTCCCAGTCGGTGTCCTCGGCTCGCGGCGCCTGGACGTGCAGTGCGGCGGTCGCCGCTTGCAGCTGGTACGGGCCCAGCGGCGAGGCGGACATGGCGTCGGTGATCAGGGCGGCGCCTTCCTCGATCAGGTTGGCGTCCCACAGTTTTCGGTCTTGTTCGGCCAAGGGTATGAACGCGCCGTCCGGGCCGGTGCGGGCCGCTCGGCGGGCGTCGGTCAGCAGCATCAGCGCCAGCAGCCCGGTGACTTCGCCGTCGGCGGGCAAGGATCGGTGCAGCATTCGGGTGAGCCGGATCGCCTCCGCGGTGAGCTCACCGCGGTGCAGGTCGGGTCCGGAACTGGCGGTGTAGCCCTCGTTGAAGATCAGGTAGAGCACATGCAGGACCGCGTCCAGCCGCTCGGCCCACTGCTGCGCGCTCGGCATCGCGAACGACGCTCCGGACGCTTTTATCCGCTGCTTGGCACGGCTGATCCGCGGCCCCATGGTGGCCTCCGGCACGAGGAAAGCCCGCGCCACCTCGGCGGTGGTGAGGCCGCCGACCGCGCGCAACGTGAGCGCGACCTGCGAGGCGGGGGTCAACGCGGGGTGGCAGCACAGGAACAGCAGCGCGAGCGTGTCGTCCTGATCGCCGGCGGCTGCGTCGCCGGGCGGCGAGAGGTCGATGTCCGGCGCTTCCTGCACCGCCGCGGTGATCTCACGGCGGCGGCGGGCCTGTTCGCTGCGTACGTGATCGACCAGCCTGCGGGCGGCGACGGTGATCAACCAGGATCGCGGGTTCTCCGGGAGTCCTTCGCCGGGCCACTGCATCGCCGCGGCCAGCAACGCTTCCTGCACCGCGTCCTCACACTTCTCGAACCCGCCGTGCCGGCGCAGGAGTACGCCGAGGACCTGCGGCGCCAGTTCGCGCAGCAGGTCCCCGACCCGTTCGGACGTGCTCACATCTCCATCCCGGCCGAGTCCATCAACGGTCGCACCTCCACGCCGCCGACCCGCTCGCTCATGATCGACGCGGCCAATTCCAGTGCGCGTTCACGGTTTTCGCAGTCGACGAGGTACTGGCCGGCGACATGATCGGGACCCTGCGGATACGGACCGTCGGTCACCGTCACCACACCGTCCCGCACCCGTACGACGGCACTGATGGACGGGTCGGCGAACACGTGACCGCTGATCAACTCCCCTGTCCGCGCGGCCGCGGACAGGAACCCCTCGTGGTCGAAACCGTCTCCCGGCAGGGCCGCGGCGTCCAGATAGAGATTCAGCAGGAACTTCACCGTGGGCTCAATCGTCGGCTGTACCCGCGAAGACGACCGGCCGCACCTCGATGCCGAGGCCCTCGACACCGGCGTCGGGGATGAGCGCGGCCAGCTCCAAAGCGCGCTCCCGGCTGGCGCATTCCACCAGGTAGTAGCCGCCGAGGTATTCCTTCGCCTCGAGGTAGGGCCCGTCGGTCACGGCCTGCACACCGCCCCGCACCCGGACCACGGCGCTCTCCGACGGGTCCGCCAGCGCGGTGGTGCCGAGCATCTCCCCGGACTTCTTGACGGTCTCCATGAACGCGCCGTGGCCGCTCATCACCTCGTTGCGCTCCTGCTCGGTCAGCGCATCCCAGACCTGCGGGTTGCTGTGCATGATCAACAAGAACTTCACGTCGTCTCCTTCAAGGTTCGCGGCACCGTCTTCGAGGCGCCGTTCACCATCAAGTCGGAGCCCGTATCGCATTCTTGCGGTGCCGGGGGACGCAAAAAATATCCGCCCGCTCCGACTATCCGCTGAGGACGCCCCCACCTGGGCGTTCCCTGTCCAACGGCTACTGGAGTATAGGAATGAATCTTCCCCGCATCGGCGTCAGCCTGCCCTACATCGACCCGTACGCCGGACCCGAGGCGGTCGTCATGGTGGCGCAGGCCGCCGACCGGCTCGGATTCCACGCCGTGTCCGCCAGTGACCGGCTGCTCATCCCCACCGGACCGCACTGGAACAACGATGCGGGCCTGCCCGAGTCCCATGCCTGGGACTCCCTGGAGGTGCTGACCTGGGCCGCCGCCCACACCAGCCGGATCCGCGTGACCACCGACATCGTGAACTCGATCTTCCAGCCGCCCATCGTCCTGGCTCGCAGGCTGGCCACGCTCGACCGGCTGTCCGGCGGACGGGTGGACGTCGGTATCGGCCAGGGCGGCGGCACCCGGGTACCGCCGTTCTACATCCCCGAGGAGTTCACCGCCGCCGGGGTGCCGGCCAGCCGCCGAGGAGCCGGATTCGTCGAGCACATCGCCGCGATGCGGGCGTGCTGGGCGCCCGACCCCGTCGAGTTCCGCGGTAAGCACTACCAGATCCCGCCGTCCATGGTCGGCCCGAAACCAAGCCGCGCCATCCCCCTGTTCATCGGCGCGATCACCCGCCACACCATCGAACGGGCGGCCCGCATCGGCGACGGCTACATCACCACCGCCATCGACTGGGACGACACCAGTACCCACGTCAGCTGGTACCGGGCGGCCGGCGGCACCGGCACCGTCGTGGTGAACGTGATCGTGGGACGTGATCCCCTCTCCCCCAACGCCTTCACCGACGCCGTGCTCAACGAACTCGACCACGCCACCGCCGTCGGCGCCGACGAGGTGCACATCGCGCTCCACCTCATACCCGCCGACCCGCGACAACAAGTCGAACTGCTGGAAGCGCTGGCGACCAGGCTCGAACTACCAACGGGGTAAACGCGATTCGGCGCCCGCACGCTCGGTATCCGCGTGCGGGCCGCCTCGGCCGCCGAGACCGAGCGAAGCCAGAATGCCGCAACGCAGCTCGACCATGGTTGGGCCGCAACGCGATTCGCCAACTCGTGAATCCCACGACGGACTCATCGAGATCGCGCATGCCACCGAATCGCCGCCAGCGTGAACCCACTGAAAGGATCGGCGGTTCCAACCCTCGGTAGAGCCGCGGCCGTATGGTCGATTCAGCGGATATCGAGGTCGCCCGCCGCACTGATCGCCAATGCCAGCGCGCCGTCGATCGCCTCCTGGAAGGTCCCGCCTGCGCGCATCGCCGCTCGGCCGCCGGCGAACAGCGCACCGCACAGCCCACCGACCAGGACCGCGGCCCGCACGTCGTCGATAACATCGGGAAACGCCGCACTCAACGCCTGAGCGAGCCGATCCTCCACCTCGAAGAGGCGCTGCAGGGTGGCGGCGCGCAGCGACGGAACCGACATCAACAGCCGAAGCCGGGCGGCCTCCAGTTCACCCGACGGGTCACGGGGGCCGCCCGCCATCTCCCGCAGTATCGCGTGCATGGACTCGGCGAGCACGTCGCCGATGTGCGCGCCGTCGGGCCGGGCCGCGATCGAGGCGAGGCCGACGTCGAGCAGTTCGCCGCCCTCGGCGAAGAGCACCGCCTCCTTCGTCGGGAAGTGGTTGAAGAAGGTCGCGGGCGAAACCTCCGCCGCCGCAGCGATTTCGGTGACGGTGGTCTCGTCGTAACCCTGTGCATCGAAGAGGCGGTACGCCGCTTGCGCGATGGCCGCCTTGGTTCGCTGCTTCTTGAGTTCGCGCAGCCCCGGTTCACCCATAGCCGCAGCTTACTATATCGACAATAAAGTTATAGTTGCTAGAACTTTAGAGTCTCTCTAGTATTGTGGCATGTGCGGAATCACCGGATGGGTCGCCTTCCAGCGCGACCTCTCGACAGCGAACAAAGACATCGATGCGATGACGGCGACCATGGCATGCCGGGGCCCGGACGACGCGGGCGTCTGGCGCGCGCCCCACGTCGCCCTCGGCCATCGGCGACTGGCCATCATCGACCTGGACGGCGGCGCCCAGCCGATGACCATCGACACACCGGAAGGTGTTGTCGCCATGGTCTATTCGGGCGAGGCCTACAACTTCCGCGAGCTCCGCGTCGAACTGCGGGCGCGTGGGCAGCGGTGCACCACCGAGTCCGATACCGAGGTCGTGCTGCGTGCCTACCTGGAGTGGGGCGCGGCGTTCGCGGAGCGGCTCAACGGCATGTACGCCTTCGCCATCTAGGATTCGCGCATCGATCGGCTGGTGATGGTGCGGGATCGCCTGGGTATCAAACCTTTCTACTATTACCCGACCGCCGACGGTGTGCTGTTCGGTTCCGAGCCGAAGGCGATACTTGCTAATCCGTTGGCCGACAAGGCAATCGATGTGGATGGTCTGCGCGAGCTGTTCGTCGTGTGCGCCCGGCCCGAGCAGGCGGTCTGGGCGGGCATGCGCCAGGTGCAGCCCGGCACGGTGGTGACGGTCGGCCGCGAAGGAATTCGCACAACCGAGTATTGGTCGTTGTGCACCGCCGAACACCGCGACGACCGCGCGACGACGGTACGGACCGTGCGCGAGCTGCTCAACGATGCCGTTGCCCGGCAACTGATCTCGGACGTACCACGCGGCGTCCTGCTGTCCGGCGGTCTCGACTCATCCGCGTTGACGGCGCTCGCCGCCGCGCGGTTGCGCGAGACGGGCGAGCAGGTGCGCAGCTTCAGCATCGAGTTCCGCCATCAGGAAGAGGATTTCGTGCCGGACGAGTGGCGGTCGACGCTCGACGCGCCCTACGCTCGCGCCGTCGCAAGCCATGTGGAATCCGCCCATCGAAACATCACGTTGGACAGTTCGGCACTCGCCGACCCCGCGGTGCGGGGCGCGGTGGTCCTCGCCCGTGATCTACCTTCGGGTCTCGGCGACTCCGATGCCTCACTGTATTTGCTGTTCAAGGCGATTCGTGAGCACTCGACCGTGGCACTGTCCGGTGAGTCGGCGGACGAGGTCTTTGCGGGCTACCGCTGGTTCGACGCGGCCGCCGAGCACGGCCTGCACACTTTCCCCTGGCTGACCGTGCTTCCGCCGGAGTTCGTGCAGCGCACCAGACTACTCGACCCCGACCTGACCGCAGCCCTGGATCTCGCCACCTACCTTGCCGACAGCTTCGCCGACGCGACCGCCGAAGTCGTTCGCCTGCAAGGCGAAACGGATCTGGAGTTCCGCATGCGCCGGGTCTCCCACCTGCACATCACCCGGTTGCTACGCACCCTGCTCGACCGGAAGGATCGCATGAGCATGGCCGTCGGCCTCGAAGTCCGTGTCCCCTACTGCGACCACCGCCTCGTCGAATACGTCTACAACACCCCATGGTCACTGAAAACCTTCGACGGACGAGAGAAAAGCCTGCTTCGCGCCGCCACCGCCGACACCCTCCCGCGCGCCGTCGTCGACCGGGTGAAGAGCCACTACCCCACCACCAAAAACCTCGAATACACCGAGGCGATCCGCATGCAAGCAGCCGATCTGCTAGAGACACCGCACCATCCGGTATTCCAGCTATACGATCGCGACGCCGTGACCAAGGCCGTCGACCTCCCCGCGGACCAGGTGCTCGATCCCGACCGCTTCGACCTCGAACAACTCCTCGACTTCGCGATCTGGCTCGACCACTACCACCCCCGCCTCCCCTGAACAGCACAGCCGACTCCGATATTCGGGTGATGGTGGCCGAAATCCAGCCACCATCACCCGTTCGTGTTCACAGGCTTCTTATGTGCTCACTGCCCGTGAACGCTGCTTCATTCGGCACTCCCCGCCGCCGCATCGGCCCGCCGCCCATGCCCGAAACGGTTACGCAGCGCGGTGTCTATCTCGTCGTAGCCCCGGTTCTTGGTTTCGGGGACGAATCGCGTGACGAACAGCAGGCCAAGCAGGCAGATCACGCCGAAGACGAGGAAGGTCTGGCCTTGGCCGAGAACGCCTGCCAGGGGCAGGAATGCTTGGCTGACAACAAAATTCGAGAACCAGTTGACGGTGGTGGCGGCGCTGGAACCGGCGGCGCGCGATTGCGGCGGGAAGATCTCGCCGACGATGACCCAGAACACGGGGCCGAGCCCGCCGGCGAAGCTGGCGATGTAGAGCACCATGAACACCAGCGACAGCCGCGGGCTCATCTCGATGATGAAGGACAGGCCGAGCAGGGTCACGGCGACCAGCATGCCGAGCAGCGAGACGACGAGCAGCAAGCGGCGGCCGAAACGGTCGACGGTTCCGATCGAGACCACGGTCATGATCAGGTTGACGAGCCCGATGAACACCGAGTAGAAAATCGAATTCGACGCGGTCAAGCCGGTGTTCTCGATGATGGTGGGCGCGAAATAGATGATGGTGTTGATGCCGCCGAATTGCTGAATCGCCGCCAGCGTGACCCCGACGATCAACGCGGGACGCACCGGAGCCGCCAGCAGGGCACGGACACCGGTCACCTGCCTCGGGGTCTGCCCCTCGTCCTGCCGAAACCGCTGAATCACACGCTCGGCGAGCTCGCCGCCCGCCACCGAGGTGACCAGCTTGCGGGCCTCGTCGACGTGTCCATGGGCGAGCAGCCACGCGTAGGACTCGGGAACGACGAACACCATGCCCAGGCACAGCACCACCGCCGGAACGAGTCCGACCGCGAACATCGCGCGCCAGCTCTCGCTACCGGAGAACCCGAAATCGACCAGGTAGGACACCACGATGCCGACGGTGATCATGAGCTGGTTCATGCTCAGGATCCGGCCCCTGATCGGCGCGGGCGAGATCTCGGACAGATAGACCGGCACCGTCGCCGAGGCAGCGCCCACCGCGAGACCGAGCACCAGCCGTGCGATCAACAGCAACCAGTAGTCCTGGGCGGCCACCGCGATCAGCGTGCCGACGATGAACACCGCGCTCTCGATCCCGAGTGCCTTGCGCCGTCCGAGGCGGTCGGCGATGCGCCCGGCCGACATCGCACCGATCATCGCGCCGATCAGCAGCACACTCACGATGCTGCCCTGCTGCACGGAGTTCAGGTCGAACTCCGCGCTGATGTAAAGGAGCGCACCGGAGACGACGCCGGTGTCGTAGCCGAAAAGAAAGCCGCCTACCGCGATGACCGACGCCCAGAAAACGACTTTGCGTTTGCCGGCCGCCGGGATCTGCTCCAGCGGCCCGTCGACTCCCGCAACCTGTGAGAACCCCTGCAAAGCACGACTCCCGTCACCTACTGGCTATCGCTGACAGTGAAGTGGAAACGCCGTACAGGTGATGCGCGAGCTCCAACACCGTTCGCCCTCGGAGACGCCACGGAATCCGACAGTCGAGTACCTGAGGATCATACGTGCTGCACCGATCCCTGGTCCGCCGGTCGCCGCTTCGGGTGCCGACCCAAATGCCGGAAAGGTACGGCACCAAATTCTTTTGGTTGGCGACGTCGTTGCCGAATTCATAATCAACGAGAAATTAGTTTCGCAGGCGGTTCTTCGAAGTTCGAAAGCGAGGCCATGCCGCAGATCGAGGAACTACCAGAGGCCGGCGACGGCGACATTTTCCCATTGACCGCTGTCCAGCAGTCGTATCGGCTCGGCCGCGCGGCCGATGAACCCATGGGTGATGTGGCGTGCCACATCTACTTCGAATTCGACGGCCCCGAGATCGACTGGGCGAGAATGGCATCGGCGTTTCTCGAGCTCCAACGTCGGCATTCGATCCTGCGTGCCGCGTTTCCGGACGACGCCGAAGACGCGGTCATCCTGAGCGAGCCCGTGGCCCGGCTGCGCGTGCTCGATCTCACGGCTGACCAGAATGGTTCTCACACAAGACAACTCGACCGTCTGCGCAGTGAGATGTCGAGTCAGAAGATGGCGGTCGACCAGGGCCACACCATGGATGTCCGGTTGTCGGTCCTGCCCGGCCGGCGTTCGCGATTGCACATAGACATCGACCATCTCGCCGCCGACCACCCCGGTATCCGCGTGCTGCTGTCGGATCTCGCCGACCTATACGTCGGCCACGACGGCGACCCGGTCGGCGACTTCGCGGCCTACCGGCGAGCCGGTCACGACGACGAACCCGCCCCTGACATCGACGCGTGGCGCCGGCGTCTGGCCGATCGCGAATTGGCCCCTCCGCCACTGCCTTTGACCGCTGATCCATCGACCTGCTCCGGCGCGCGTTTCGCCCGCCGTGGGATCGAGCTCGCGCCCGAGCGGTGGGCGCGCTTGACGCGAAAGGCCGAGCAGAACGAGGTCGAGATCGGCGCGGTACTGCTCGCAGCCTATGCGCACACCCTCGGGCGTTGGTGCGCGAACCCAGACTTTCTCATCAACCTCCCGGTATTCGATCGGCCCGGCTCCACGCGCATGGTCGGTGACTTCACCCGCCTGATCGTCCTCACTTTCGACGCGACCGGGCCGGGCACCCTGCGGGAACTCGTGGATGTTGTGGATGTTGTGGCCCGCGAATACCGTAGCGGACGTTCACCCGAGTTCGCGTCTGCGGCAGCAGCTTTGCGAACTATCGCCCGAAAGCGAAAGGAGGCGACGCCGCTCCTCGGCGTCGTCTACACCGATCTCATCGAAACACCATGGACCACTGCGCGTTTCGAGGAAACCTTCGGCTCGATGGCGTGGACGATCACCCAGAGCCCGCAGGTGTGGCTCGACTGTGTCTGTTTCCAGCACGGCGGGGGCGTGCGGATGGCGTGGGACGCGGCCGAGGAGTTGTTCGCGCCGCAGGTGCTGGACTCCATGGTCGAGTACTGCGGCAGCGTGCTGGACGCCTTCGTGGAGCGGCTCTGGGACGAGGCGCTGCCCGACTCGCTGCCCCGCCGCCAGCGCGAGGCCAGGGCGCGCGTTAACGCCTCGAAGCGCGTGGAAAGCGGCAAACTGCTCCATCAACGCTGAGATCGAGCACCGACCAAGTGCGCGCGGTCCTGGGCGTGCTGGCCGCCGGTGCGTGCTACGTGCCGATCGGCGTCGACCAGCCGCCGTGGCGGCGCGCGTCGATGCATGACGTGGCGGGCGTGCGCTTGACGATCGGCGAGGAACCCGAGGAGTCTTCGAGCTTCTCGCACCGCGTGACCCCGGCGCAGTGTCGTGCCGCGGCCCCGCTGACGCGGCCACGCCTCGTCGACTCGTCTTCGCTGGCCTACATCATCTTCACCTCCGGGACCACGGGGCAGCCGAAAGGGGTGCAGATCTCCCATCGTTCGGCGGTCAACACCCTCGAGGACATCAACGAGCGGTGGCGCGTCGGCCCGCGGGACCGATGCCTCAACGTATCGGCGCTGGACTTCGACCTGTCGGTCTACGAGATCTTCGGACCGCTGATGGCCGGCGGGGCGGTGGTCGTACCCGGCACCGACGGCGCCCGTGACGCCCAGACGTGGCTGCGCCTGATGCACGACAGCCACGTCACCGTGTGGGACTCCGTTCCGGTGCTGCTCGATGCACTGATCACCGCGGCCGAAGGCGGCGGTGACCTCGGCGGACTACGGCTGGTGATCACCGGGGGCGACTGGGTCGGCACCGACCTGCCTCGGCGGTTACACGCCCTGGCGCCGGACTGTGTGTTCGTCGCTTGCGGTGGAGGTACGGAGGCATCGATCTACTCGAACTATTGCCAGGTCGACGAGGTGGACCCGGCCTGGGTATCCGTACCTTACGGATTCCCGCTCGGAAATCAGCGGTACCGCGTCGTGGACCGAGGCGGGCGGGACTGCCCGGACTGGGTGAGCGGCGAGCTGTGGATCGGTGGAGTCGGAGTCGCGCGCGGCTATCGCAACGATCCCCAGCGCACGGCCGAGCGATTCGTCGAATACGACGGGCAGCGCTGGTACCGGACCGGTGACATCGGCCGCTACCGGCCCGGTGGCATGCTGGAATTCCAGGGGCGCAACGATTTTCAGGTCAAGCTCAATGGTTACCGCATAGAACTCGGGGAGATCGAGGCGGCAGTCGAGTCCCATGAGCAGGTCCGCCGGGCCGTGGCGGCGGTAACGGGCAGCGGGCTCGGCCGCCGGTTGATCGCTTACGTCCAAGCTGACTCCAGCGCCGACGTTTCCGCGATAGCCGAGCACGCGGCGACTCGTCTGCCCGAGTACGCCCGGCCGGCCCGCATCCTGGTGCTGCCCGAGTTCCCGCTCAGCGCGAACGGCAAGATCGACCGAAAAGCTCTGTCCGACTTAGGCGCTCCGCCGATCGAACGCGCACCGGTCGAAGAACCGCACACCGAAGTCGAACGCGCACTCGCCGAGGAGTGGCGCAGGGTCTTACGCACCGAGGTTCATTCGCGCCATGACCGGTTCGTCGATCTCGGCGGTGACAGCCTGAGCGCGATGCGTCTGTCGACGGCCGTGCATAAACGCTTCGGACGCAAGGTGTCCCTGCGTGCGTTGTTCCGGGCCGGCACGGTCGCGGCCATGGCCGAACTCTTACTCACGAAGGATTCATCAATCAACGAAAGTGGAGATCATCATGTCTGATACCGGTACCGGCGTGCAGTCACGGAAAGCCTTGTTCGAACTGCTCGGGAATCTCGATACCTTCTTCCAGTTCTTCGACCACGTATCCGACAGCGTCACCTGGGTCGTGGTCGGCGAACATCCGTTAGGAGGCGTGTACACCAGTAAGCAAGATCTTCTGGACGGGACGATCGCGCAGGTCAACGCGCGAACCGGAGGATTGTGCTATGACTTGAAGCAGATATTCGAGGACGGGTCCACGGTAATAGTCGTCATGCAGGGCGTGGCCACGGCCCTGGACGGTAAACCTTACGATTCTTTCTATGTGTGGTTCTGCCGGTTCGAAGGCGACGAGATCGTGGAGGTGCACGCCTATCCCGACTCCGCCCTCGTGATCAGCCTTATGGAGCGGGTGCAGCCGAAGCACGACGTCCCACCTGTGCGCAATGAACCCCAAAGAGCCTGGTGAACAAGTCCTTACGCTGCTCGCCGCGCACGGATTGAGTGACCTGATCTGGAAAGATCTGTGCCACGACGGCTACTCCGGGGCGCTGCTACAGTCGGCCACCGAAGAAACCGGCACGTCCTGGGTCCTCAAACGCACTGCGTACGAGCAAGATTGGATCATGCAGGCGACGGCCGATACACATGGCCGGGAAACCCTTTTCGCACGGAACGGGCCGCCCGGCACCAGCCGGGCGCGCTCGGCCGCCGTCGACGGACTGCGCACCGATCGATATTTCTACACGCTCATGCGCGACATCTCCCCGCATATGCCGACCGGCCCGGTCGAACGGACCACGGTGGAACTTCTCGTCGCCGGCATGCTGGACCTGCACTCCCGACAATTCGGCCCGCCGGCGAACTCCTGGTGCAGCCTGCGGGATCGTCTCCTGTTGCTGAGCAGTGGTGTCCGCGCACTTCGCCCCGAACACCAGGCTTACGCTCTGCTCGGCAAGGTCACGGCGGGTTGGTCGCTGTTCGATCGAATCGCTCCGAAAGCGACGGTTGACCTGATTCGCTTCGCGCACAACGATATCGAACCGCTGATCCGCGCCTTGACCGTGTTACCGCAGAGGCCCCTGCACGGTGACATGAAACTCGCCAACCTGGGGGTGGACGACGATGGGGTCGTCTGGCTGATCGACTGGGCGCTGGCCGTCCGCGGGCCGGCCTGTGTCGAACTCGGCTGGTTCATCGCGGTCAACTCGCGCCGGTTCCGAATCGGCCCTCACGCCGTGCTGGATATCTACTCGGATGCCGCCGGGTTGTCCGGGCCGTTTCGGCGGCGGCACGAGGCGATGACGGCATTGTGCGGTTTGCTGCTCTACGGGTGGAAAATGTCGCTGGACGCACGAGACCACGGCACGCTCGGCGAGCTGATGTGGTGGTGCGATCTCGCCATCGAAGCCGGGAACCTGCTCTGAGGGTAGGTCCTATTTTGTTGGGCAGGATGACAGCCTGGCCGGCGACGCTGCGCGCCAGAACACGCATCACCCCTGCGAATCACGGGGAAGGAATGTTCGCCCACCGTGCCGCGTTGCGAACGACGGGGCCGAGACGAGGCGGCCCGTGGCAGAGAGGTATCGCATTGTCCGACAACACGTTTGCCGAACAGCACATCGTTGTCACCGGTGGTGGGACCGGAATCGGCCGCGCGACCGCGCTCGCGTTCGCCGAACAGGGCGCGGCCAGTGTCATGATCACCGGGCGTCGCGGCGGTCCGCTCGACGAGGTCGCCGCGCTCCATCCGTCGATCGTCCCCGTCCTCGCCGATGTCGCGACCGAGGCGGGCATCGACACCATCACCGCCGAGGTGCGGGCCCGCGCGGGCCGGGTCGACGTGCTGGTGCACAACGCCGGCGTCTTCGCCCGGACCCCGCTCGACGAGCTCGATCCGGCCGAGGTGCGTAAGCAGTTCGGGGTCAACGTCTTCGGCCCGATACTGCTGACCGCCGCACTGCTTCCGCAGCTGACCGCGCCCGGCGGCAATATCGTCATCGTCTCCAGCATCTCCGCGCGGCTGGCCGCACCCGCGCAATCGGTCTATGCCGCAAGCAAAGCCGCCGTCGACAGCCTCATCCGTAGCTGGGCGATCGAACTCGGCCCCAAAGGAATTCGCGTCAATGGCGTGGCGCCCGGAAACGTCCGCACCCCGATCCTCGGCGCAGGCGGTATCCCCGCACACGAGATCGAGCAGTGGCAAACGAACTACGCCAATGTCGTACCCACCGGTCGGGTCGGTGAGGTCGACGATGTGGTCCCCTGGATCACCCGGCTCGCCGAACCCGCGAGTGCCTGGGTCTCCGGCGAGATCATCGTCGTCGACGGCGGCAGGCTCGCGGCCTGAACTCGTCCACCTCGGCGCCGACGGCCGTGGACGTTTCGGCAAGCTACCGCGCCACGGCCCGGCGCAGATGCCGGCTGACCTCTCCGAGAAGGTCGAGGGTGAAGCGCCGTTCGGCGAACCGCCACCGCGAGCCGTCACGGAGAAATCGATCGTCGTATCGACCGGCGGCGATGGGTTGCAGTGAAAGTCCTTCCACCGCTTGGAATACCGTGACGTACGACTGCGATCGCGCGGTGCCCGCCTCCTCGTCGACCTCGAGGATCACGTTGGTGGTGACGTGCTTCGTCTTCGGTGTGCCGTCGTCGTAGACGATCACCAGATCGCGGAACATGTCCTCGATCGCCTTGCGCCCCTTCAGTTCTCCCCCGCCACCGATGAAGGTGGCGTCCGCGAGCAACTCCGCCACCCCGGCGAAGTCGCCGCGGTCCACGAGATCGGCGTAGCGATAGATCAGGTTCTCCAGCATGCGATATGTCGGCATGGCAGTACGCTACGGCCCGATCTCAGCGGATGTTCAGGAGCTGCCGGCCAGCAGCACGGCGCCGATCAGTGCCGGATCGTCCGGCATGGGTACGTGGCCGAGGCCGGGCAGGGTGAGCATGGTGGCCTGCGGGAACAACTTTCCGGCCTGCCGCGCCTGATACACCGGCAGGATGAGATCACGCCGGCCCCAGGCGATGGTGACCGGGCAGTCCACCTTCGCGGGGTCGGTGAACTTCGGGACCGGCGCGCTCGTCGCTCGGTCGATGACCGCGTTGTCGAGCAGCGACCGGACGTCGATGGCGGCGGTGACCGGGTCAGCCTTCCAGCCTCGCGCATAGAACGCCGCGAGCAGGATCGCCCGCAGCGGCGCGCGCACCAGCGCGGCGCTCACCCGGTCCGCGGTCATCAGGCGCACCGCGGCGCGCAGGGCGGTGAACATCGCGATCGAACGCCGGTGGTCGAGCGCTCCGAGAGCGAAACCCGCGGGTGAGAGCGCCGTCACCGAGCTGGCCATGCCGCGGCAGGCGAGTTCCAGGGCGAGATAACCGCCCAGCGAATTGCCCGCGAGGTGCGGCTTCTCGCCGGGAGGAGTCACCGCGCGGACGAAACGCGCCAGTCGTTCGATCGAGCCTTCGAGAACGTCGGCGTCCTCGGGAAGCTCAGGAGAGTCACCGTGCCCCGGCAGGTCCACCGTGACGACTCGGCGATGGCGGGCCAGCCGCTCGGCGACCGGATCCCACGCGTGCCGTCGGTGCACGAGCCCGTGCAGCAGGATCAGTGTCGGGCCATGACCCCGCACGTCGTAGGCGAGTTCGAGCTGTTCGGCGCCGGTATCGAACGCTAGGGACACCGCTGTCCTCCGCATCTGTGGACCCGCCAGGATTAGCGAGACGATCGGTTACATATAAGTTACCGAGACAGTGTGTGCCAATCAATGGGTGATTGGCAAGCGCCACGCCCCAAGAGGGTCGGCAGCGCCGCCACATGGCGAGACGGCGCGCATGTTGACGGCAGTTGCTTCGGCGCCAACGCCGGTACCTCGCGTAGATCAGTCCTCGAAGAAATGGGCGACATCGGATCTTTGAATCGGCTGAGCGGCGCCGAACGGGCGAGCAGCGGTGCGGTGAGCGCGGGCCGGATTTCCCAGGTCCCGGTAACGAGTGGCCGTGTGGCGCAAAGACTCTGTGCACCTTCGTGTTCCACAGTGACGCGGCTCGCCGTCGACAACCACCGCTTGCGTCCGCCGACGGGGCGGCGAGTGCGCGTAGGGATCCCAACGTAGGCAGCGGACCATCAAAGTGGCCGGGGCGGTATGCAATTGAACTGCGTCCGCAAACCACACCGGCCGAGGCTGCGGAGGCAGTGACGCTCCTGCCCGACCGGTCGGGCGGATGCACGTGCGTCACCACAGGTAGCCTCTTGTGCGAGGGAGGGGTGTCAATGCTGATCGACTTTGTTCCCGACGGGGATCTGTATCCGTTCGAGTCGCGCTGGTTCGACTCATCCGTCGGCCGCGTGCACTACATCGACGAAGGCACCGGTCCGACGATCCTGTTCTGTCACGGATCTCCGGCGTGGAGTTTTCTCTACCGCCACATCGTGCGGACGTTGCGCGGCAAGTATCGGTGTATCGCCGTGGACCAGTTGGGTTTCGGGCTCTCCGAGCGCCCGGCGGGTTTCGGGTACACCATCGCCGAGCACGTCGCGGTTCTGGGCGAACTGATCGATCACCTGCGGCTCGACGGGTTCGTTGTGATGGGACATGATTGGGGCGGCCCCATCGGTCTGGGCGCGGTCACGACGCGCGCCGAGCGGGTGCGGGGAATCGTGCTGGGCAACACGGTCTTCTGGCCGATCGAGCCGCTGGCGAATCGCGCCTTCAGCGTCCTCATGAGCAGTCGCCCGATGCAGCGGCGGATACTCGAACGCAATTTCCTCATCGAGCGGGTCTTGCTCGCCGAACTGGGGAAGACGCTCACCCCGGCCGAAGCCGACCATTATCGCGGGGTACAACCGACAGCGGAGGCCCGGCGCGGACTCGGCGTGACCCCCAAGGAGATTCGGGCCGCGCGCCCGCTGCTGGACCAGCTCGCCCGAGAGGTACCGGCGCGGCTCGGCGACAAACCGACCCTGGTGGTGTGGGGCATGCGCGACCCGGTGTTCCGTCCGAACGCGTGTATCCCCCGCATGCGCGCCACCTTGGCCGATCTCGATATCGTCGAATTGCCGCACGCGCGGCACTTCATTCAGGAGCACGCACCAGACGCGATCGCGGCGGCGATCAGGCGGCGATTCCCGTGAACACCACCGACGCGGACATCGTCTGAGCGTGCGATTGTCGCCCCGCAACAGTGCGCCGGACACGCATCGGTCTGTGCCGCTGCGCTTCCCGTCGACTCAGAGCGGAATGTAAGGCGCAACCTTCTCTGCTTCCAACGGGGCGAGATCGGCTGCCGGAGATCCGTTTCGGCGTCTCAGGCCCCTCGGCTATGGGGACGTCGGCACGACCGGCGACCCGATACTCGATTCCGCAAGGAGCGCCGGTGGATTGGCTACGGGGCTTGTCGACGTGCGCGGCGTGTCACGCGAACGGATGGTGGGCGCTTTCCCCGATGCTGTTGACCCCCTCGCCCGCGGCCCGTACCGTTGAACCCGATTGAAACGTTTCAATTCGGAGGCGCTCATGCCGTTCCCCACCGACCACCCGGCAGGAGTGCGCTGATGAACCGTGTCGACACACTGATAGGTAATCTCCGAATCGAGCTGCCCTCCTGGGCATTCGGCAACTCCGGCACCCGATTCAAGGTCTTCGGCACGCCCGGCACTCCCCGCACGGTGCGGGAGAAGATCGCCGACGCGGCGACCGTGCACCGGCTCACCGGACTGGCGCCGACTGTGGCGCTGCACATTCCGTGGGACGAGGTAGCCGACTACGGGGCGCTCAGAACGTATGCCGAGGACCTGGGTGTGCGGTTGGGCACCGTCAACTCCAACACCTTTCAGGACGACGACTACAAATTCGGCAGCCTCACCCACCTCGACAAGAAGGTGCGGCGCAAGGCGATCGATCATCACCTGGCCTGCCTCGAGGTGATGAACGAGACCGGGTCCTCGGATTTGAAGATCTGGCTCGCCGACGGCACGAACTACCCTGGGCAGGGCGATATTCGCGGCCGCCAAGATCGGCTGGCCGAGTCGCTGGCGAGTATCTATGAGCACATCGGCGACGGCCAGCGAATGGTGCTGGAGTACAAGTTCTTCGAGCCCGCCACCTACATGACCGATGTCCCCGACTGGGGCACCGCTTACGTCCACGTGGCCGCCCTCGGCGAGCGCGCCGTGGTGTGCCTGGACACCGGCCACCACGCACCGGGCACCAATATCGAGTTCATCGTGGCCCAGCTGCTGCGCCTGCGGAAGCTCGGCTCGTTCGACTTCAATTCGCGCTTCTACGCCGACGACGACCTCATCGTCGGGGCGGCCGATCCGTTCCAGCTGTTCCGGATCATGGTCGAGGTGATTCGCGGCGGCGGCTTAGACCACGACTCCGGCGTCGCCCTGATGCTCGACCAGTGCCATAACGTCGAGGCGAAGATCCCCGGCCAGATCCGCTCCGTGCTCAACGTGCAGGAGATGACCGCGCGCGCGGCGTCGCTCGATATCGAGGTGCTGACCGCGGCGCAGGACGCCGGTGACGTCCTGGCCGCCAACGGCGTGTTCATGGATGCCTTCTACACCGATGTGCGGCCGCGACTGGCGCAGTGGCGCACCGAGCGCGGCTTGCCCGAAGATCCGATGGCGGCGTTCGCGCGGTCCGGATATCAGCAACGCATCGAGGCGGACCGGCTCGGCGGGACTCAATCAGGTTGGGGCGCATGAGATTCGGTTTCACTCGAACCCATACGCGAGGAGCGTTTCCGTCATGACCCATCCCACGGTCGCACAGTTGATCGGCCGTTCCCATCGACTCGGCGCCGACCCGAGGAACACCAATTACGCCGGCGGCAACACCTCGGCCAAAGGCACCGACATCGACCCGGTCACCGGCGAGCCGGTGGAGCTCATGTGGGTGAAAGGTTCCGGCGGCGACCTCGGCACGCTGACCGAGCAGGGCCTGGCGGTGCTGCGATTGGACCGGCTGCGCGCGCTGACCGCGGTCTACCCGGGGCCGGAGCGCGAGGACGAGATGGTCGCCGCACTGGATTACACGTTGCACGGTCGCGGGGGCGCGACGCCGTCGATCGATACCGCGATGCACGGACTGGTCGACGCCGCGCACGTCGATCATCTGCACCCCGATTCCGGGATCGCGTTGGCCACCGCGGCCGACGGGGCCGAGCTCACCGCGAAGATCTTCGGCGATCGGGTGGCCTGGATTCCCTGGCGCCGCCCGGGTTTTCAGCTCGGACTCGACATCGCCGAGATCAGAACACAGAACCCGCGGGCGATCGGGGCGATCCTGGGCGGGCACGGCATCACCGCCTGGGGTGACACGTCCGAGGAGGCAGAGGCCCATTCCCTGACGATCATCGAGACGGTACGGCGGTTCATCGAAAGCCATGGCCGCCCAGCGCCTTTCGGCAATCCGATGCCGAATTACGCGCCGCTGCCCAGCCGCGAGCGTCATGCGAAGGCTGCCGCGCTCGCGCCGTTCATCCGTGGGCTGGCATCCACGGACCGGGTTCAGGTCGGGCACTTCACCGATGATCCAGCCGTCCTGGAATTCCTTGCCCACGAACAGCATCCACGCCTGGCGGCGCTCGGCACCAGCTGCCCGGACCACTTTCTGCGCACGAAGGTCAAGCCGCTGGTGCTCGACCTGCCCGCGCACGCGGACATCGAGGACTGCCGGGTGCGGCTGGCGGAACTGCACGAGGCCTACCGTGCCGACTACCGCGCCTACTATCAGCGCCACGCCACCCCGGAATCGCCGGCGATGCGCGGCGCCGACCCGGCGATCGTATTGATCCCCGGCGTGGGAATGTTCAGTTACGGCAAGGACAAACAGACCGCTCGCGTGGCCGGCGAGTTCTATCTGAACGCGATCAATGTCATGCGTGGTGCCGAGGCCATCTCCCGGTATCAGCCGATCGACGAGGCGGAGAAGTTCCGGATCGAGTACTGGGTGCTCGAGGAGGCCAAGCTGGCTCGGATGCCCGCGCCCAAACCCCTCGCCACCCGAATCGCTCTGGTCACGGGTGCGGCGTCCGGGATCGGGAAGGCGATCGCGCACCGCCTGGCGGCCGAGGGCGCCTGCGTGGTGGTGGCCGACCTCGACGGCGACAAGGCCGGCGCGGTCGCCGCCGAAATCGGGTCCAGCGACGTCGCGATCGGGATCGGCGCCGACGTCACCGACGAGAACCAGGTGCGGGCCGCCGTCGACGCGTGTGTCCTCGCCTTCGGCGGCATCGACATCGTGGTCAACAATGCCGGCCTGTCCCTGTCGAGGTCGCTGCTCGAAACCACCGTCGCGGACTGGGATTTGCAGCACGATGTGATGGCGCGCGGCTCGTTCCTGGTCGCCAAGGCCGCGGCGAGAGCGCTGATCGACCAGCGTCTCGGTGGCGACATCCTCTATATCGCGTCGAAGAACTCGGTTGTGGCCGGGCCGAACAACATCGCCTACTCGGCGGCCAAAGCCGATCAGGCACACCAGGTTCGGCTGCTCGCGGCCGAACTCGGCGAGCACGGCATCAAGGTCAACGGCATCAACCCCGACGGTGTCGTCCGCGGATCCGGGATCTTCGCCGGCGGCTGGGGCGCTCAGCGCGCCGCGGTCTACGGCGTGGAGGAGTCCGAACTGGGCGCCTTCTATGCCCAGCGCACTCTGCTCAAGCGGGAAGTCCTGCCCGAGCACATCGCTAATGCGGCATTCGCGTTGTGCACCAACGACTTTTCTCACACCACCGGCCTGCACGTGCCCGTCGACGCGGGAGTGGCCGCGGCGTTCCTGCGATGAACGGCTCGCGCGCCGGCGAGGTGGCGGCGGTGGATCTGGGAGCGACCAGCGGACGGGTCATCGTCGGGTCCATCGCGCCGGGTCGGCTCGAGCTTCGGGAGGTGGCCCGGTTCCCCAACGAGCCGGTCGAGATCTGGAACGGCCGAAAAACGAGCTTGCACTGGAATATAGCTCGCTTGTACGCGCAGGTCCGGTCTGGACTCATGGCGGCCGTCAGGCAGGCGCCGGAGCTGCTGGGAGTCGGAATCGATTCGTGGGCAGTCGATTACGGTCTTTTGCGCGGCGGCCGGCTGCTCGGATTGCCGCATCACTATCGTGACAGCCGCACCGCCGCCGGGGTCGCCGCCGTCCACGACGCCATCTCGCCCTGGGAGCTGTACGCGCGCAACGGGTTACAGTTCCTGCCGTTCACCACCATCTACCAGCTGGCGGCCGAGCGCCTCGAGGGCGACATCGAAGCGGCCGACCGCGCCTTGCTGATCCCCGATCTGATCGCCTACTGGCTCAGCGGCGTCATGGCCACCGAGCGCACCAACGCCTCGACCACCGGACTGCTCGGTCGGGGCGGACATTGGGACGCCGACCTACACGCGCGCACCGGCGTGCGCCGAGGCCTGTTCCCCGACCTGGTGGACCCCGGAACGATACTGGGCCCGTCACTTTCGGCTGTTGGCTTGGACCATCCCGTACAGGTCAGTGCCGTCGCGTCGCACGACACGGCTTCCGCGGTGGCGGCCATTCCGATGTGCGCCGAGTCGGCCGCTTACATCTCCTGCGGCACATGGGGTTTGGTAGGCGTTGAGCTGACCGAGCCGGTGATCGACGCCGCCGGCTGGGCGGCGAACTTCACCAATGAGATCGGGGCCGACGGACGAATCCGGTTCCTGCACAACGTGATGGGGCTGTGGTTGCTCAGCGAAACCGTGCGCCGATGGCAGGACAACGGCCAGCACATCTCGCTCGAGCGACTACTCCGGCAGGCCGCCTCGTATCCGGCTCCGCCGACGGTGTTCGACGTCGACGACCCTCGATTCCTCCCGCCCGGGGACATGCCGGCCCGCATCGCGGAGTGGTACACCGAGCGTGACCTGCCCGCACCCGCGAACCACGGGGAGATGGTGCGCGCCATCGTGGAAAGCATCGCGGTCGCCTTCGCCGCCAATGTCCATGCCGCGGCCACGCTTTCGGGTGTCCGCGCGGAGACGGTCCATATCGTCGGGGGTGGTGCGCGCAATCAGCTGCTCTGCCAACTGACCGCCGATCACGTCGGCCTGCCGGTGGTCGCCGGGCCGGTGGAGGCCACCGCGATCGGCAACATACTGATTCAAGCGCGAACACACCGACTGCTCAGCGGCGATCTGGAGGCGTTGCGGGCCGAGGTGGCCGGCGCGTTCACGCTGCACCGCTATACGCCGACCACGAGGGCGGGCCGATGAAACGGCTGGGTCTCTGCTCATTCGGACCGCCCAACCGGACTTGTCCCGCGGTCATCGGCCGTAGATGATCGAGATCTGTTGACGCGACCGCACAAGGAGGCCGGCTAGCCGGTGGTGAGTATCAGGGAGGTCGCCGCGTCCGCGGGCGTCTCGATCGGCACCGTCTCCAACGTGCTCAACGCTCCGGACAAGGTCAGCCCCGCCACCGTCGCGCGGGTGCACACCGCGATCGAGCGGTTGGGTTTCGTCCGCAACGACGCCGCCCGGCAACTGCGCGCGGGGCGTTCACGCTGCGTCGGATTGGTCGTCCTCGATATCGGCAACCCGTTCTTCTCCGACATCGCCCGCGCCGCCGAGCAGCGCGCCGCCGAGAACAACCTCGTCGTGCTCCTCGCGTCCACCGACGACGATGCCGAACGCGAGCGGCTCTACCTCGAAACCTTCGAGGAGCAACGCGTTTTCGGGCTGTTGATCTCCTCGGCACGCGAGGATCTGGATCGGTTGCACGCGCTGCGCGAGCGCGGCGTGCCGATCATTTTGGTCGATCGAGACGGCCGCGGCACCCCTTTCCCCTCCGTCACCGTCGACGACAAGGCGGGAGGGCTGGTCGCCGCACACCATCTGTGCCAGACCGGGCGACGCCGCATCGCGTTCGTCGGCGGCCCGCTGTCACTGCACCAGATCGCGGATCGACTCCACGGTGCGCGGCGCGCCATACAGGAGTACCCGGACGCGCGGCTGGCAGTGATCGAAACCTCCGCGCCGACCGTACTGGCCGGACGCCGCGCCGGTGAGCACCTCAGCACCGCAAGCGACCGACCGGAGGCAATCTTTTGCGCCAACGACCTTTTGGCGATCGGCGTCCTACAAGCATTGACCTCGCACGGCATTCAAGTGCCCGCCGATATCGCGCTAATAGGCTACGACGACATCGATTTCGCCCAATCCACCCTGGTCCCCCTCTCCTCGGTCCGCCAACCAAGTACCCACGTAGGTTCCACCGCCATCGATCTGCTCGTTGCCGCAGCCGAGGATCGATCATTCATCGATCACATCTCGTTCGAGCCGACCCTCGTACCACGAGCCTCAACCATGCCGCATAACGCAGGTTAAGCGGTGTCTACCGCCTCGCGCAGCTTGCGGAATTCCGTGGCTAGGGCGTCGAGGGTGTAGTGGGCGTTGAGGCCGCTGGGGTTGGGGAGGACCCACACTGCGGTCTCGCCGATCTGCTCGGGTTGGGGGCCGACTGCGGTGCGTGGACGGCCGAAAGCGGTTCGGTAGGCGCCTATTCCGAGTACGGCCAGTACTCGGGGTTGGTGCTGCACGACGCGATCGACCAGGGCGCGGCCGCCGGCGCGTAGTTCTTCGGCGGTCAGTTGCTCGGCTTTGGCGGTCGTGCGGGCGGCCACATTCGTGATGCCCAAGCCCAGGCCGAGCAGTTCGTGCTCTTCGTCGGGCCGCAGTTGGCGCGGTGTGAAGCCGGAGCGATGCAAGGCCGGCCAGAACCGATTTCCCGGACGAGCGAAGTGATGTCCGGTGGCCCCGGACCACAGGCCCGGATTGATTCCGCAGAACAGCACACGCAGGCCGGGCCCGATCAGATCGGGAACAGTCTTGTCCTGCGCCGCGGCCAGATCCGCGGGCGACGGCCGCGTTGACGAACCAGAACCCATTCCCTCAGTCTGCCGGGTGCGCGGCCGACCACTTACCGCGGGCTCTGCGCGAACGACCCGAACGCTGTGGGTTTCCGCCATTTCATCGCGTGCGCCGTCGGATCCGGTGGAGAATCGACTGGCTGCTGTGCCCACGACGTCACGACCGGAGGCGAACGGATGGAGATCAGCGAGTTCCTGGCACGCAAACTGGAGCGCCGGTTCGAGACATTCGATTTCGACGGTGACGGCCGGATTCAGCGTAGTGATTTCGAGAGCTCGGCCGCCGCGCTGGCCGCGGAGTTCGGCCACGGACCGGATTCGCCTGCCGCGCAACGGTTACTGAACCTGAGCCTGCAATTGTGGGGACGGCTGGCGTCGGTGAGCGATGTCGACATCGACGGAACCGTCGATCTCGCCGAGTACAAGCAGGCTTTCGCGGAGGGCCTGCTGGTGACCGAGGAATCCTTCGAACAGGGCTACCGCCCGTTCCTCGAGGCGATCACGACGATCGCCGACGTCGACGGTGACGGCAAACTGAACGCGGATGAGTACGTTCGCTGGACCGGAGCGCTCATGCGCCTGCCCGCGGACGACGCCCGCGAATGTCACCGGCGGCTCGACAGCGACGGCGACGGCTTGGTCACCACCGACGATCTGCTGCAAGCCATTCACGACTACTACTTCGACGAGAACCCGGCAGGTGTCGGCAGCTGGCTACTCGGCAAGTTGCCCGGCTGAATTCGATTCTCATCGAGCCCCCGTGGGTGGCTCCGCTGGGATCGCGGTCGCCGATGGAAGGGGCTCGACCGATTCGGTGACGATCCGAGGTCCGGTCCTCGACTAGTTCGCGCATCCGCGATGCGGGCCTCGGCACGGCGTCGCGGTGGGCACCGGCGTGCGGCAGGCGGTCCAGCAGTGGTCGAGCCTGCGAGGCGCTGCTCCAGCAGTGAGGTGGCGAAGCCCCGGCGTTGCGAGCCGGGGTGAGGGCCGCTGTGCCGCGAGAGACGGCATCACGTCCCCGCAGGGGACCCGCGGCGGCCTGCCGCGCCCAGACAAAGTCGCCCTCGGCAGAATGCCTCGTCGCAGAAGCCGATCAGACAAGTTGGCGATGGTGACGTTGCTCGAGCCAGTGCATCGGACTAGCTCGGTGCGCGAGGCGCGAGGCGCGAGACGCGAAGCGGGAGACGCGAAGCGGGAGGCACGACGCGGGAGACGCGATGCGGGAGGCACGACGCGGGAGACGCGATGCGGAAGGCACGACGCGGGAGACACGAAGCGGAAGGCACGACGCGGGAGACACGAAGCGGAAGGCACGACGCGGGAGACACGAAGCGGAAGGCACGACGCGGGAGACACGAAGCGGAAGGCACGACGCGGGAGACACGAAGCGGAAGGCACGACGCGGGAGACGCGAAGCGGGAGGCGTTGCGCCGCAGGCTCTCTCGCGGCAACGTGTAAGCGGCCGACCAGGTCGACGCCGCACAACCACTTCCGGCAAGGACACCCCACCGTGCTCGAGCAGCACGCTCGGCACGTCGTCGCCGGTGATGGCGTGCAGCGAGGCGTCGTGACTGGGCGCGGTCGCGCAGCCGGTTGAGGCGCTCGGTCGACGCCCCGGCCAGCCCGTCGCCCGAACCGCTTGCGCCACAGCGCTTTCGGCGCTCGCCTTGCTCTGCGTTCACCTCGCACCGAGTAGGTGCTCCAGCGCCAGCTGGTTCAGTCGCACGAACCCGTAGCCGCGCTGCGCCGCTTTGTCGGCGTCGAAGCTCTCCAGCGCCGGATCGGCCAGCAGTGCGTCGTAGGTTTCCCCGGCGGCGAGCGTGGGGCTGCGTAGCTCGGTGACGCCGGACTCCGAGAGTGCCTGTCGCACTTCGGGATCGGCGCGGAAGGTGCGAGTGCGCTCTTTCAGCAGCAGATAGGTCCGCATATTCGCGGCCGCCGAGTCCCACACCCCCGCGAGATCCTCTGTGCGCGAGGGCTTGTAGTCGAAGTGCCGAGGTCCGTCGTAGGCGGGCGTGCCGTCCGGGCCGCCGTTCTCCAATAGGTCGACCAGGCTGAAGGCGTTCATCAGATCGCCGTGCCCGAACACCAGATCCTGATCGAACTTGACGCCGCGCTGCCCATTGAGATCGATGTGGAACAGCTTGCCCTGCCACAGCGCCTGCGCGACCGAGTGCATGAAGTTGAGGCCGGCCATTTGTTCATGTCCCACTTCAGGATTCACGCCCACGAGCTCCGGGTGTTCGAGCGTGGAGATGAAGGCCAGTGCGTGCCCCACGGTCGGCAGCAAGATGTCGCCGCGCGGTTCATTGGGCTTGGGCTCGAGCGCGAAACGCAGGTCGTAGCCACGGTCACGCACGAAAGTGGTCAGTAGGTCCAGGCTTTCGCGATACCGGTCCAGCGCCGCGCGCACATCCTTGGCGCTGTCGTACTCCGCGCCCTCGCGCCCGCCCCACAGCACATAGGTCTGTGCGCCGAGATCGGCCGCCAGCTCCACATTTCGCAGCACCTTGCGCAGCGCGAACCGGCGCACGTCGCGGTCGTTGCTGGTGAACCCGCCATCCTTGAACACCGGATGGGTGAACAGATTGGTGGTGACCATCGGCACCACCATGGCGGTCTCGGACAGCGCGGTCCGCAGCCGCTCGACGCGCCGCTGCCGCTCGGCGTGGGACGCGCCGAAGGGAAAAAGATCATCGTCATGGAAGGTCAAGCCATAGGCGCCCAGCTCCGCGAGCCGGTGCACGGCCTCGACCGCGTCCAGCTCCGGCCGGGTGGCGTCGCCGAACGGGTCCCTGCCCCGCCAGCCGACCGTCCACAATCCGAAGGAGAACTTGTCCGCACGAGTAGGCGCCACCATGCCGATCCCCAATGTCGTTCAGTAATAAACCAATCGAGCGTACCCACTACTCACACCACCCACGCCTGAATCCGAGACGACGACCACCCGGGCCACCACCGACCGGCCCGACACCGCGGTCAACCAGAATCCCGCACTCTCTCTCGGGATCCGCACCGCCTCTAGTGCCCGAGAGACGGTGCGGATCCTGAGAGAGAGTGCGGGATCGAGGGAACGACGGGCTCGGGAGAGCGGCGCGCCGGAGGAGCTCGACGAGCGGGTGATCAGCTCGGCCCGGTTCGACCGCCTGCCCGCGCCGTAAAGGATGTGCCGTTCGGGCCGCCGGGCGGTCGAATGCAGAGAGTCATATGGTCGCTTACTGATCTTCGCGGGCAACCATATGACTCTCCTCGATGGATGTGACAGCTGCGGGCGGGTCTTCGCGCAGGTGCACCATGGTGCGACCCGCGCCGTCTCGCCCTCCATCATCGGCACCCTTTGTGGCTTGTCCTCGCGAGTGTTGACCCCGGACGACGTGCCCCTCGGGGGCGTCGACACCTCGCGGCGACTCGCATGGCTTGCCCTCCGGTGTCGGCGCCTGTGTCAGCGGCCACGCGGCTTGACCGCACCCGTGTCGGCGGCCACGCGGCTTGACCGCACCGGTGTCGGCACCCTGGGCGACACCCGTACGGCCGACCGCGCCGGTATCGGCACCCTGGGCGGCACCCGTACGGCCGACCGCGCCGGTATCGGCACCCTGGGCGGCACCCCGTACGGCCGACCGCGCTGGTATCGGCACCCGATCGGCAACCCCCGGACGGCGTGACCGCCCTGGTGACGGACCCCGCCCCGGCTCGGCCGCACTGCCGTCACCACGCTGGCGGTGACCCGCACAGTTCCGCGGCATCACCGCACCGGCATCTCAGCGAGC
>NZ_BAGH01000171.1 GCF_000308715.1 Nocardia tenerifensis NBRC 101015
GTCGAGCATCGCCACTCCTACTCCATCTGCGCGCCGGCGGGCTCGCCGCCGCGGGTCGGCGTGCGCGAGGTGAGCGACGGGCTGTTCTCCTCGTGGCTGGTGCATCAGGTCAGGGCGGGCGACGAGATCGAGGTCCAGGGACCGACCGGCACGTTCGTCGCCGACCCGGCGCGGGGCGGCAGGCACGTGCTGATCGCCGCCGGGTCCGGCATCACGCCGATGCTCTCGATCGCGTCGTCCATGCTGGCCAACCCGGCGGCAGAAGTCGTTCTGCTGTACGGCAATCGGCGCACCCGGTCGGTGATGTTCGCCGAGGAGATCGCCGACCTCAAGGACCGGTTCGGTCCGCGCCTGCACCTCATCCACGTGCTCTCGCGCGAGCCGCGCGAGGTCGAACTCTTCAGCGGCAGACTGGATGCCCGGCGCCTGCGCGAAATCCTGTGCGCGGTAGTGCCGGTCGCCGAGATCGACCACTTCTGGCTCTGCGGCCCGCACGGCATGATCACCGACGCGCAAGGCGTGCTCGCCGCACTCGGCATCGACCGGAGCCGAATCCATCACGAGCTGTTCTACGTCGGCGACGTCCCGCCGCCGCCCGAGCGGCACCGCGAACCCGGCGTGACCGGCCCGACCAGCGAGGTCACCCTCACGCTCGACGGCCGGTCGGTCACCGGTGCGATCCCGAGGGACGAGTCGGTGCTCGACTCCGGTTCGCGCATGCGCTCGGATCTGCCCTTCGCGTGCAAGGGCGGCGTCTGCGGCACCTGCCGCGCCGTGGTCACCCGCGGCGAGGTGGAGCTGCGCCGCAACTACGCGCTCGACGAGTCCGAGGTCGCCGCCGGATTCGTGCTCACCTGCCAATCCTTTCCCTTAAGTGACACCCTGCAAGTCGATTTCGACGTCTGACCCTGGAGCTCTGCGATGACCGGCGTGGTACCGACCCCCACCGACACCCCCGACTCGGATATCGAATTCGCCTCGCGGGACCGCATTTCCACGCTCCAGCTAGAACGGCTGCGCTGGTCGCTACACCACGCGTACACCAACGTGCCGCATTACCGGCGCGCGTTCGACGACGCCGGAGTCCATCCGGGCGATCTGAAGGACCTCGGCGATCTGGCCAAGTTCCCGTTCACGACGAAAAAGGAACTGCGCGCGAACTATCCGTTCGGCATGTTCGCGGTGCCGCGAGATCGGGTGTCGCGCATCCACGCGTCCTCCGGCACCACCGGCTGGCCGACCGTCGTCGGCTACACCGCGAACGACCTCGGCAACTGGGCCGAGCTCGTCGCGCGGAGCCTGCGGGCCGGCGGGGTCAAGCCCACCGACATCGTGCACGTCGCCTATGGCTACGGGCTGTTCACCGGCGGGCTCGGCGCGCATTACGGCGCGGAACGGCTGGGCTGCACCGTGATTCCGATGTCCGGCGGGATGACCGAGCGTCAGATCCAGCTCATCGCCGACTTCCGGCCCGACGCGATCCTCGTCACGCCCTCCTACATGCTCACCATCGCCGACGCCATGGTCGCCAAGGGCCTCGACCCCGCCGCCACCTCGCTGCGGATCGGGGTGTTCGGGGCCGAACCCTGGACCGAGCGGATGCGCGACGAGATCGAGCAGACCCTCGCCATGGACGCCGTCGACATCTACGGACTCTCCGAGGTGATCGGCCCCGGCGTCGCCATGGAGTGCGTGGAAACCAAAGACGGACTGCACATCTGGGAGGACCACTTCTATCCGGAGGTCATCGATCCGGAGACCGGCGCGGTGCTGCCGGACGGCGCGGAGGGCGAGCTCGTGTTCACCTCGCTGTCGAAGGAGGCGATGCCGATCGTGCGCTACCGCACCCGCGACCTGACCCGCCTGCTGCCGGGGACCGCCCGCACCATGCGCCGCATGCAGAAGGTCACCGGGCGCAGCGACGACATGATCATCCTGCGCGGGGTCAACCTGTTCCCCACGCAGATAGAGGAACTCATCCTGACCGTCCCGGCGCTGGCGCCGCAGTTCCACTGCGTGCTCGAACGCACCGGCCGCATGGACACCTTGACCATCCGGGTCGAGGCCCGGCCCGCCGTCCTCCATGATCAGTACTCCACCGCGTCGACCGCCCTGCGCACGCTGATCAAAGACCGTGTGGGCGTGACCGTTTCCGTACAGGTCGTCGCGCCCGGGGCGATCGAACGCTCGATCGGCAAGGCGCGCAGGGTGATCGACAACCGGCCGACGGACTGAGTTCAGGTTTCGCCCATGGCGAAGGCGAGTTCGGTCCGGCGGGAGATCTCGAGCTTGCGATAGACGCGGGTGAGGTGCTGCTCGACCGTGCTGGTGGTGATGTCGAGGGCGGCGGCGATGTCGCGGTTGCGTTTGCCGCGCGCGGCGAGGGCGGCGACGCGGCGTTCGGCCGGGCTGAGGGCGT
>NZ_BAGH01000170.1 GCF_000308715.1 Nocardia tenerifensis NBRC 101015
GCACGTCGGATCGCTGCACGCCGCCGACGACGCGATGGCCCTGCGGCACGCGCGCGACGTGTACACCCGGCGCAACGAGGGCGTCAGCATCTGGGTGGTGCGGTCGGACTCGATCGTCGCGGCGAGCCCGGCGGAGAAGGATCCGTTCTTCGCCCCCAGCGGCGACAAGGTGTACCGCCACCCCACGTTCTACGAGATCCCCGACAATGTTCCGCACATGTGAGGCCCGGCATCCATGAGCGCAGCTTCCCCTAACGACCACGACAACGCCTATGAGGGCCTGGTGGACGAGGACTCCCTCGGCCGCTGGGCATTCGGGACCGGCTTCGACGACCCGCTGGCGGGCGTCGACACCACGGTCGCGGACGACGTCGAGCCCCGCGCGCTCGCCGCGTACTGCCTCATGCTCGGCGACGACGCGCTCGTCAGCGCCCAGCGGCTGTGCGAATGGCCCACGCGCGCACCGGAACTCGAGGAAGAGGTGGCGCTGGCCAACGTCGGCCTCGACCTGCTCGGGCAGGCGCGCCTGCTGCTGGCCCGTGCCGCCGCGGCCGACGCCTCCGTCGTGCCGTCGGTCTCCGGCACCTCGCCGGTGCCCGCCGAGGACGCGCTGGCCTTCTTCCGGTCCGAAGCCGAATTCCGCAACGTGCGCCTCTGTGAACTCGACAACGGCGACTTCGCCACGACGATGGTCCGCCTGCTGATCTTCGCGACCTGGCGCCTGGCCGTCTTCGATCGGCTGCGCGCGTCCCGCGATCCGGTGCTGGCCGCCGTGGCGGACAAGGGCGTCAAGGAGCTGACCTACCATCGCGACTACGCGGCCCGCTGGGTGGTCACCTTCGGTTGCGGCACAACCGAATCCATGCGACGTGTGCGCGACGCACTGCACCGGGTCTGGCCGTACGTGGACGAGCTGTTCGCCCCGACCGCCGAGGAGCGCGCGCTGTCGCGGGCCGCGGTCGGCGTCGACCCGCGCGACGTGCGCGCCGAGTTCGACTCGATTCTCGCCGAGGTGTCGCGCGCCGCGGCACTCGACCTGCCCGCCCTGCGCGGCGTCGGCGGACCCGCGGGCAGAGACGGCGTGCACACCGCGGCGATGGGGCCGTTGCTCGCCGAGTTGCAGGGCCTCGCCCGCGCGCATCCGGAGGGACTCTGGTGACCGCCGACCTCTGCCGCGCCCGCGAGATCGCGGCCTCGGTCACCGATCCGGAGCTTCCGGCGCTGACGCTGGCCGACCTCGGCGTGCTGCGCGACGTCACGGTGGACGAGAGCGGGCGGGTGCTCGTCACGCTCACCCCGACGTACTCGGGTTGCCCCGCGATGGCCACCATGCGCGAGGACCTCGTCCGTGAACTCCGCGCGCACGGCTATGACCGCGTGGAGATCCGGATATCCCTCACTCCCCCATGGAGTTCGGACTGGATCACCGCCGAAGGCCGCCGAAAGCTCAGCGCCGCAGGGTATTCCGTGCCCGGTCCGGCCCCGCGCCGCGCGACCGGCCCCATCCCGCTGACGCTGACCGCCACGCGCCGCGCCGTCGAGTGCCCCCGGTGCACCTCCTCGAACACCGTCCGCGTCTCCGAGTTCGGCGCCTCGCTGTGCAAGGCCCAGTACCGCTGCGCCGACTGCCTGGAACCGTTCGATCACCTGAAGGAGATCT
>NZ_BAGH01000169.1 GCF_000308715.1 Nocardia tenerifensis NBRC 101015
TGCACAATCGTTGCATCGAACTCGGTGACGCGTGTCGCGCGCGATGACGACGTGCGCTGCCACGCGGGCGCTGCTCCCCCACGAGACCGCCACGCCGGTCAGCAAACTTCGATGCATCGTTAATGCATCATTAACGAACAGGTGGGTATCCGACCCGCATGACGCAAACCTCCGACCCACGCCTGGACGACCACGAGCCCGCCGCCGACGCCTACGACCCGGCCACCGTCGCGGCCGTCGGAAAACTGACCGAGGCGCTCGAAATCATCGAGGTCGCGCGCGGCCACCTCTACCAGTTCCACCGCCTCACCGGCACCGCCGACTTCGCCGTCGAGAGCGCTGCGGACCAGCTGCGCGAGGCCGGGCACGACACCTTCGCCGCCCAGCTGGTCCGAGAGCTGGTCGGCCGCAATGTCCTACCGGGCCGCTGGACCTTCCAGGTCGTCGAGGACTACGACGAAACCTACTACCGCTGTCTCCGCGAGTGGGAAGAGCGCGCGAGGCAGTTCACCGGCGGGCAGCGTCACCTGCACGAGGCCGAGCTCAAACGCGAGCGACGAACCAACGGAAAGGCAGGGCACGCGGCCACTCCCGACGAACGAGCCGAGTGAGCCACACGGTCCGGGCACCAGCCGCGTACGGCGGCGCGGATATCGTCGGGGGGATGACCGCATCGATCGACTGGACCGCGTTCGTGCCCGCCGCCGTCGCACTCTCGCTGATTCCCGGGCCGAACCAGCTGCTCAGCGTGCGAAACGCGATCCGATACGGCACCGCGCCCGCCACGATCGCGCTCGGCGCGCGGTTCGCCGTCTTCGCGTCGATGACGGTCGCGGTCGCCATCGGTCTCGGCGCGCTGCTGACCCGCTCGGCGCTGGTCTTCGACCTCGTCAAATGGGTGGGGGTCGCGTACCTGCTCTACTTCGGCCTGAGCACGCTGTGGCGCGCCCGGCGCTCGCCGGTCACCGACGAGCCAGACGTTCCCGAACTCACCGCGCTGGGTCGGGTCCGGCGTGCCATGCGTGGCGAGCTCCTGGTCGCCGCAACCAATCCCAAGGCCATGCTGCTGTTCGCCGCGTTCCTGCCGCAGTTCCTCCCCTCCGGTGCGGACGCGAGCGGCTCGCTGCTGATCCTGGCCGCGGCCTACATCGGCATCGAAGCGTGCTCCGCCATCGCCTATACGGTGCTCGGCGGCGTGCTCGGCCGGCTGGACCTGACCGCTCGCGCTCATCGGAACATCGACCGAGTCACCGGCGCGGCGTTCGTCGGGCTCGGTGGCTATCTCGCGACCGCGCAACGTCCTTGACTCAGCGCGCCTGGTCCGACAGCCGACGGCGGACCGCTGCCAGCCGCTCGACATAGCGGGGCCAGCCGAAGCCGGAGGCCGCGTGCGCGGCCGTCGTCTCCTCGACGATCCGCGCGGACGCCGCGAAATCGCCTTCGGCGCAGGCCAATGCGGCCGACACCGGCATGGCGGCCAGCCGCGTGGTCTGGCCGTGTGCCGAGTCGCCGAAGACGCGGTCCAGGAGTGCGCGGGCCTCGGCCAGTTCTCCGCGTTCGATCAGTACGTCGGCGAGATCTATCTCCGCCGTGCCGATCTCGTCGCCCATATAGGTCAGCGCGGTCCGGCAGTGCACCTCGGCCGCGTCGAGATCGGCCGCCGCCGCGGCGATTCCGGCCCTGACCTGCTGGGTGAGGGCGAGGATGTGGCGGTCGTCGAAGCGCTTTGCGTAGTCGTCGGACTCGGCCGCGTGCGCCAGCGCCTCGTCGGTGCGCCCGAGCGCGGCCAAGGCCTTCGCCAGATTGCTGAGCCCCCGCGCCAAGCCGTGCTGGTCGCCCATCGTGCGGTCGAGGTCGGCGGCGCGCCGGAAGTTCTCGGCCGCCGCCTGCGCGTCACCGGCGAACAGCTGGGCGGACGCGCAGGCGTCTATGCACGCGGACTCGCGCTGGACGTTGCCGGTGCGACGCGCGAACTCCGCTGCGGTGCGCAGGGTGTCGACGGCCTGCCGATAGCGCGCGCGTTCGACGTCGATACAGCCGCGGCAGTAGTGCACCGAGACGGCCACGGCGCCACCGTCTTCGGGGTCGATCAGCGTCGCCGCCTCGTCGAGCAGATCGGCGGCCTCATCGAGGCTGCCGATCATCATCCAGTGAAAGGCCCAGCGGCTCAGCGCGTCCGCGCGGTCCGCGGCCGAAATGTCGGTGCTCGCCAGGAGGGGCCCGTAGTAGCGGCCGGCGTAGGTGTACCAGGACCGCATGAGCCACGGGCGGTCCATGGCGACCGCCAGCCGCAACGCGGTGGCGGCGGCGGGCGTGCCGGGCGAACGATCCAGAGCCTCGGCGATATTCGGCCACTCGGCGAAGATCGCCGCCACCCCCTCCGCGGTGCCCTCCCCGTGGGTGTCGATCGCCGCGCACACGTGATCGAGGCACCACTGGGCATGCCGGGCGCGCGCGGCGGCCAGCTCGCCTTCGGCCGCGAGCCGGCTCTGCGCATAGTCGCGCACCGTCTCCAGCAGCGTGCAGCGCCGGTAGGCGCCGTCGGTCAGCACCGTGATCAGGTTGCGGTGCTCGAGCTCGGCCATGGCGGAGGCGATCCGGTCCGCGTCGAGGTCGGCGGGCAGCACCGCGGCGACGGCCTCCGGCGGAAAGCCGCCCGCGAAGACGCCGATCCCCCGCAGCACGGATTGCGTTGCCGGGTCAAGGATCTGGTAGCTACAGTCCAGCGCGATGCGCAGCGAGGCGTGCCGGTCGCTGCCGCCGTAGAGCGCGCCGCCCACCAGCAGCCGCATCGTGTCGGTGATGCGGGTGGCCAGCTGACTCAGCGACAGCGTTCTGGTGAGGCCGGCGGCCAGCTCGATGCCGAGCGGCAGCCAGTCCACGGTCGCGCAGATCCGCACCGCCTCGTCCCTGGTGGACTCGTCGAGCGAGATCTTGGCGCGGTCCGCGAACAGGGCCAGGCTCGACCGGCGATCCAACGCGCCGACGGGCCGGACGTCCTCGCCGTGGCAGCCCAGCGGCACCTGGGAGGTGATCAGCGTCGTGAGCCCCGGTGTGGCGGCGGACAATTCGGTGACGATCGCCTTCACCTCGTCGGCCACGTGCTCCGCGTTGTCGATCAGCAGCAGGTTGCCGGCCAACTCCGTGGCCAGTTCGGGGAGTTCTTCGCCCGGCGCGGCCTCGACGCCGGCGACGGTGGCGATCGCCTGCCCCACCAGATTCGCGTCCCGCACGGCGGCGAGCTGCACGGCGACGACCCGGCGACCGGCCCGTGCGGCCGCGCGAGCCGCCTCCAGCGCCAAGCGCGACTTGCCGCACCCCGGCCCGCCGGTGAGGGTGATCGTTGCTGGCTCGGGCAATTGCCGTACCAGCGCGGACATTTCGCGTTCGCGACCGAGGAACGAGGTCACCGGGCCGGGAAGGTCTGTCCCGGCGGCGATCTCGCATCCCACACAGCCCTCGTCCGGGTCCACGGTCCGGCCGCCGCCGTGGGACGACGAGCGGCGCAACTGCGGATCGTGGCGCAGCACGCGCTGTTCCAGCGTGACGGTCTCCTCGGCGGGGGCGACGCCGAGCCGGGCGGCCAGTTCGCGGCGCAGCCGGTCGAGGCCGCTCAGTGCGTCGGCTTGGCGTCCGGTTCGATAGAGCGCGAGGGCGTGTAGCCGGCCCAGCGTCTCGTGCACGGGATGCGCGGCGACCAGGCGCGACAACTCGGTCACCACCTCGCCCGCGTCGCCGGACTCGATCGCCGCGGTGATGCCCGCGACGCTGAGCTCCAGACGCCAAGCGTCGAGCCGCTGGGCCTCGGCGAGCGCCAAGGGCGCGGTCCGCACGTCCGCCAGCGACGAGCCGCGCCAATAGTTCAGCGCCGCCGCGGATTCCGCGCGAACCACCGCGTGCTCACCGGCGGTCTGCGCCGCCCGCATGCGGCCGGCCGCCGCCTCCGCCGCCAGCAGATCCGGCATGATCGCGGTGCAGCGGTAGCCGGCGGCGGTCCGCTCGACGGCGTCCGCGTGCGGCCCCAGGGTGGCGCGCAACCGGGAGATCACGTTCCACAGGCGTTGCGGCGGACGCTCGCGCGCCTCGTCGCCCCAGAGCCCGGCCGCCAGCCTGCTGTCCGGAACGGGCAGCCCCTTGGCGAGGGCGAGACAGGTCAGGGCCGCGCGCTGCAGCGGGCGATCCACCGCGATCACGGTGTCGGCGGCCCGCACGACGACCGGGCCGAGTACGAGAATTTCCATTGCGCCACAGCCGATCCCGGGAGCGCGGGCTCGGCCGACCTCCTGTCCATCGTCGGACGGACGCCACCCCGCCGGCCGCCCGTTCACTCCACCCTCGAGAGGTCGCACCGATCATATCCCCCGGTTCGCGCGCGGCAGGTCGCCTTCCGCGCCACGACCGCGATCGGCACATGTCCCCGATTCCGGGGGATCCGCCGGGCGAGGCCGGGCGCGATACTGAGAATATGCAGGGGAGATCGCTGGACGTGCTGGCCGCGGGCGTGGCGGCCGCGTGCCGGATCTCCTCCGGCGCGCTCGCACTGCAGTGCGCGGTCGCCGCGACCCTGCGCCGGGCCGTTCCGTTCGACGCGTGGTGCGCGCTGACGATCGACCCCGCCTCGGTGCTGCCCACCGGCGGCTTCCACCGGGACGGACTGCCGCGGGAATACCTGCCGCAACTGCTCGACATCGAGGTGCGCGGCGGCGACGCGCTCGCGCTGCCCACCCTGGCCCGCGGCCCGCGCCGGGCGGTGACATTGTGGGAGGCCACCGGCGGTCGCCCCGAGACGAGCCTGCGCTACCGGGAGGTGCTGGCGCCGAGCGGGATGACCCGCGAGATGCGCGTGCTGTTCGGCGACAACGCCACTATCTGGGGTGCGCTGGTCCTGTTCCGCGCCGCCGACGCTCCCGACTTCTCCACCGCCGAAACACGTTTGGTCGAGGGCTCGACCGGTGCGGTCGCCGACGCGATCCGCCGGGAGATGACGCTGACCGAGATCGCCGTCGGCGACGATGCCGAGGGGCCCGGCCTTATCCTGCTCGATCCGGATCTCGACCGGATCAGCACCTCGGCCGCCGCGGCGCACTGGCTCGCGCAGATCGATGACGATGTCGATCCACGGCGCGAATTGCCCTACCGGGTCTTGAATCTCGCGCATCAGGCGCGCTCGCGCCCCGGCCGTGCCCGCGGCCGCGTCCGCACCAGGGCCGGGCGTTGGCTCACCCTGTACGCCGAGCGGCTCAGCGGCGCGGGCGAGCAGCTGTCGATCATCATCGAGGCCGGCAGGCCGGTCGAGATCGCCGCGCCGGTCGCCGACTGCTACCGGCTCACCGTCCGGGAGCGCGACGTGGTCAAGCTGCTCGCCAGGGGCTACTCCCGGGCCGAGATCGCCCGATCGCTGATCCTGTCCCCGCACACCGTCGACGACCATATCAAACGGGTCTTCGCCAAACTCCGGGTCCGCAGCCGGGCCGAGCTCACCGCCACCCTGTTCTTCGACCAGCACATGCCCCGCATCCACGAGGACGTGCCGATCGGCGGCACCGGCTGGTATCTGCGCTGAACTCATTGCGCGGCAAGCGTCGTCAGACACACGAACCGACAGCCTGTGGGGCCGAGCGGAACTCCGCCGGAACGTGCCTGTCGAGTGCGCGCACCAGTTCGGAGATATCCGAGAGCCGATGGTGCACAGTAATTGTCGTTCGAATGCCCGCGAGCCTGGCCGGAACCGCCGGGAAAGTAGCCAGATTCGTGTAGACCCCCTCGTAGAGGAGGCGTTCGGCCACCTTCTGCGCGTCCGCCGGCCGCCCGATCGTGACGTGCCGGATCGGACTCACCGCCGCGTTCGCGAGCGGCAGACCCGACTCCCGCATCAGCCTGGTGCACAACTCGATTCGCTCGCGCAGCGTCGCTTGACGCTCGGCCAGTTCGGGGCTCAGATGGATTTCGGCCGAGGCCACCGCGACGCCGAGCAGGGGCGGCTGGATCGGACCGGAGAAGATGGCCGGTCCCCCGAGCATCCGCAGCCGGCTCTTCAGCCGGGCGGACGGGAGCACGATTGCCGCGCCCGCGGCGGCGAACGACTTGTTCAGCGAGGCCGCGACGACGACGCGCTCGTGCCCGGCGAGCAGGTCGAGCGTCGGACCGTGACCGTGCCTGCCGCACCAGCCGACGCCGTGCGAGTCGTCCATGTACAGGTGCAGCTGTTCGTGACGGTCGAGCAGGGCGGTCAGCGCGGGCAGCGGCGCGAGGTCGCCGAACATGCTGTAGACGCCGTCGGCCAGATACCAGACCCGGCGATGCGCGCGACCGAGGCGCTCGATCGCGCGCTCCAGCTGGGAGATATCGCTGTGCGCGACGAACTCCACCGTCGTGCCCTGGGCGTGCAGGTAGGGCGCGACCGCTTGGACGCTGTGGTGCACCTGCGCGTCGAAGACCACGGCGTCATTCCCGCCGACCAGCACCGGTAGCGCCGTTTGGTGGCCGAGCGTGGTGCTGGGCGTGACCAGAACGTGGCCGCCGAATACCTCGCCGAGCAGCTGCTCGAGCACGGGATACAGCGGCGCCTCCAGGTAGGCGCGCGACGAGGAAAACTGTGTGCCGTACCGCATCACGGCCTCGCACGCGGCCGTCCGGAGCCGGGAGTCCAGCTCGAGCCCGAGGTAACCGCACGAGCCGAAGTTCAGCCGCTGCCTGCCGTCGAGGCGGACCGTGCGGCCGTCGAGCGTCTCGTCCTCGGCGCTGCGCATGACGAGGCCGGCGTCGAGAGCCGCGCTCATCATCGCCTCGGTCAGCCGCGAAGTCTCCTCGGCGCTGCGCATTGTCGTTGTCCTCCCGCCGTTCCCGGGGCTCAGTCTGCCCCGATACCGTGCCGCGGCGACAACGACGGTTCGCTCAACGGACCGAGCCGGCCGGGTTCGGCGACCCCGCACCCACAATGCGGATCATGACGACACTGACCGAACGGACCCGGCGCGACACCGCCACCGTCGACAAGATCCTGCTCGCGCTGTACGACGTGATCTCCGGACCGCCGGGCCCGCGCGACTACGACCGCCTCCGCGCGCTCTTCCTGCCGGGCGCCCGCCTGATCCCCGCCGAGCCCCTCACCGACAACCACGTGGGCGGGCAGGTGCTCGACTGCGAGGCCTTCATCGAGCAGATCCAGCCCGTGCTGCTGGCGCAGCCGTTCTATGAGCGCGAAATCGCCCGCAGGACAGAGTGTTTCGGTCCGCTGGTGCACGTCATGAGCACCTACGAATCCCGCGAGACCCCGCACGGCAACCCGTTCGTGCGCGGCGTCAACAGCATTCAGCTCCTGCACCAGGACGAACGCTGGTGGGTGGTGACCATCATGTGGTCCGAGGAGTCCCCCACCCAGCCGATCCCCGGCCGCTACCTCGGCCTGCACGCCCTCCCCTGACCGCACCCGCCGGTCGGGCGTCGATCGATCCGGTGGCCGGACCGAAACAGTGCGTGGGCACGATCGCGCGTGCCACTGTGGCACAGGCTATTCGGTCGGGGGTGATCGGCGGGGCCGGGCGGGGCCACGGATGTCGCCGATGACGTAGGGCGGCACAGTATCAGGAGGCAATGTCGTGACTACGAGGGCGGGGCATACCGCGGAGGAACAGCTGCGTGAGGCGCTGGCCAAACCGGTGTTCAATGCGGTTCTGAAGACCTGGGTCGGGGTGGGCACCACCGATTACGAGGTGTACCTGCGCACCGGGGAGTTGCTGTCGTTGCAGACGGCGACCGGGGAGCTCACGCACCCGGACGAGCTCATGTTCCAGATCGTGCACCAGGCCCAGGAGGTCTGGCTCAAGCTGCTGGCCCACGAACTCGCCGGGATCGTCGGCGAGGTGGACCGGGACGAGCTGTGGGAGGCGTCGGCGCGGCTGGACCGGACGATCCGGATCGCCGACTGTCTCGCACGCGAGATCGGGGTCCTGGAGACCATGACCCCCGACACCTACCAGACCATTCGCCGCAGCCTCGGCAAGGGCAGCGGCCAGGAGTCGCCCGGCTACAACGCGGTGCACACCGCGGCCGAACAGGTCGAGGCGGCGCTGGATCGGCTCCTCGACCGCCGCGGTGTCCGGGTCGCGCAGGTGTACGCCGCCAACGCGCAGCCCGAACTCAAACGCGTCTGCGAGCTCTTGGTCGACATCGACGAGCGCTTCCAGCAGTGGCTCATCGCCCATTTCATGTTGGTGCGCAGAACAATCGGCGTCGGCCGCGGGGTGAACGCCCTGGACGGCGTGCCGACCAAGGTCCTCACCGGCCGGATGACCAAGCCCCTGTTCCGCTCGCTGTGGCAGGTCAGGAGCGAGCTGACCGAGAACTGGAGCAGCGCGGGCGGTTACGCGCCCGGCGCGAGCCGGGAGTCCACGGCCAGATGAACGAGGCGACGCTGCGCGCGGAGTTCCCGGTACTCGAAACCTGTGTGTACCTCAACAGCAACTCGACGGGGGCGATGCCGCGCGGCGTCGAGCACGTCCTCGCCCGCTACTGGAACACGGTGCGCGACTGGCGGGACGACGCCTGGGGCGGCTGGCTCGAAGAGCTGGACGGCTATGTGCACGCCCTGTCCCAATTCCTCGGCGCGCCAACGGGAACCGTGGTCACCGACGCGAATCTGACCACCCTGCTCGGCCGGCTCGCCACCTGTTTCGACTTCGGCGGCGAGCGCACGAAGGTGGTCACCACCGACCGTGAGTTCCCCACCGTGCCGTTCCTGTGGCACGGCTTCGCCAGATACGGCGCGGAGCCGGTGGTCGTCGACTTCGACACCGACGCAGTCGAATCCGCGATCGACGAACGCACCCTGCTCGTCTGTGTCGCGCACGGCAGCTACACCACCGGCGCGGTCCTCGACCTCGACCGCATCGTCGAGCGGGCCCATCGGATGGGCGCACTGGTCATCGTGGACACCTTCCAAACCGTCGGCGTCGTACCGCTGCACCTGCGGGCCCTCGACGTGGACTTCGTGCTCGGCGGCGCGCACAAATGGCTCTGCGGCGCACACACCGCCTTTCTCTACGCGCGCCGGGAACTGCTGCCCACGCTGCGGCCCGCGGCGACCGGCTGGTTCGCCGGCCGCGATCCGCTGTCCTTCCGGCCCGCCGAGGACTGGGCGCCCGACGCACGACGCCTCGCCGGCGGCACCCCGATTCCGTTGACCGCCATGATGTCTCGGGTCGGCCTCGACCTGCTCGCCCAGGTAGGCGCCCCGGCGATCCGCGAACACTCGCTGCGATGCACCGACCTGATCATCGAACGGGCCGACGACGCGGGCATCCCCGTGCGCACTCCGCGCACCCCGCACCTGCGCGGCGGCGTCGTCTGCCTGCGCTTCCCCGGCGACGAGACGGTGAAGAAGCGGCTGGCCGGGCGCGGCATGGTGTGCAGCTGGCGCGAGGGCCTTCGACTCGCCCCGCACATCTACACCACCCTCGACGAGATCGACGCGTTCATGGACGCGTTGATCGCCGAACGAAAGGCGCTGTGAATGACGACCTCGCCCCGAGCCCTGCTGAGCCTGCTGTTCAACGGCGACAAGGCCATCGACGTCGTCGAGACCGCCTGGGAGATGGGCATTCTCGACGTTCTGGACGCCGGGCCGTGCAGCCTCGGCGAGCTGTGTGACCGGTTCGAGCTGGTACCCATGCGCCTGTACAAGCTGCTCGACTGTCTCGAATGCCTGGGGCTCGTCACCCGGCAGCCTTCGGATACCTTGCAAGACACAGGGTATCGCGCCACCGAGGGCGCGCACGCCGCCGCCGAAGACGTCTTGGGTCCGGCCTCGCTGGAGCGCGACCGGGACGGGTACCCGTGGCGAAAGCTCTACGGCAGACTCCCCGAGGTGCTCCGCGGCGCGCACGCCATGGCGCCGGAGGACTTCAGCTGGCCGCTCGACAGCGCCGAACAGGTCGCCGGTTTCGAACACAGCATGGCGGCCGGGATCGGACCCATCGCCGAGTCGTTCCGCGCCAACCTGAGCCTGCGGCGCGGCGAGCTACGCCTGCTCGACGTCGGCGGCGGCGACGGCACCTTGGCCGCACTTCTGCTCCGGGACAACCCGGGGTTGCGCGCCGACGTCTACAACCTGCCCGCCCTGCGCCCCCTCGTCGAGCGCACCAGGGACGAGTCGGGTCTCGGGGACCGCCTGGGCTTCGTCGGCGGCGACTTCCTCGCGGAGCCGCTGCCGACCGGGTACGACATCCTGTCCTTCGTCCGGGTGCTGCACGACTGGCAGCGACCGCAGGCCCGCGAACTGCTGGCGAAGGCCTACACCGCGCTGCCACCGGGCGGGCGGGTGCTCATCTGCGAGGAGTTCCGCGACGCCGAGCGGCTCGCGCGGCAGTTCTTCTGGTCGTACTTCCTCATCGGCGTCGACAGCTGTGCCAGCATGCTGCGCGAGGTCGCCGACTACCGCGGCCTGCTCGGCGACCTCGGATTCACCGACGTCGAGGTGCTGGTGGGACCGTTCGAGATCGTCGTCGCGACCAAGCCCGCCGAAGTCGCGGTCCGGTCAGTGACAACAGATATCGACGCCGCCCCGGCGAGGCTGGTCGACTGACACCATGCAGACTTTCGACCATATTTTCGTCGGCGGCGGCCACAACGCGTTGGTAGCGGCGGCGTACCTGAGCAGGGCCGGACACGAGGTCCTCGTCATCGATCGCAACGATCGGGTCGGCGGCTTCGTCCGCAGCGCCGAGCTGGCGCCGGGGGTGATCTACGACCCGTTCTCCTCGGCGGTGCCTCTGTTCCTCAGCGGCCCCGCGTGGCGCGACCTCGGCCCGGACCTGCAGAAGCAGGGGCTCCAGATTCTTCAGCCGGAGTTTCCGACCGGCGTCTCGATGGAGGACGGCACCACCGCCGTCTTCCCCCGCGACCCGATCGCGCTGGCGGAGGAGGCAGATCGGCTGCACCCCGGCGACAGCTCGGCGGTCGCCGCGATCGTCTCGGCCCTCGGACCGGCGACGGGCGCGACGTTCGGGCTGCTAAGTCAGGATCTGACCGCCGAATCCGCCCGGATCACCATGGCCAAGCTGGTGCGCGACGGCGAGGGCTGGTCCGAGCTGGCCGAGGTCGCGCTCGACAGCGCGCGCTCGGCCGTGTCCGAGGTCGAATCGCCTGCCATGCGAAGCCTTTTGGCCTCCTGGCCGGCCCACGTGAGCCACGGCCCCGACGACGCGGGCGGGGCCTTCTGGACGACCATCTTCCCGCTCGGCTTCACCGCGGCCGGCAACCCGATCCCGCAGGGCGGCATCGGCAAACTCGCCCAGGCGCTCGGCGAGATCGTCACCGGCCACGGCGGCGTCATCCAGACCGGCGCCACCGTCACCAGGATCCGGGTCGCCGACGGGCGCGCGGTGGGCGTGCAACTGTCCGACGGCAGCGCGTATCGGGCCAGGAACAGCGTCGTCGCCTCGGCGAACCCCGACCAGCTCTACGAGTGGCTGCTCGCGGAGACCGATGTGCCGGACCGGCTTCTGGTGCAGGCGCGCAAATACCGCTACGGCACCGGCCTTTTCCAGATACACCTGGCCACCTCGGTGCCGATTCCATGGGCGGACAAGCGTTTCGAGCGGATCGGCCAGCCGTTCCTCACCGACTCGCTCGACGGCCTCTCGCTGCACGTCGCCCAGGCGCGGGCCGGGCTGCTGCCCGCGTGGCCGACGATGACCATCGACTCGCCGACCGCGCACGACAACACCCGCGCGCCCGCGGGCACCAGCGTGATGCGCATCCAGGTCACCGACGTGCCGACCCATCCGCGCGGCGACGCGGCGGGGCTGATCACCGCCGACGGCGCCTGGACCGACGAGGTGGTGAACCGCTTCGCCGATCGCGTGCTCGAGGTCGTCGAGAAGCACGTCCCCGGGCTGACCGAGACGATCGTCACCCGCTCGATCGTCACCCCCGCCACCCTGGCGGCGTTCAATCCGAACAGCGGTCCGGGCGATCCGTACGGCGGCGCACAGGATCTCGCGCAGAGCTTCGCGCTGCGTCCCATGGCGGCCGCGCCGGGTCATCGCACGTTCGTGCCGAACCTGTACGTCCTCGGCGCGGGCACCTGGCCGGGCGCGGGCGTCTCGGGCAACTCCGGCTATATCGTCGCCCAATATCTGCTGGAGCCCTGAGCGTCGCGCTAATGCCTTGCGCCCGAACTCGTTTCGACGAACGGCGGCCGCGAACTCACCTGACGGATTGTTCCTCCTGCGTGTACATCATCACCCCGCCGGTGGCGAAGTTGCGCAGGTCCCGGCCCGCCGCCAGCATCTCGGGCGAGGACATTCCGGCCAGCAGCGCCTTCTCGTCGGCGAAGTACATGTTGGCCACCGCGTAGTACGGCGGCTCGTCCATGCCGATCGAAGCCACCTTGCCCCAGGTGAATTCGGTCATTCCAGGCACCGCGCGCGCCAGCGGGATGTGCACGGCGGTGTAGTGCTGGTCGAACGCCGCCGGATTCTCCGGCTTGCCGTAGCAGACAGCGATGCGAAAATTCATAACTCCTCCGGTTTGGCGACTAGCGTCAGCACGTCGTATGTCGCGACGGCCTCGTCCTTTTGATTGACAACCACCGCGTCCCAGCGAACCTCGCCGTAGGCCGCGCTCTGGCGCGGCGTGATCGACTTCGCCGTCAGCGTCACGGTCAGCGAGTCCTGCGCCCGCACCGGCGTCAGGAACCTCAGGTTGTCGACCCCGAAATTCGCCAGCACCGGGCCGGGCGCCGGGTCGACGAAAAGCCCTGCGGCGAGGGACACTACGAGATATCCGTGCGCGACGATACCGCCGAACAGCGGATTGGCCGCCGCCGCGGCCTCGTCCATGTGCGCGTAGAACGTGTCGCCGGTGAACTCGGCGAAGTGCGCGATATCGGCGCGGCTGACCACCCGCGGCCCCGCGACGATGGTGTCGCCGAGCTTCAGCTCGCCCAGGTTCTTGCGGAAGGGGTGCACGTCGCCGATGACGCGATCGGTGCCGGCGACCCACTGATCCCCCACCGCGGTAAGCACTTTCGGCGTGCCCTGCACCGCCGTGCGCTGCATGTGATGCAGCACGCCCCGGATGCCGCCGAGTTCCTCGCCGCCGCCCGCGCGCCCGGGTCCGCCGTGCACCAGCACCGGCAGCGGCGAGCCGTGCCCGGTCGACTCGCGCGCGTCCTCGCTGTCCAGCACCAGGATTCGGCCGTGGTAGGGCGCGAGGCCGAGCACGATCTCGCGCGCGAGGGCCAAATCCTTCGTCACCACCGAGGCGACGAGGCTGCCCTTGCCGCGGGCGACCTGCTCGATCAGCTCGCCGGTGTCGTCGTAGTCGAGCACCGTCGCCACCGGGCCGAACGCCTCGAGCTCGTGCGGCTCGGGCGCAGTCTTCTCGCCGCCGCGCAGCAGGATCGGCGACATGAACGCGCCCGAGTCCGCGCAAGCACCGACGACCTGGACAGATTCGGGATCACCGAACACGATGCGGGCCGACTTCGTCAGTCCCCGAATTGATTTCACGACTTCCGCGCGCTGTTCCAGACTGGCCAGCGCCCCCATCGTTACGCCGTCGGCATGCGGATCGCCGACCACCACTTGCGCCAGCCGGGCCGCAGCCGCCTCGAGCACGTCGTCGACTAGCGCCGCGGGGACGAACGCGCGACGGATCGCGGTGCACTTCTGCCCGGCTTTGACGATCATCTCGGTGACGAGTTGTGTTACGTACAGCTCGAATTCAGGGTCGCCGGTCCGTACGTCGGGTCCGAGCACCGACGCGTTGAGCGAGTCGGCCTCGGCCGTGAACCGCACCCCCGCACCGACCACATTGGGGTGCGCGCGCAGTGCCGCCGCGGTGTCGGCGGATCCGGTGAACGCGACGGAGTCCTGACCGCCGAGCGGGTCGAGTAGTCCGCGGGCCTCGCCCACCACCAGTTGTACGGAACCCGCTGGGAGCAACCCTGATTCGACGATGCGCCGGAATACCAGCTCGGTCAGGTAAGCGGTTTGTCCGGCGGGCTTGACGATCGACGGCACCCCGGCGATGAACGCGGGCGCGAGCTTCTCCAGAAAGCCCCACACCGGAAAGTTGAAGGCATTGATCTGCACCGCGACCCCTCGACGCGCGGTGTAGATGTGCCTGCCGACGAAACTTCCCTGCTTGCTGAGCCTTTCGACCTCGCCGTCGAGATACACCGTGCTGTTCGGCAGTTCGCGCCGGGCCTTGCTCGCGTAACTCAGCAGGGTGCCTATGCCGCCGTCGATGTCTACGCCGGAGTCGCGCCGGGTGGCGCCGGTCAGCCGGGACAGCTCGTAGAACTCCTCCTTGCCCGCCAGCAGCGCCTGTCCGAGCGCCTTGAGCGCCGCGGCCCGTTCGTGAAAGGTCAACCGCGCCAATGCGGGACCGCCCACCGTGCGCGCGTAGTCGACCGCGCCGGCGAGATCGACGCCGGCCGAGGAGATCCGGGCGATCTCCGCCCCATCGATCGCGCTGAGCAGCGGCTTGCCCGCGTCGGCCGCGGCGAACCAGCGACCTTGGACGTAGCTTTCCAGGAGTCTGCTCACGATGACACCGTCCCACCGTACGTTCGGTCGGTAATTACCATCCCCTCCGACGCCGATCGTTGTCAAGCACTCGGCGGCGGCGGCGAATTCGCGACCGCGACGCCGGTCAGGCGCGGCGCAACCCGTCGAAGACCAGGGCGACGACGGCGTCGGCCAGCGCCGTCGACGAGCCGCCCGCCCTCGGCCGGTACCACTCGATGAGCGAGTTCACCGTGCCGAAGACGAGCCGGGCGGTGAGCGCCGGATCGATGCCGGGCCGCAGGTCGCCCTCCGCCGCCGCCTCGACGACGAGACCGCTGACGAAGTCGTCGAACTCGCGCCGCCGCGCCAGCGCGCGACGCTCCGCCGGGGTGTTCCCGCGTACTCGCAGCAACAGGGTCACGTACGGCAATTCGGCGCAGAGGATCTCGACACTGCGGCGCACCAGGTACTCGAGCCGGTCGATATGCGGGCCGGTGACCGCCCGCTCCTCCGTGGTGACCGCGAACAGCGCGTTGAGCGCGCGGGCGAGCGCGAGCTCGAGCAGCTCGGCCTTGCCGGACACGTGGTGATAGATCGAGGACTTGGTGATGCCGAGCCCGCGAGCCAGCGCGTCCATACTGGTGCCGTCGTAACCCTTTTCGTTGAACACCTTCACCGCGACGGCCAGGAGCGAATCCAGGTCGTACCCGGGGCGGCCGGGCAGTCCGGTCCGGCGGGTCGCGCGCGCGTTCGTCATGCCTCATATCCTCCCAGTCCTCGAAATCCAGCACGGCAAGGGGCCGATACACCCTTGCCAACCTACCGAATGTTCGGTAAATAATTAGAGCTACGGGTTGCAGAGCATCGCCGCGCCGTGGCCATCATCGAACTGTCGGACCAGCCCTCCTGGAGACACCATGACAGCAACCTCGAAATCCGCGACGGTACGGCTGGAGACGGCGCACGGGCTCGCCACCATCACGCTGGCCCGGGCGTCGGCGCACAACGCGCTCGATCGCGCGACCAAACTCGCGCTGCTCGACGCCGTGACGGCGGCCGGCGAGCAACCCGGCGTGCGCGCGGTCCTGCTCACCGCCGAGGGCAAGAACTTCTGTGTCGGACAGGATCTCGGCGAGCACGCCGCCGCCCTCGCGGCCGACCCGGACACCGCGATGGACACCGTCGGCGAGCACTACAACCCGCTCATTCGCGCGCTGAGAGCGCTGGAAGTCCCTGTGGTAGCGGCGATTCCGGGCGCGTGCGTCGGCGCGGGCCTCGGCATCGCGCTGGCCGCCGACCTCCGTGTCGCCGGCGCGCGCACGACCTTCGCGACGGCCTTCACCGGCATCGGCCTGGCCAGCGACTCCGGGCTCAGCTACGCGCTCGTCGAGGCACTCGGCAGCAGCCGGGCAACCGGGCTGATGCTGCTGGGCGAGCGTGTGTCCGCCGAACAGGCCCTCGCGTGGGGCCTGGTGCACCGGGTGGTCGCCGACGAGGAGGTGCGGACGACCGCGGCCGAGCTCGCCGGGCAACTCGCCGCCGGACCGACGCAGGCCTATCGAAACGTCAAGGCGCTCATCGCCGCATCGGCGTCCGGCCTCGCCGACGCGCTGGACCGCGAACTCGCCGCACAGCGCCTGCTCGGCCGCACCGCCGATCACGCGGGCGCGGTACAGGCATTCCTCGCCAAACAGCGGCCGTCGTTCACCGGCGCCTGACACCCACCTCCGGTACGGAAAGTAGCGCGATGCCCACCTCCTCCGCGGCCGAGACCGGCACGCTACAGGCGCTTTTCGACGAGACGATCGCCGCCGAGCAGCGCATCGAGCCACGCGACTGGATGCCCGACGGCTACCGCAAGACCCTCGTCAGGCAGATCGCCCAGCACGCGCACTCGGAGATCATCGGCATGCAGCCGGAGGGCGATTGGCTCACCCGCGCACCGTCGCTGCGCCGCAAGGCGATTCTGCTCGCCAAGGTCCAGGACGAGGCGGGCCACGGACTCTACCTCTACTCCGCGGCCGAGACCCTCGGCGCCGACCGCGCCGACCTGACGGCCAAACTCATCGACGGCACCCAGAAGTACTCCTCGATTTTCAACTATCCCACCCGCACCTACGCCGATGTCGGTACCATCGGCTGGCTGGTCGACGGCGCCGCGATCTGCAACCAGGTTCCCCTGTGCCGCAGCTCTTTCGGCCCCTACGCCCGAGCGATGATCCGCGTGTGCAAGGAGGAGTCGTTCCATCAGCGGCAAGGCTACGAACTTCTGGCGACCATGATGCGCGGCACCGACGAGCAGCGCGCGATGGTCCAGGAGTCGGTGGACCGCTGGTGGTGGCCCGCGCTGATGATGTTCGGCCCGCCCGACGACGAGTCGCCGAACACCGAGCAGTCCATGCGATGGGGCATCAAGCGCAACACCAATGACGAACTGCGCCAACGGTTCGTCGACATGACCGTGCCCCAAGCCGAGGCACTCGGCGTCACACTGCCCGATCCCGCACTGCGCTGGAACGATCGGCGCGGCGCGCACGATTTCGGCGAGCCCGACT
>NZ_BAGH01000168.1 GCF_000308715.1 Nocardia tenerifensis NBRC 101015
ACCTCGGCGGAGACTCGTTGTCCGCGTTGACCTTCGCCAACCTGCTGCACGAGATCTTCGACGTCGAGGTGCCGGTGGGCGTCATCGTGAGCCCGGCGACCGACCTGCGGGCCATCGCGGATTATATTGCCGCGGAACGTGTCTCCGACGGCGAGCGGCCCACCTTCGCCGCCGTGCACGGCCGTGACGCCACCGAGGCGCGCGCCGCCGACCTCACCTTGGACAAGTTCATCGACGCCGAAACCCTGGCTGCCGCAGCCGAGCTGCCCCGGCCGAGCGCCACCGCGCGCACCGTCCTGCTGACCGGAGCGACGGGCTTCCTCGGCCGCTACCTCGCGCTGGAGTGGCTAGAACGACTGGCCCTGGTCGGCGGCACGCTGATCTGCCTGATCCGCGCCAAGGACGACGAAACCGCTCGCGCGCGACTGGACCAGACCTTCGACAGCGGCGACCCGGAGCTTCTGCGACGCTACCGAACTCTGGCCGCCGACCATCTCGAGGTCATCGCCGGGGACAAGGGCGAGGCGAATCTCGGTCTGGAGCAACACACTTGGCGGCGGCTCGCCGACACGGTCGACGCGATCGTCGACCCCGCGGCCCTGGTCAACCACGTCCTGCCCTACGGCCAGCTGTTCGGCCCGAACGTGGTCGGCACCGCCGAGCTGATCCGCCTCGCGCTCACCACGAAACTCAAGCCCTACACCTATGTTTCGACCATCGGCGTCGGCGCGCAGATCGAGCAGGCGGCCTTCACCGAGGACGCCGACATCCGGGAGATCAGCCCCGTGCGCACGATCGACGAGGGCTACGCCAACGGCTACGCGAACAGCAAATGGGCGGGGGAGGTGCTGCTGCGGGCCGCCGACGACCTGTGCGGACTGCCGGTCGCGGTGTTCCGCTGCGACATGATCCTGGCCGGCGGCGACTACGCCGGGCAGCTCAACCTGCCGGACATGTTCACCAGGATGATGCTGAGCCTGGTCGCCACCGGCATCGCGCCCGGCTCGTTCTACGAGACCGACGCCGACGGCAACCGGCAGCGGGCCCACTACGACGGCCTGCCGGTCGATTTCGTCGCCGAGGCGATCGCAACCCTCGGCTCGGCGACGACCGACGGCCTGCGCACCTATCACGTGATGAACCCGTACGACGACGGCATCGGCCTGGACGAGTACGTCGACTGGCTGATCGAGGCCGGCCACGCCATCCACCGCATCGCCGACTACGACACCTGGCTGAGCCGCTTCGAGACCGCCCTGCGCGCGCTGCCCGAGCGCCAGCGCCAGCACTCGCTGCTCCCGCTGCTGCACAACTATCGACGACCCGAGAAGCCGATCCGCGGCTCCTTCGCGCCGACCGACAGGTTCCGGGCGGCGGTGCAGAAGGCGAAAGTCGGTGCGGACAAAGACATTCCGCACGTGACGCCGCCGATCATCGTCAAGTACGTCACTGACCTTCGCCTGCTCGGCCTGCTCTGAGTCGCGCCCGCGAGGTGTGGCGGGAACGGGATCGATGCGCGGCGAGTGACCTCAAGACCAAGCAGGCCCAGCGTGAGCGGCGCGGGCTGACCAACGCCCGTCATAGCGCACCTCGACCGGGTGGGCGAAGGCGGCGGTGACATTGTCGGTGGTCAACGTCTGCACCGCCGGCCCGGCGGCGACGGTGTGGCCGTCGGCGATGAGCAAGGCGTGCGTCGTCGTCCTCGGCAGCTCCTCGAGATGATGGGTGACCAGCACCGACGCAACCTCGGGATGCGTGTCGCCGAGCGTATCGATGGTCTCCAGGAGTTGTTCGCGCGCAGCGAGATCCAGCCCGGTGGACGGTTCGTCGAACAACAGCAGCCGCGGCTCGGCGACGAGCGCGCGGGCGATGAGGGTGCGCCCGCGCTCGCCCTGGGACAGGGTGGTCCACGCATTGCCGGCCTTGCCGCCGAGGCCGACGGTGTCGATCATCGCATCGGCGCGGGCGAGCTCGTCCGCGGTCGGCGTCCAGCGCATGGGCGTGTCGATGGTCGCGGTGAGTCCGGTCAGCACGACCTCGCGAATCGTCAGTGGATAGCGCAGCGGATGCCGCGGATTCACATGGCCGATGGCGTGGCGCAGGCGTTGCAGCTCGACGCGGCCGAGCTGTTCGCCGAGCACGCGCACCGTCCCCGTGGTGGGGAAGGTGACGGCGCCGCAGAAGCCGAGCAAAGTGCTCTTGCCCGCGCCGTTCGGCCCGAGCAGCGCCCAGTGCTCGCCCGCGCGCACGGTCAGCGAGATGCCGTTGATGATCTTCTTGCCCTCGCGGCGGAACGTCACGTCCGTCAGCTCGAGCACCGGCGCTCCGGTCACGCGAAGGCCTCCTTCAGGGTCGTCAGATGGGAACGGCTCAACTCCGCCGCGGCCGCGGC
>NZ_BAGH01000167.1 GCF_000308715.1 Nocardia tenerifensis NBRC 101015
TTTAGCGGGTTTGGGTGCCGGCTCCGGGAAATAGGGCACGGGTGGCTTCGGATCCGGGACCCGGCCGGGCGTCCGATAGGGCTGCCCGCCCCGCTCGACGTGCTCCTTCAGCTCTTCCTCGGTCTGCTTCTCCTTCAGCTTCTCCCACTCGTCCTCGTTCTGACACGCGACCTGCCGCGGCCCCGCCCCTGCAACAGTGATCGGGCCGCCCTCGGCGTAACTACCGGCGGCTCGATGCGCGCCGTGTTCGAGCTGTGCCGGATCGGCCGTCCCACCGCGCCGTTGCTGCACCACGTGCGCGAGTTCGTGCGCGAGCAATTGATCACCCGCCGAGGTGCCCGGCTGATACCTACCGTCGCGAAAGGCGATATCGGAGCCGAAAGTGTAAGCGCTGGCACGCAACTCGCGCGTAGCCGCATCGGCCGACGAACCGACGTGCACCCGCACGTCACCGAAGTCGTCGCCGAAGCGCGTCTCCATCTCCCGCCGAGTAGCGGTTTCCAGCGGTGCTCCCGTCGTGCTGTGTCCACGAGCGGTGAGCGAGTGTGCGGGGACGGAGGTCAGGTCGACATCGGAGGCATCCGGCCGAATGCCACTGCGCGACGTTCCTTCCGTGTCGACATTGCGTGGTGTACGCCGAATGTCCTTGTCTTGCAGAGTCGCTCGACTGGCTTGCACAGTCATGGCCGGTCCTCCGTTCGCCGCGGGAACACTTGGTCGGGCAGGGGCAGCGATCCCCGCTCGGGCGGAATCACCTGCTCGGCAAGGCCCAACCGTTCCCTGAGTTCGGGTGGCAGAGCCGTGGACTGGAGCGGGACCGACGTGGCCTCGTTCCTACCTCCTTCGACCCTCTTGATTGTTTGCGCCATGGTCACGAGCTGAGACTGTTTGAGCACCTTCATTTTTGTGCCGGGTGTGACGCCGGCACCGATGTCATGAGCGATCTGTTTCGCATACGCCACCGGGTCGTCGCTGTGCGAGCTGGCATATGTCTGCATCGCCTCGAACAACGTGTAATCCTGGGTCAGTTGTCGATACCTCAGTTCATCGACGAGCGCCCGCACACCGGTGGCCTCGTCTGGAAAAATCTGGAACTCGCCAGAATCGGTTCCGATGGCTCCTGCGGACAATTTACCGTTCGCCCATCTGCGGAGGTTGCCTGGATTGTTATTGCGCGAACTACGGGTACCGTTGCCGCCGAACCGAACTTCGCTCTCATATACGACGTAGGTGACGCCGTCGACGCTCCAGGTGTCGCCCGCTCTGTATCGAGTATTGGGACTGAGCCGGAGCAGTTGCTGAAATCCTTTGCGATCGATGCCGCCGGAGGCGAGCAGACCCTCCGTGACCTTGATGGCTTTGCGGTGCTCCAGCCCGTCGAGCTGACGGGCGGCGTCGCTCAGCCTTCCGGTCTGTGCCGCGAAACGGGCGCCGCCGACACCCACCGCGTCCGCGGCTTTTGCTTCCCGCCCGGTCAGTGTCCCTTTCCATCGATAGAACCGAACGGCCCCGTCCTTGGCGGCGGTCGCGTCCACGCCTGTGACCGCGTCCACGACATTGTCCTTGCCGCCGTGGTACGCACCTTCGACCAGCGCCGTACGCTCGGCGCGTCCCAATCGCTTGACCTCTGCGGCGATGACCGCCGGAGCGCAGGTATTCAGTTCCCAGGCGGCGCGGGACCAGTCGGAATCCTTGACGTACCTATGGAATTCGTCGACCGGATCGGTCGTCGCGACCGCGGGCCGCTCGTCCTCGCTCTGGCAGGCGACGCGCACCGGGCTACGCTCGGCGATGCGAATAGCATCGGTGCCTGCCCAAGCGTCGGCGGCGCGGTGGGCGTCGATCTCCGTCGCCGACTCCGACGCGCTGGTGCCGGGCACCGCACGGCTTTGCTGCACAACGTGGGCCAGTTCGTGGGCGAGGAGGTGGTTGCCGCGGGGGGTGCCGGGGTGGTAGGCGTCGTCGCGGAAGACGAGATCGGCGCCGAGGGTGTAGGCGTGGGCGCGGAGGGTGCGGGCGGAGGTGTCGGCGGCGGGGCCGGTGTGGGTGCGGACGGCGCTGAAGTCGTGGCCGAAACGGGATTCCATGGTGGCGCGGGTGGTGGGGTCCAGGGGTGCGCCGTGGGTGTTCAGGCCGTTGGCGACGGCCGGGACGGATGTCAGGTCTATGCCGAATCCTGTTGTGCGGAAGTCTTTATCGTTCTCCGGCGCACGGTCACGCGCGGGCAGCGCACGCGGGATCGCGCGGGTTCGGCTGGGCGGCTTGTTGACCGGGGTGGACATGGGCACGACCTATCGGGTTCAGTTGACGGGGCAGTGGGCCAGCGGCTGGAATTCGAGCTGCAGGCTGCGGGTGGCGCCCTCGCCGACGAAAAGCAATGGCGCGTAGTGATGTTCGACGCCGTGCGGCGGCACGTACGATGGAGTCTTGCCGTCGGCATCGTGCGGCCAGATGATGTCGCCGGTGGCCACGCGGGCGGGGATGGTCCAGTAGTCGCCGACGCGGTAGGTGTGGGCGCCGCCGGGATCGGCTGCGAGGAACTGGATTTCGATTCCGTTCTCCAAGGGAATCCAGCCGTTGTCGCCGATCCCCTCGACCAGCTTGACCGCTCCGTCGACCAAGGGCGCGGCTTTGCGCTCGCGCTGATCCCAGCGTCGGACCTTGGCGTGCGGGCGCTCGGCGGGGTCGGTCTCGATGGGGCCGGTAGCGGTGGTGGGATCGATGGTGAGCAGGTTTCCGTCGACGCCGCTCAGCTTGACGCGGGTACCGGCGACTCCGGCGTATTCGAGGGTGTCCCAGGTCAATTCGACCCAGTCGCCGACCACGAATCCGCGTTTGGCGTCCTTGACGCCTGCCACGTGCAGTCGGTTGCCGAGTGTGCCGGTCCAGGCGGCGGCGACCGATCCGTTCTCCCGCGACCACACGAACGAGGTCACCGATCCCTCGACGGATTCGTCGGCCACCGCGGCGATCTCGACGCGGTACAGCTGATTCTCCACGCCCCGGTAGTGGGCGTCGGGCGCGGCCAGACACGGGTCGTCCCCGGATGTCGGCGGGCCGGTCCGCGCGCGCAGCAGCGGCGGGTTGCCGCGCAGCCCGGCCCGCCACGTCTCCAGCGGGAAGCGCCCGCATGAGGGTTCTTCGTCGGTGTACGCCGCTGCGCGCACCTGCCAGATGACCTGGCGGCGGGATGTGGTGTCTGGTCCACCGAGGGCGACCTCGCGGATGCGATCGTCCTCGAGCGAGCTGACGTGGCGCTCCCACACGTCCAGATACACCACGTACGGCGGGTCGGGCAGCTCCAGCCGTTCGGTGGCGATCGGGTACGGCTGCTCCGACCAATGCACCTTGTCGAGCTCGAGGGGCAGCTCGACCCGGATGCCGTCGACGTAATACACCCCCGCTCCCAGTTCCAGATCCCGGCGCCCATTGCTGATGGGGTCGGGGTGGAAGCCGAGGGTGTCGGCCGGGCCGCCGTGCGGGCCGATGAGGTCGGCGGCGAGGGTGCGCTGGGCGCCGATCAGGGTGGACATGGCGGTGTTCCAGTCCGACTCGACGAGTACTCGGCCCTGCTGGAGCAGCACGAGACTGTAGTCGGCCGGGTCCGGCGTCAGCCGGGAAAAATCTCCACGCATCGGAATCTCCTAATTCGCGATCAAGACGGCAACGTCGGTGTGGGCGGGGGTGAACTGTTCGAGGCGGGCAACGAGATTGGCCAGCCGTTGCGGCTGGTACAGGTCGTGGAAGACGCCCATCTCGGATTCGTCGTCGGCGCCGCGCCCGATCTCGGGTGCGCAGTCGGTGCGCAACTGCGCGTAGCCGGGCGTCCCGTAGCGCAGGTCGGTGAATCGCGGACGCACCCGATCCCGTTCGGCGGCAAGCAGTTCCGTCTGCTCGTCGCCGCGGACGGCGGCGTCTACCATGTCCGGTTGGCAGCGGTGCCTGCGCGGCGTCCGCGACCCGGGCGGCACGTAGCTGTAACGCACGCAACCGATCTGGCGGCGCGCGACCCGAACACAGCCTAGGAACAGCGTGTTCTGGGCCAGCGGGATGGCGTGGACGCCGACCGTGCCGATGACGGTGCTGTCGGTGAACGAGACCGCGGCGTGGGCCAGCGGCCAATTGGGCGCGCCGACGGCCTCGCGTTCGCGATCGGTGGCGTCGACGATGCTGTCGCTGATCTCGATGCGCGTGGGGTCGGCGGTGACCTCGTCCGCATAGACCTGGATGGACCCGATGATGCTGCGCTCCACCGAGATCCGACCGTCGCACAGATAGATTTCCAGGCTCGGTTCGGCGGGGCGGCGCGGTCGGCAGTCCCCGGTCAGCCCCCAGCCGGGCACCAGCGTGCAGTCGCGGATCTGTACCCGCTGTAGCGGTCCCTCCACATGCACCGGGCGTCCCGCGACCGTGACTCCGTCCAGCGTGAAACACCCACCGGGACGGCAGTTCTCGCCTTGCTCGGTGAAGACGGTGAGCGCGTCGGGCGCGTTGCGTTGCTTGTCGAGCAGGTAGATCACCGGGCGGGTGCGGTCGGCCGCACGGAGGGTGAGGCTTTCCCCGCGACGCAGTTCGATGGTGAGCTGCTCGACATAGACCTCGTTGTCGCGGATCTCGATCACCGCGACCGGCTGCTCGTCGCGCACCTTGTCCCACGCGTCGAGCGCGTCCTCGATGCTGGTCACCATGCCAGGGCCGACCTGCTTGGCGACCGCTTGATAGAAGGTGCCAGGCGCGGGAACGGCCAGCCTGCGCGGGTATTCGCCGCCGCCGATGTCGGAGCTGAAACCATAGTGGTAGCACACCCACACCCCGTGCGGCGGGTGTCCGGGCGGGAACGCCAGCCGCCCCAGCTCGGGATCGATCGCCACCTGGTCCTTGGGCGTCCGGTAGGCCCAGTCGGTGAGATCCGCGACGATGAACTTCTCGGCGGGCACCGGAACGCGCCGTACCTTGCCGCCTACCCGCTCGCCGACCTCCACACTGAAACTCCTTCCGGGACCGTAGTAGTCACGAAAACGGCGGTGCAGCATATGTCGTCGGATCGGGGTCGGCAGGCCGAGCTCCCCGCCCGCCTCCGGGTCGGGCCGGGTGAACAGCGGCGCGTCGTTGCCCAGCACACTGAAGGTGAAGCAGCTGGGTCCGACCTCCTCGATACAGGCCGCGGGCGCGGCGGTGACCGGATATGCGCGCAGCCGCCACACGAACACCCCGACCTCGGGAATGTTGTGAAACCCTTGTCCCCGTGCGGAATTGATCCGCCGCACGTCCACGCTGCGGGCCAGGCTGTCGAACGGCCCGCCGAGCTGGTCCAGCCGTTCGACCTGACGTAGATCGGCGACCGCACCACGGTCGGGGTGCATATGGTTCAGATTCTGGAAAACCGCGAGCAGCCGGTAGAACTCGACTGCCTTCGCGGGCCAGCCCGCCACATCGGCGGCGAGCTCTTCGAGCAGCGCCAGGGTTCCTTTGCGGCGGTGCGCGCGCACGCTGTCGGCGACCTCCCGGCGCGGGATCAGCGCCCGCACTTGTTCGGGCGCGGCCTGCGCGAGTTCCCCTGCGGCGCTGACGGGTCGGTAGCCGACCAGGTCACCGAGGTAGGGCACCGCCCAGTCGGCGGCGGTCTCGATGAACCAGTTGTCGTAGAGCCCGTCGAGATCGTCCTCGACGTGGCCGACCTGTTCGCTGATGACGCGCAACAGATCCCGCAGCGGGAAGCCGGCCTTCTCGTCACGGGCGCGGTGGATCGCGGGGACCAGCCGATACAACTGGTCCCATCGCTCGGCGGGCAGGGTCATATCGCCTCCAGGATCAGCGTGTCGGGAGCCGTGGGGCTCAGGATGAGCAGTTCGGCCGGCCGGATGCGGCCGAGCCCTCGCGGGCCACCGCGGTCGAACGCGGCCGGCGCGGCGGGCACCACCGGCAGCAGGGAGAGCCCGGCGGTCGGATCCTCGCTCACCAGTTCGGTCTCGCCGAGCGAGTCCAGTATTCGAAGGTCGGCGTAGACCACGCCGGGCACCGCCTGGATCTCGGCCAAGACCGCGGATTGGGTTATGGGCTGGGCGATTTCGCGCTTGCCCGGCCCGAACACGGCCAGCAGGCGGGCGCGGATCGCCGGCTCGACCTCCGCCCACACCCGGTCGGGATCGATGCGCACCCGCGCCGAGACGGCCAGGGCGCGCAGCGTGCGGATGGCGACCTGCACCTCCTGATCGGGATCGCCGAGGTTACGCAGCGCCTGCCGCAGGTTCGCGGCCAGCGCGGAGGTGGGCGCGATGGGCGCGTCGTCGATGCCCGCGACGGTGACGTGCACGACCAGCCGCCGACCATCGGACAGCTCCCGCGCGGCGGCCGCGCCGACGCCCGCGAAGGCGACGGCGAAATCGGCGTAGTCCGAGACCGATACCAACCGGTCGAGAGCCTGCACGCTGACCGCGGCGTTGCGGCGCACCGTTTCTCGGCGGTCGCGGTCCGCCCCGCCGGTGGCGGGCTGCGGGTTGGTGACGGCGGTGACGCCGAGCGGCTGATCCAGCGGAGTGGCGATGCTGCCCGCCGCGGCATTGCCGGAAAGCCCTATGCCGCTGCGGTATCGGGCACGGATGTTCTCGATGCCGGTCGGCGGGCGGGCCGCGCCGAACACGACCGCGGTGTTGCCGTCGTCGTCGGTCTCGATGACGTAGCGGCGGTCGTCGCGGCCGATGTCCAGCAGGCTGTCTGCCTCGTGCCAGCGCACCCCGTCCACGAACACCTCGAGCGCGGCGCTCGCTCCCGCGCTGGTCGGCGCGGGCAGGTAGGTCAGGGGTGGCTGCTTGAGCGGGTAGCGGGCGAATTCCTTGGTGGGATCGCCCGATCCGAGGACTTCGTCGCGGGTCTCGCCGTGCGTGGCGGGGGCGACGTTGCCGTAGAGGATCACGCTCGATCGCAGGTAGGTGTAGGCGAGCGGGGCCGAGAAGCGTACGAAGGTGTGTACGGTGTCGCCCGGCAGCTCGACCACTTCGCACGTGCAGCCGCCGTTCAGTTTCCCGCCGCCGCACTGACACACCACGATTCGTTTGGAGTGGTGTTCGACCGCCGCGACCATGACGAGTTCCGAGCCGGGTACTCCGGTCGGGCCTCTGCCGTCGTGGCCGCGGACCTGGCCGGCCTTGATGGCGGCGTCGGTGCGCTCGCCGGTGAGGATCAACCACCGGCCCGGCGTCAGCTCAGGGAACAGCCCGTCCAACTCGACTGTGTCGCACGAGGAGTCGGCGTCGCTCCCGACCTCCGACGACGCGGCGGCGAAGTACTCGGCGGGCGGGCAGCCGATGTCCTTGTCGTCCAGTGAGATTCCCGCCGGGACGAGATCCTCGGGGTAGCCGAGCACGGTGGTGTTGTCGAGCACGTCGTGCAAGGGCTTGGTGCCGCCGCCTGGCGGCCAGGCGTTCTCCAGCGTGAGCCTGCTGACCTTGGTCGACAGGCCGAGGATGTTGGCGGTCACCGTCTCCACGGCCGTCACCTTGTTCGGTACCGCCTTGGCGCCGAGTACCGGATTGATCAGGACGATTTGGCTGCCCGCGGTGATCGCGGGGTAGACCGCGTCCAGGTCCAGGGTCGTGCCGGACTTGTAGTCGGGCGGTTGGATGGTCGGATGATCCTCGTCCACGTCTTTGGGCTCTGCCTCGCCGACGTGCACCGCGCCGCTCGATGTGCTTTCCGGCCGCACGCCGAGCTTGGTCAACTTGGGGTCGACGTAACCTTTGATCTCACCGCCCTCGTAGCGCGGAAACTTCGGCGCGGTCGCGCCGAACAGCATGGCGCTCTGACGCATTCGGGTGATCTTCGGCGTCTCGTCGTCGTCGGCGGCACTGTGCGCCAGTGCGGCGTCGAGCGTCCCCGCGACCTCGGGAACCAAATCGCCGAGCAACGCGGTGACTCCCGCCTTGTCCGCGCCGAGCAGATCACGCAGATCACGTTTGAGATCGGCCGCGTCCGCAGGCGGCACGGACGCCGGTTTGCGCAGGCCTTTGACCAAGAGCTCGAGCCGAGTCCTGTCCTCCCTGGCCTCGCTGACCTGAACCGCTTCGGCGACAACGGGCGCGGCGCGGCGCAGCGCGGCGGCGAGATTGCGGTAGTGGCTCGCACACACCTCGACCGCGGTGAGGTCGGCGGGCGCGTCGACCACGACCCCGGTGACATCGAAGACCACCAGAACGTTCTTCTCGGCCAACTGCGCCACGATCCGATCGCCGACGCGCAGATCGGTGAGCGTGCCCTTGAACGTCAAATTCTTCGTACCCCAAAGCGTTCGGCTGTTCAGCAGCTGCGGTTGCCTGCGCCGCACGGTCATCGCGCTCAGATTCCCGTAGCCCACAACGGGTTCGGCGGTCTCGAAGGTGGCGGGCAGCTGCCCCGGCCCCGGAATCTGCTGTGCCTTGGTGCCCGCCGGGATCGGCACCCGCTGATTCGGGTTGACGGTGAACGCCAGATACGCCGAGGCCGACAGTCCGGGGCGCGGCTGGTAGCCGACCAGTTCGGCCAGCCGGCGCACCGAGTACTCCTCGGTGGCGGTGCGCAGGAACCCTTCGTTGGCGATGCGCTCGGTGTAGAAGGTGAGCACGTCGGCGAGGGTGGCCCAGCCGTCCAGCAGCGCGAGGGACAGATCGCCCGGGTCGCGGGTGGTGAGGCCGGCGAGCGCGGGCAGTTCGGCGCTGCCGAGCCGTGCGCGCATGCTGGCCAGGAATTGCGGATGGGTACCCACCCGGTAGGTCAACGTGGGGAGTCCGGGCCGGTTGGCCACCGAAACCGGTGTCGCGACGGTGATTCCGGTGCAGCAGTTGTCGCAACCGCATCCGGTGTCGGCGCATCCGCTGCCGCATCCAGTGTTCATCGTCCACCTCGCAGGTCAAGTCGCAGGATGCCGTGCTCGGGCGCGGCCGGATCGTTGTCCAGCCGCGGGATCTCCATCGGCCGCAACGGCAGCAGCCCGTCGGCGGGCAGGTCGTCGACGTCGGCGGGCACCGTGGATTGGCCGTAGCGGCGCAGCCGGGTGACCCTGGCGTTGCCGACCCCCGGTATCGCGGCGGCCACCGCGACCAGGGTGCTCGCGGCGACGGTCGCCCCGAAGGTGACCGCGTCCGGATGGAACATCCCGAGTGTGCCGTCGGCGAGACGTCGATTGCCCAAGCGGGCGTGCAGGATTCGCGCGATGTCCGCACGCCGGTACCCGTCGGCGACACACACCGTCAGGTCGACCTCGAGTCCCACATTGATGGCGGGCCGCACGGCGACGTCGTGCCCGATGCGGCGGTAGTGGTCCAGGCGGGCGGCGATAGCGGCGAGTAGATCCGGACACGGATCGAACGCGCCGAAAACGTCCACGGCGACACGCATCTCGTACCAGCTGCCGGTCCAGCGCTGTTCGCCGGCGGCCCGTTGGACCCGAGCGGGGAAGTCGCGCATGGTGAGTTCGGCGTAGTCGGCGGGGGTGATGGCGCGGCGGCGGTCGCGGCGCATGGCGTGCGGCGCGAACTTCTTGACCTCCGTGACCGATTCCGGCGCGAGGCCGCCCACGGCGGGCAGCGGATTGTGCAGCCGCACCCGAGCACCGCTGACGAGGTTGTCCGACAACAGATGTCGCACCGCGTCGGGCCCGACGTTCCCCGCCGGCCCAGCACCCACGCGGTACCGGGCGCTGAACTGTTCCCCGGCGGCCGGGGCCCGCCCGAGGGTGTCGTCGCCGAAGCGCAGGTGCGCGACGGCCTCGTCGTCGGTCTCCACCACCACGTGCCGGTCTCCGGGCCCACTGTCGAGCAGATCCGCACGCGGCGCCCAGTCCGCGTCGGTATCGCCGAGCCGGCTGGACAGTCGCAGTTGTGGCAGCGCGGACCGCGGATCGTCGAGCATGATCGCGGCGGCGGGCGCGTCCGATGCGAACGGCGTCCGATACGACAGCGGGCTGCCGGTGAGCGCGGGCCGAAATGGCCCCGGCCGCAACACCGGTGGGTCCGGACAGCCGTCCCGGCAGGGTTCGACGCTGGAGCGGACGGGAACCGCGGGGAGATCTTCGCGCGTGGTCCTGCCGTGGTCGGCCAGGATGACATTGCCGTACGCCACGCTGACCGGATCGAGCACCGCGCACGCGGGCGGCGGCCCGATCGCGGACAGGCACAGCGGGAACGGCAGCGCGTCCGCTGTGCCCCAACGGATCTCGACGACGGTGGTATGGGTGAGCGGGTCGGTGTCGCGCCGCACCTCGGTCAGTCGCACGGCATGCCGGTGGCTCAGATCGGCGTCGCCCGGGACACCGGTGGCCGGGCCGAGGATCTCCTCGAACACCAGCACATCCCCGGGCGCCAGACCCAGCGCGCTCGCGCCGTTCTCGTCGCAGACATCGACCAGTGTCGCGGCCGTGGTCCCGGTGGGCAGGCAGCAGTCGCCGTCACCCCAGGTGTAGAAGTGGATGACGGACCGCGCGGCGCGCACGCGCACCGACTCGACCGGCTCGTACCACAGGTACTCGTCGGGCGAAATCCGCTCCAGTGCAGACGGTTTCATCATAGGTTCGGTGTGCGGCAGCAACGCGGACAGATCGGTGACGAAGGCGATCGGCGGGTCCAAATTCTTGGTCGACTCCACGACCACCCACACCCGCGCGCTCGCCCCTTCGTGCATGCGGTAATCGACCAGACGCGCATGCCTGCGCACCGAGGTCCGCAGCCGCGCCGTGGTCAGATACGCCTCGGTGGCGATCGCGTCCTGCCGGTAGCTGAGGTGATCGCCCACGTAGGCAAGCACTTCGAGCAGCATCACGTACATGTCGGCGGCGCTGCGCTCGCGCCAATCGGGCACCAGTACCGCCATCCGATCCAGCAGCAGATCGGTGAAGCTCTGGTAATCCTTTGCCAGATAACGGATATCGGGTTGGGGCCAGGCCGGGGGCGGGCACGGGGCGGGCAGGCAGTCCAGATCGCTGGGGCAGTCGACCTTGAAGCTGAATTCCAGTGCGTAGTAACGCGGGTCGAAGCGATGGTGGCGGGTCGAGGTGGGGTATCCGTACGCGTCGGCCTCGACAATCTCGAGCCGATAGCAGGAGAAGTCCCCGGGCCGGTCCAGCCGCACCGTGAGGCAATCGTCGCGCTCGGGGTCCTCGTTGGCGCAGACCGAGAATTCGGTGACCCGGATATCGGTGATCCGCCGCCCACCCGTGACGCGCAGATTGCCGAGCACCAGATCCTCGGGCGCCTTGTCCAGGAAGTACACCGTGAGGCTGCGCTGATCGGGGGACACCTCCAGGTAGTCGAGCCCGTTCAGGCACTCATCGCGGCGGACGAGTGCGCGGCGACGCTCATCGCGGCATCGCAACATGGCTTCGGTCATGGTGTGCTCCCCAACTCGATATCGTCGACGCGCGTCTCGCCCAGAGCGCGCAGCAGGTACTCGATGCGCACCGTCAACGTGGCGTCCTCGCTGATCACCTGCAGGGTGCGCACCTCGATCACCTCGCCGAGCCAGCGCGCCAGCGCGGACTGCAGACTCAGCTCGACGGCGGCGGCGATCTCGGGACTGTTGGGCCCGAAGACGTGGCGTTCGAGGCCGGCGCCGAAACCGGGCCGGTTGACCCGCTCGCCCGGCAGGGTCAGCAGCAGCTGCTCGATCATCTGGCGCACATGCGCGGGCTGGTCGGCGGTCGCGGTGCGCCCTCGATTGTCGAAACCGTAAGGGAACGCGATGTTTACGCGGTCGGTCATAACGCCACCACCCTCGTCTGTGCGGACAGCGGCAGCATCGGCGTGCCCGAGGGCGCGCACACCGAGGTGCCGCCGAGAACGGCCAACGGCTGCCCGTTGGAGGTCACCCGGGTGGTGCCGGTGATCCACTGCCCGGTCACACACGGCCCGTTGGCCGCGATCGGCGGCGGCAGCGCGCACCCGGCGATCAGGTACGGCACCGACAGCAGCGCGGTCGGCTGCGCGGACACCGTCACCCGCGGATTCACCGACGCCGGCGCGGCGGTGCCACCGTGACTGCATTTGACCTGTGCGCCCAGGTGCAGCAGCGGCCCGGGCATCAGGTCACCACCAGCGCGGTCTGATTGACCGCCACGGTGGGCCCGACCATGGTGAGGGTCGCGCCCTTGCCGTTGCTCAGGTAGATGCCGGAGTCGTTGACCACCACCGTCGCACCGCCGGGACTGCGCAGCACGATCCCGCCGGAGACCGGCGTCGGCGCGGCGTCGCTGAGCAGCACCGTGCTCTGCCCGGTGGTCTGCACCACGATGTTCTGTCCGGGCGGGATCGGGGGCGGCACCAGTGCGAGCGCGGGCACCTCCGCGGCGCTGCCCCAGAAGCCGCCGACCCAGATCGGATAGTCCGGGTCGCCCTGCTCGAACTCGATCCACACGCCGGCGCCGATCTGCGGAACCATGAACGTGCCCTGCTGTTTTCCCGCGATCGGCACGCACGGCATCGCCCAACTCGACGGCACGAGGCCCAGCACGTCGGGCACCTGGGCGAGCAGGCGGCCGCGCTGCTCGGGATCGATATTGTTGATGACGGTGCCGCGGTACTTGCCGTAGTACCGGGCGCCCGCCGTGTCGTCGGGGCTCGTCATACCCGTACCTCCGGAACTGTGGAGACCAAGCCGTTGCGGCTCAGACTGAACGACTGGGTGTAGCTGCCCGCAGAGATCTTGTGCGTGACCTGCGTGACGTAGTGCAGCCCGTCGAACGCGGGGCCGACCCCGCGCACCCCGACGAGCTTGCGCGCCTGCAACACTCGCCCGTACCGGACGACGTCGAGGGTGCCCTGCCCGGTCACGGCCTCCGCGTAGGTCGAGGCTTTGGCCATGCCGATCAAAATCGCCTGTACCGGAGCGAGTTTCGACAGATCGTCGGCGACCGGCGCGAAATCGGCGAGGCTGGTCGGCAGCGGCGGGATCGCGCCCAGGGGCGGATTCAGCGGGGTGATCGGCGGAATCGGCACGGGGATGGTCACTTTGGTGAGCTCGTTGTACAGATACACCGTGGGGATCTTGTTCTTCGTCGAGTCGAAGCGGAACGACAGCGTCTGAACGTTGGTGTGCGCGTCCATATCCACGTTCAGCGCGGGCTGGGGGACACCCGCCTTGATGCGCGGCCCCCAGTAGGCGACATTGACGCCGGACTTGGGGCCGGGGTCGATATAGAAGACGTAGCCGACTCGCGCGGCCAGATATCGGATGTAGGCCAGATCGGTGCCGCGCTGACTCGGGATGCTGCCCGTGGGCAACGGCACGTGCACGTACACGCTCGGGACGATCAACGGAACCACGCCGAACACCGCGTATTTCGCGAGCAGCAGCGCGACCCTGGCCTCGGCCGGCATCGCCGGGAACGGCAGCCCGCTGAAATCCTGCTTGTCCATCAGCACGCTGATGTCCTGCCCCATGATCCGCAACTGCGAATGGGTCTCGTCGGTGCCCGGCGCGATCTGATGATCGGTGATCACGCCGTCGGCCAGCACCGTGGATTCACCGTTCACGGTGACCTCGATGATCACCCGCATGAACAGGATCGGGGCCTTCCCCGCGATCAGGAACAGGGTCTGCAAAGGCGACCGGTTGCCGAGGGCGAAGTTCAGCTGGAAGCCCGTGCCGCGTTCGGAGGTGGTCACCTCGACCGAGGTCAGCGCCTCCATCACGGTTTTGGAGGCCGGGATCGGCACCACCGGCCCGATCATCAACGACAACTGCACCCGTTCAAGCACCGGGCCCACCCCCGAACCCGTCGGGCAAGGTGATCCGCAGCCTGCGGCCTACCCGCTCGGTCAGCTCGTCGGGGCGGACGGCCCGGTTGGCGTCGGCGATCTGCCAGAACTGGGTCGGGTCGCCGATCTGGGCGGCCGCGATCCGATCGAGGCGATCGCCCGCGACGACGGTGTGCGTGCCGATCTGCACGAGACGATCCGGGTCGGGGCAGAAGCGCCGTCGCAGATAGGGATACACCCGGCCGTTCGGCGCGCGATAGGTCGCGACCTCCACCGCGGCGTAGCGGCTCGACGGGGGAAATGGTGCTGGTGGCATGGTCGGTCCCTCCTATCCGATCGTGGTGATGCCGAGTTGGCTCAACGAGGCCGAACCGGGCGCGGCGAGCCGTTCGGCGGCGCGCAGGTGGTTCAGGAAGATCGTCGAGCCGGGATGGTCGTAGGGCAGGTCGTTGACGGTGAGCACCCGCATGCTGAGCGACACCTTGGCGCGGATCGGGTTGAGCGCGGTGTCGAAGGCCTCCTCGACGATGTTCAACCCGGTGATCCGCACCGGCACGATCCGGTGCCGGCTCCAGACGAACAGCGTCAGCGGCGCTTCGGCGGGGATGATCTCCAACTTGCCCGCGCGGGCGAGGGCGTCGTTGGCGGCCAAGGTCGCCGAAGTCGGGTTCACCAGACCGGACAGGAACGCCAACTGTGGGTGCAGCCCGTCGCGCACCGCGGCGGGGTTGGTCCCGGCGGCCTCCATGGCGTCGGTCAGGTCGAATTCGGCGTCGACACTGTAGGTTTCGGTGGCCGGACCCTTGAGCCGCAACGCCTCCGAACGATCCTGGCCTCCGGCGCCGGTGCCCTGGGGCTGTAGCGAGCGGGTGACCGAGTCCGGGTTGTATTGCAGCGGAAAGGTGCGCATCGGCCCGCGCGCCGGGACGATGACGATCCCGCCGCTGATCACCCGGGGTGACAGTGTCATGGCCGCCCCCTGCCGGAGTGCCCGATCGCCCGGGTTGTCGCGGTGGCGATTCCGGCCGCGAGTGACCCGACCTTGTTGTCGGGCAGCGTGATCTGTCCGGCGGCGACCTTCGCCACCGCGACCGGAGCCCACGGCTCGCCCGGCGCGGTCAGCTGCTCGGTAATGGCCGTCTCGACCGCCGACAGCAGTCGCGCGCGGTCCGCCTGTGATATCGGAAGCCCCTGTAGCACAAGCCGTTCCACTTCGACTCTGATATTCATGCGGACACCCCCTGCTCGACGCGGAAATCGGCCTCGTTGACCGGGCGGTTCTGTTTGCGCAGCTGGTCGCGGGTGGCCATGAGCACATCGCGCATCCCGACCTCGCCGCCGTGCGCGGCGGCTCGGAACGCCGCACCAAGGGCCGCGTCGGTGATCGCCGCGCCGGTCAGCGAGACTCGCGCCAGCCGTGCGTAATCCAGCGCGCCGACCGGGGTGTCGGCGGGAAACGCCAGGCGCCACATGCGTTCCCGATCCTCGGCCGAGGGGAACGGGAAGTTCACCACGAACCGCAGCCGGCGCAGGAACGCCCGGTCCACCGCGTCGCGCATATTCGTCGCCAGGATGGCGAGCCCGCGATAGGACTCCATGCGCTGCAACAGGTAGTCGATCTCGATATTGGCGTACCGGTCGTGCGCGTCCTTGACCTCGCTGCGCTTGCCGAAGATGGCGTCGCACTCGTCGAAGAACAGGATGGCCTCGCCCGCCTCGCCCCAGTCGAAGATGGTGCGCACGTGTTTCGGCGTCTCGCCGACGTACTTGTCCACCACGCCGGCCAGGTCGATCCGGTACAGATCCAGGCCGAGGGCGTTGGCCAGCACCTCGGCGGCCATCGTCTTGCCCGTCCCGGTCTCCCCGGCGAACAGCGCGTTGATGCCGAGTCCCCGGTTCATCCGCGCGCCGAAACCCCACTGCGAGTACACCGTTGACCGATGGGCGACCTGCTCGGCGATCTGATGCAGCTGGTCCAGTTCGTGGTCGGGCAGTACGAGGGTGTCCCAGGTCGCGACCGGCCGCACGCGGGTGGCCAGCTTCGCCAGGCGCGGCCGCAGCGATTGCCTGGCGGCGGTCTGCAGCGCGCGGGTCGCGGCGTCGGGATCGGCCGGGAGATCGGTGTAGCCGACGATGCGGGCGATCTCCGGACCGTCGAGGCGGAACTGCTCGGCCAGCACGCCCACGCGCGCCCGCTGCTCGGAACCCAGTGCGCGCGACCACAATCCGTGCTGTTCGCTGCCGGTAGGCCGGGCGACCTCCAGGCTGACGGTCGGCGCCGACATATCCGGACTCAGATCCGGTGCGCTGGTCAGGACGAGGCCTCCGCTGCGCCGCACGAACATCGCCCACGACTGTCGCGGCGCGGCGTGCTCGTCCCCGCCGTCGTCCTCGAACAGCAATGCCCGTGGCGCCAGCAGGGTTTCGCGATGCCACAGCCGGGCCAGCGAGTCGATCTCGGTGACCGGCACTGCGGCCAGCGACGAGATCCGCACCCGATACAGCTCGAGGCGCAGGGCCGTCGCGATCGCCGCGGCCACCCCGGCGCGGTCGGGGGCGTGGGTGCCGACCAGCTGCACCACGGGTAGTTCGCCGGTATTCGCCGCACGTTGGATCAGGCGCACCGCCGAATCGGCGACCTCCTGCTGACTCGGCGGCAACGTGTCGCCCGCCGCCATCGGCTCCAGGCAGATCGCCAGCCGCGCGTCCAGGTGATGTAAACCCTTGATCGCGTGCAGGATTCGCTCGTCTACGCGCAGCGGCGCGCCGGTGGACATCGGCTCGGCGCCCGCGTCGGCGAGCTGCCAGTAGCGCAGCGGACGCTGCGGCGAGCGTGCGTCCCACGCGGCGTCGTCGAACAGGTCCATGGCGATCGCGAAACTCGGCCGGGCGCTGCCGTAGGCCGCCTCCAGGAGCGTGCCGATGCCGGTATCCAACTCCGGTGCCGCACAGAGCAGCAGCACATTGCGTTCGAACTCGGTCAGCCCGAACACTCGGCGCAGCATCTCCAGTTCCGGGACGCTCTGCTCCGCAGCATCCGCGATGTGCTGTGCGGCCTCGGCGATCTCGGCATCGAGCGACGACGGCCGCGTCACCGGCTGCGCGGGCGTGACCGCCGGTGCGGGCTCGGTGTGCCCACGCCACCAGCCGCGTGAACGGGAGACCGGTGCAAGGGTTTCCGGCATCTCGGCGACGGGGACCGGAGTGACCGGGCCGCGTCGTTGCGCGACCCTGCGCAGCAGCAACCGCAGCCACATCAGCGACAACACCAGATAGCGATCGTTCGGGTCGAGCCCGGACTCGTTCATGACACCACCACCTGTACCGCCGGATCGAACTCCGGCACCGCCGGGCTGCCCGTGTAGCGCACCGGATCGCTGTCCGCGCCATCGATGCGCAACCGCACCGTGTAGGTGCCCGGACCCACCAGGGGGAAGGTCGCGGTCACCGTGCTGAAATCGCCGGCATCGGGCGCGGTGACCACCGTGGCCGGCGCGGCCGACGCGGAGCCGAGCAGCACCGAAACCTCTTGCCCCGCAACAATTCGCGGTTGGCATCGCAGCGTCACCGACACCGTCCCGGCGGGCACGGCCAGCGGGGAGGTCACCGAGATGGTGGGGCCGAGCCCCATCGGCACGCTGTTGCTGGCCACCCGGGGCACGCCCACCCGCTCCGTCAGCGCGCGCACCTGATAGAAGCCGCACACCGCGCCCGCGTCGGCGGGCACCCGCACGCGGCGCTCCTGGTCCCCGGCCACCTCGGGCGCGGCCACCAGCGGTGCGCTCAGGCGCGGATGGCTGAACTCCACCGCGCTCACCGCGGCCAGATTCGAGCCGAGCATGCGCACACTCGCCCCCACCGTCGCGATCATCGCGCGCTCCGGCGCGAGCACCGCGGTGAGTACCGCGTCGCCGCCCGCGACCGCCGCCGCGCCGCGCCGCAGCACCGGCAGCGGCGAGCGCGGTGTGCGCGCACTGTCGATGAGCACGACCGACACCTCGTAGGCGGCCGAGACCCGATAGCTGGTGGCGAAGCCGCTCCACAGCTCGAACATGTCGTGGGTGGACAGCGTCAGCGGCGTGATCCGCACCCGCTCGGGCTGGCGGTCCAGATCGCTGACCGGCTCGCCGTGATTGGCGTCGACGATCTCCTGCCTGCCGAGCAGGGTGTGGTCGTGCAGGATGCTCATCGCCAGACCGAGCACTCGATGCGCGGAGGCCTCGTCCGCGCCGTAGGCCGTGATGAGGTAGTGCAGCATCAAAGGCAAGGGGGGACTGCCGGATTCGCCGGGACGCAGCCCCATCGGGTCGCTGTTGCGGAACGCCGCCGACATGGGCGTGTTGTAGAGGAACAGGTTGAGCTGTTCGTCCGAGGCCGCACCGTCGCGCGCCTTGTCCAACGGCAGCATCGTCACGTTCGGGGTGGCGGCGACCAGCAGGGTCTGCAGAGTACGGGTCACCGCGGCGATGGCGTGTCCGTTACTCATCGCGCCCCCCGCTGGCTCAGATAGTCGTCCAACCCGATCACGGCCGGCCGGTGCGCCGGTTCGGTCTTGCGCACGCCGGGCTCGGCCGGTGTGGCGCGCACCTCGATTCGGCCGATGCTCACCTGCACCACCGGTTCGGCCGACGGTGCGGTGGATGACGAATCTGCTTGCTGGACAGAGGAATTCATAGGCCCTGCCGCTCGCGGAATCATCGGCGCGGGCAGCGGAGGAAGTGGTGGCGGTACCAGAGCGCCGCGTTCGGGCTCCCTCGGCGGGGCGGGGCGGACCGGGTCGTCGAGACGCTGCTCGGACTTCGAGACTGGGTGAGGCGTCACGATGCGCTGTTCCGTCGAGTGATGGTGCACCGCAGTCACTGTCGGCGTCTCCGGCTGATCCCGCACAGGGGTGCTCGCGGCCGATATCGGGGCATTCGGATGCAACACTGCTTGTTTCATCGGGCGCTCAGAGCGCTCCGGTGTGCTTTCTCGTAATCGCCTGTCCCGCAGCCGCACCGGTGACTCCTGCGGCGTGCGCTCCGGCGACAGGGAGGGCGTCTTCACGGTCGCGTCTCGCTCACCCGCCACCCGTTCGACCACCCGCTCAGGCTCCGGCGCTGCCGCCTCGGTATCGATATCCGGCCCGCTCATCCCGCCGGACTCGAACCGGCCGACCGGGCGCGGTCGCAACCGCGGTGTCTGTGCTCGGTTGTTGGCGATCATCGCCCGCAAACCCCCGTTCATCACGACCACCGTCCGGCCAGCGACAGATACATCTGCCTGCGCCACGGGCTCAACGCCACGATCGCGTCCTCGCTCCAGCCGAAGACCGCGGCGAGCTCGGCGACCTCCGCCAGCACCCGCAACGCCCAGCGATCGACCTCATGCCACAGAAACGACGCCGGATCCAGCGAAAGCCGCACGGCGTCACCGCAATCCGGGCAGGTCAAGGCCGCCTCGAGCACCGCGTCGGGGTCCGCCGCCGAGATCGCCGCGTCCATCGCGTCGGCGAGCTCCTCGGGCAGCTCGTCCACGGACAACTCCTCGCCACCGGACCGGATCGACAGCACGCATCGCGCGAGCAACCGCCGCGCGGCCTGCTCGACCGGAAGGTCCGCGACCGCGCCGAGATCCCGCCGCGTCGGCAACCGATAACGCACCCCGTACGCGTCCAGCACCGCCTCGCCGGCGTCGGCCGGCTCGCCGGATATCAACTCAGTCAAGGGAATCGACGCCTCGAGTTGCGCGCCGCAGTCCGGGCAGTCGGCCACCGTGTCGGCCGAGGCGCCGAACAGCAGCGCCCGCGCCCGCAACGACAAGCGGTTCCACTCACCGAGCGCGCAGTCGTCCAGATCCCGGTCGTCCCCGCACATCAGCGCGAGCACCGGCAGCGCCCGATCGGCCGGATCCCCGCCGAGCCCGGACTCCCACGCGTCCAGCAGCGCGGCCGTCGCGGGCACCCGGAGTGCGGTTGGCACAGTCATGCGATCACGCCAACGTCGGTTCGGTCGGCTCCACCACGGTCAGGTCCCGCTCCCAGCCCTCGTTCTCCAGCTTGATGTGCTGGATCGAGATGGCGTTGGCATTGGCGTCGAAATCGGCGACCGGCTGGAACTCCGAGACCCAGCAGCGATAGATCTTGTAGGTCAACACGACCTGGCCCGCCTCGTTGTAGACCTCCAGCAGGACGTCCTTGCGGAAGTTGGCCAGCGAGGTCTCCGCGCCCAATCCGGCGCCGAAGCTCCACACCAGGCCGGCCCACCGCTCGAACTCCGGGTCGTGGGTCACCCCGCGCTCGAGCGTGATCGCGTCGAACTCAGTGCGGCCGGGCGACTTCCGGCTCGTCGAGGGATCGCCACCGTGCCGGTGCTTGACCACCTCGGTGGTGCGCTTGAGCGCCGACACCTTGGATACGCCGGCGACGTAGCGCCCATCCCACTTCACCCGGAACTTGAAATTCTTGTACGGGTCGAAACGCAGTGCGTTGACGGTGAATTCCGCCATGACAGTTCCTCCAAACCTTCGGGCAGGTATCAGACCGCGAGCTGACCGGCGATCTGCTGCAGCTTCACGATCACGAATTCGGCGGGCCGCAGGGGCGCGAAACCCACCACCACGTTGACGATTCCCTTGTTGATGTCGTCCTGGCTCGTGGTCTCCTTGTCGCACTTCACTGAGTACGCCTCGGCCGGCGTCTTACCTTGAAATGCGCCCTGCCGGAACAGGCTCTGCATGAACGCGCCGACATTCAGCCGGATCTGCGCCCACAGCGGCTCGTCGTTCGGCTCGAACACCACCCATTGCAGGCCTCGATACAGGCTCTCCTCGAGGAACAGCGCCGTGCGCCGCACCGGGATGTATTTGTATTCGTCGGCGATTCGATCGGCGCCGCGCAACGTGCGCGCACCCCACGAGACCCGCCCGTGCACCGGGAAGCTTCGCAGCACATTGATGCCCTGCTGATTGAGCGCACCATTCTCGAGATCGGTCAGGTTGTCGGCCAGCCCGACCAGACCGTTGAGCGAGGCGTCGATGCCCGCCGCGGCCTTCCAGACGCCGCGCTCGGCGTCGGTGCGGGCCAGCACGCCGGCCAGCGCACCGCTGCCCGCGAACTCCTCGATGCTGTTGTTGCGCAGCGGATTGGCTTGCAGCAGACGCGGATAGAACACCGCCGCGTTACGGGCGGCCTTCCCCGACACCACCTTGGCCAGCTCGGTGGCCGGATTCGACACCAACGCGTCGTGGTGCCAATCTTCCGGCGGATCTACGAGCAGGAACGCGCGACGCTCGATGCAGTATTGCAGGATGTCGTCGTAGACGTCCTTGTCCTTCAGCGTGGCCTCTTTCGGACCGAAGACGCACACCAGATTGAACAGATCGATGTCTTCCAGCAGATACTTGCCTTTGCGCGTCTCCCGGTTTCCGGAATAGGCGGCCTTGTCCAAGTCGTCGCCGTCATGTCCCTTGTCCGCGTCGGCGACGCGTTTGGTCGTGGTGTCCTCCCAGACGGGTTTGTCCGTCTTCGGATCCGGAGCCGGCGTCGGCTCCGGTACACCGGTGGGAAGCGTCGTCGCCGGATCGATCACGACCAGGGCGGACTCCGCGGCGAGAACCCGATCGACGCGGCGTGCGGTGTCCTTCACCGTCAGATTCACGAAGGTCTCCAGCGGCCCCGTCGGCCCGAGGCGTACCTGGAGATTGAACAGATCGCCCGGCTGAACCCCGAGATCCGTGGCCACCTCGTCGTCGACCTCGTGGTCGACCCGGCCCAGCAGCGCGTTGCCCCACGTCCCCGGCGACTTCGCGGTCAGCTCGAGCTTCGTCGCCTCACCGACTTTCAGTATCGCCGACGCTTTCGTCCCGGCTGCCGTGCTGGCCTTGTACAGCCGCGCGATCACCGCGTGCGAACCACCGTTGAGGAAGAAATCGCGGACCGCGAACCCCATCGGATACTTCACATCGAGATCGCCGTACTGGCGCACGTAATCGGAGAAGTTGAACACGGTGCCCGCACGATCGGTGGGTCCCTGTGGTGTTTGACCCAGGAATGCGGTGATCGACGTGGCGACGCCCGTAATGGTGCGTACGCCACTGGGGATCTCCTCGATGTACACACCGGGGTAGGAAACTTGAACTGGCATCGGGAAAGTCCTTTCGACTGTGCTACGCCAATGGGTTCTGGTGGCCCAGCACCACCGCGCGAATCTGATCGGGACCGAACTGCCCGAGCCGGCACGGGCACGGCCGCATCTGATACGTCCATGCCTCTCGCCCGTCGGTGCGCACGCTCAGCAATGTCGGCTCGGTCGGCCGAGCCAGCCGATCGAGCAGGCGGCTCCGCGAGGGATCCGTCACGCCGACGATGACCACGTCGTGGCTCGGCGGCCCGTCGACCGGCAGTTCGAGGGCCGAATCGTCGGAAAGCTGGTCGACGCGGACGCTGTCGTCATCGGCGAATGTGTCGGCGATGACGTCGGCGAGCAGCTTCGGCAACTCGAGGAGCGCAAGTCGAATGGGCACCGAATAACCATCGCCGCGAACCACCCCTCGGGTAAATGAATCCTCGGATCCATCTTTCCGCCGCCGGGATTCATATACCCGCGCCTTGCAGACGACCCCGCGCCACCGCGACCGCGTCCGCGCGCCGACGCACACCCAGTTTCGCGAGCAGGCTGTGCACGTGGTTTTTCACCGTCGGAATCCCGATACACAGTTTGTCCGCGATCTGCTTGTTGGAGAGGCCTAGTTCCACCAGTTGCAGGATCTGGTTCTCCCGCTCTGTCAGAGCCAGTACTTTCCGCTCCGAACGCCCCTGATCCGCGAGCGCCGAAACCCGCCGCATCAAGACCGCGGCCACCCGCGGCGAACACGGCGACTCACCGGCCAGCACGCCGGCGATCAGGACCAGCAGGTCCGCCAGCGATCCCGAACGCAGGTGATAGCCGCGCACGCCCGCTTCGGCGCACGCGACGATCTGCGCCTCGTCGTCCTCCGACACGCCGAGCACGATCAATCTGCTGCCCGGACTGTGCCGCCGCGCCGCCTGCATCACCGCGCGACTGTCGTAGGAGGCGAGATTCAACAGAATCACGTTGGGCGGGCGAAGACTCAACGCCCGAGCCATCCCCGCCGAATCATCCGCGGTACGCACCGAGCCGTTCACGAATTCCCGTGCGACGCTTGCCGCGAGCCCTTCGCGATACAGTCGGCAATCGTCGACGATCAGCAAGTCCTGACCCGTCGATATCGGGGCCGGAGAGCCGTTCCACTCCACTGGAGTATCGAAATTACTGTTCATGCCGCGCTCTCAACGTGCAGAAGTGTCTACATCCGTCGGAAACTCGAGCACCACGCCACCGTCGATCGAGAATTCACATCGTCGCGCGTTCGTCCGCCGTGGTCGTGAGTACCGGTCTACTCGTTCGGAGCCGGCCCGCCGCGCACCCCTGCCACGGCGCCCACGTCCAGGGCGGGAACCCGGCGCCTGCGGATTCCCGATCGCATGCCGCCCCCAGATTCCATGGTCGACTCCGATCTTGCGTCCGCCGCGGTGGCCGTGTACATCGACCGGTCCGTTCAGCGAACTCCGACGCCGGGAGCGACGAATCACGAGGTGTCAGCGCAAACAGCCTGGCGTGTCGCACATGGTGTCACTGTTGTCACAGTGATGTATGTGGTAGGTGATACGGCGCGCCTCCACCAACGGTTGAGGGTTTGCGGGCAGCATCGGGCGCATGAAGATGCTGGCGTTGTTGTCGAGGAACACCGAAACGCTGCCCGGCCTCTCCGGGATAGCCCGGGTCGATCGCGACACCCGGCGTCTGCTGAAACGCGTCGGACCAGGCGATGTCGTCGTACTCGACGAGATGGACCTCGACCGGATCACCGCCGACCGCCTGATCGAGGCGGGGGTGGCGGCGGTGATCAACACCTCGCCGTCCATCTCCGGCCGCTACCCCAACCTCGGCCCCGAAGTACTGGTGGCGAACGGCATTCTGCTGCTCGACACGGTCAGCTCCGACGCGTTCAGCCGGATCAAGGACGGCGCCAAGGTCCGCATCGACGAGGGCGTCGTCTACGCCGACAAGGTGATCAAGAAGGAGCCCGAAGTCCTGGTCAAGGGCATCGAGCTGACCGAGTCCGACATCGCCGAGCGGATGATCGAGGCCCGCAACGGGCTGGCCGATCATCTGGAGGCGTTCGCGGGCAACACGATCGAGTTCGTCCGCACCGAGAGCGCGCTGCTCATCGACGGCATCGGCGTGCCGGAGCTGGAGCTGTCGATGAAGCATCGGCATGTGATCGTGGTGGCCGACGGCCCCGACCACGCCGGGGACCTGAAGCGGCTCAAGCCGTTCATCAAGGAGTACGTGCCGATCATGATCGGCGTCGGCCGCGGCGCGGACACCCTGATGAAGCAGGGGTACCGACCCGACCTCATCGTCGGCGATCCGGACGAGATCACCAGCGCCACACTGAAATCCGGCGCCGAGGTGATCCTGCCCGCCGACACCGACGGCCACGCCAAGGGCCTCGAGCGCATACAAGACCTCGGCATCGGCGCGACCACCTTCCCGTCCTCGGGCTCGCCGTCCGACCTGGCGCTGCTGCTCGCCCACCACCACGGCGCGTCGCTGATCGTCACCGCGGGCGCGGCCGCCACGCTCGACGACTTCTTCGACCGCAGCCGCAAGGAGAGCAACCCGGCGACGTTCCTGACCAGGCTCAAGCTCGGCACCAAGCTGATGGACGCCAAGGCCGTCGCCACGCTCTACCGCAACCGGGTGACCGGCATCGGCATCGCATTGGTCGTGCTCGCCGCGCTGATCGCGGTGATCGTGGTGCTGCTCGCCTCCAACACCGGCACCGACGCCATGGCCTGGGCCGCTCACACCTGGGACCGGTTCGCGCTGTGGGCGCAGGGCTTGGTCGGCGCGGGCGACCGATGACCAAGGGGGAGTGATGATCTCGTTACGCCAGCACGCCGTCTCGATCGTGGCGATCTTCCTGGCCCTGGCCATCGGCGTGGTGCTCGGCTCGCAGACGCTGGCGGCGGATCTGCTGTCGAACCTGCGCGCGGACAAGTCCGATCTGCGTCAGCAGGTCGACACGGTCTCCGAGCACAACCGCCGGCTCACCGACCAGCTGAACGCGGCCGACCGCTTCATCGCCGGATCCGCCGGCCGCATCCTCGCCGGGACCCTGGCCGACCGCACGGTCGCGGTGTTCACCACCCCCGACGCCGACCCCGCCGACATCGAGGGCGTGACCAGGTCGCTGGAGACCTCCGGCGCCACCATCACCGGCCGGATCGCGCTCACCGACGCGTTCGTCGACGCCACCGAGGGCGACCGGATGCGCACCGCCGTCACCAACGTCATCCCGGCGGGCGCCCAATTGCGTACCGGCGCAGTCGATCAGGGCAGCATGGCCGGCGACCTGCTCGGCCTGGTCGTGCTGCTCGATCCGGCCAGTGGGCAAACCCGTGGCACCCCACAGGAACTCGGCCTCGTCCTGGAGACGCTGCGCGGCGGCGGCTTCCTCGCCTACGGCGACACCCCGGTGCGCCCGGCCCAGTCGGCGGTCGTGATCACCGGCAACGGCGCCAAGTCGGGGGAGAACAGCCAGGGCGCGAATATCGCGCGCTTCGCAGGCGCGCTACGCGGGCGCGGCGCGGGCGTCGTGCTGGCGGGCCGGTCCGGCGCGGCCGAGAACCCGGGTCCGCTCGCGATCGTGCGCTCCGACGGCCCGCTGGCCACCTCGGTCAGCACCGTCGACAATCTGGACCGGGAGATCGGCCGCGTCACCACGGTCCTGGCGCTGAGCGAGCAACTCAACGGCGGCACCGGTCGATACGGCACCGGCGCGAAGGCGACCTCCCTCACACTGGCCTCCGCTCCGCGTTGAACGGCCGTACGGCATATTCACAGCAAACGTGCGTGGCGTTCGTTCTGGACGGCTGATCCGTGTTACCGTGAAGACCCGTGGGTCATACACGGAATCAGGCGCGAACGGCTACGAAGCACATCTTCGTCAGCGGTGGAGTCGCCTCCTCATTGGGTAAAGGTCTTACCGCCTCCAGCCTCGGTCAGCTGTTGACGGCGCGTGGGCTGCGCGTCACGATGCAGAAACTCGACCCGTATCTGAATGTCGATCCCGGCACCATGAACCCCTTCCAGCATGGAGAGGTCTTCGTGACGGAGGACGGGGCCGAGACCGATCTGGACGTCGGTCACTACGAGCGGTTCCTGGACAGGGACCTGACCCGGCACGCGAATGTCACGACCGGGCAGATCTATTCGACGGTCATCGCCAAGGAGCGCCGCGGCGAATACCTCGGCGACACGGTGCAGGTGATCCCGCACATCACCGACGAGATCAAGAACCGGGTGCTCGCCATGAGCGCGCCGGACGCGGACGACCAGACCCCCGACGTGGTCATCACCGAGATCGGCGGCACCGTCGGGGATATCGAGTCGCAGCCGTTCCTCGAGGCGGCCCGCCAGATCCGTCACGACGTCGGCCGCGACAACGTCTTCTTCCTGCACGTCTCGCTCGTGCCCTACCTCGCCCCCTCCGGCGAGCTCAAGACCAAGCCGACCCAGCACTCGGTGGCGGCGCTGCGCAATATCGGCATCCAGCCCGACGCGCTGATCCTGCGCTGCGACCGCGAGGTGCCGCAGGCGCTGAAGAGCAAGATCGCGCTCATGTGCGACGTCGACGTCGACGCCTGCATCTCCACCCCGGACGCGCCCTCGATCTACGACATCCCGCGCGTGCTGCATCGCGAGGGCCTCGACGCCTACGTGGTGCGCAAGCTCGGGCTGCCGTTCCGCGACGTGGACTGGACCGTGTGGGGCGACCTGCTCGACCGGGTGCACTCGCCGCGCGAGACGGTCGAGGTCGCGCTCGTCGGCAAGTACGTCGACCTGCCCGACGCGTACCTGTCGGTCACCGAGGCGCTGCGCGCGGGCGGGTTCGCCTCGCGGGCCAAGGTACTCATCCGCTGGGTGCCCTCCGACGAGTGCGAGACCCCGGCCGGCGCGCAGTCCGCGCTGCGCGACGTGGACGCGGTGCTGATCCCCGGCGGCTTCGGCATCCGAGGCATCGAGGGCAAGGTCGGCGCCATCCGCTACGCGCGCGCCCGGGGCATTCCGCTGCTCGGGCTGTGCCTGGGCCTGCAGTGCGTGGTCATCGAGGCCGCGCGCTCGGTCGGCCTCGACGAGGCCAACTCGGCCGAGTTCGAGCCGGACACACCGCATCCCGTCATCTCCACGATGGCCGATCAGGAGCAGGCCGTCGCAGGCGAGGCCGATCTCGGCGGCACCATGCGCCTGGGCGCCTACCCGGCGACGCTGGCGAAGGGCTCGGTGGTCGCGCAGGCCTACGGCAGCGAGCAGGTCTCCGAGCGGCACCGGCACCGCTACGAGGTGAACAACGCCTACCGCGACCGGATCGCCAAGAGCGGCCTGCGGTTCAGCGGCACCTCGCCGGACGGGCACCTGGTCGAGTTCGTCGAACTGCCCGCCGACGTGCACCCGTTCTTCGTGGCCACCCAGGCGCACCCCGAGCTGAAGAGCCGTCCGACGCGCCCGCACCCGCTGTTCGCGGCGCTCATCGCGGCCGCGCTGAAATACAAGCTCGCCGAGCGGCTTCCGGTCGACATCCCGGACGAGGAGTTCGCGGGCGCGGCGGAGCAGGCCTGAGACGATGACGCAGGACGGTGGCACCGCCGAGAGCGGCCACGATTTCGAGACCGTGTCCAGCGAGACCGTGTACAGCGGCGCCATTTTGGCGCTGCGCCTGGATCAGGTGCGCATGCCCGGCGGGAAGGTCGCCGAGCGTGAGGTGATCGAGCATCACGGCGCGGTCGCCGTCGCCGCGATCGACGACGATGACAATGTGGTGCTCATCGATCAGTATCGGCATCCCATGGGCAGGCGGCTGCTCGAGCTGCCCGCCGGCCTGCTCGACGTGCCCGGCGAGGATCCGCTCGTCGCCGCGCGGCGCGAGCTCGCCGAGGAGACCGGGCTGGCCGCGCGGGAATGGTCCGTGCTCGTCGACGTGGCGCTCTCGCCGGGCTTCACCGACGAGGCGTTGCGGGTGTACTGCGCGCGCGGGCTGTACGAAACCGACCGGCCCGAGCCGGAATTCGAGGAGGCCGACCTGAAGGTCGAGCGGATGCCGGTCGATCGGGCGGTGCGCGCGGCGCTGGCCGGGGAGATCGTCAACGCGACCGCCGTGGCCGGTGTCTTCGCGCTGGCCGCGGCCCGCGCGGGCGATATCGAGCTACGGCCCGCCGACGCGCCGTGGCCCGGACAGCCCACCGCGTTCCTGCGCCGCAAGGCGGCCGCGAAGCCGGCGGACTGACGCCAGGTGCTTGCGCGCGAAGTGGACGCCTACCTCGATCATCTCGCGGTCGAGCGCGGCGCCGCGCGCAACACCCTCGGCGCCTACCGGCGTGACCTCGGCCGGTACCTCGAGTTCCTGACCGGGCGCGGGATCGCCGCGCTCGATCAGGTCGCCGAGGCCGACGTCGCCGAGTTCACCATGGCGCTGCGGGCGGGCGGCGCCGAATTCCCGCCGCTGGCACCGAGTTCGGTGGCCCGCGCGCTGATCGCGGTGCGCGGGCTGCACCGGTTCGCCGCGGCCGAGGGGATGACGAGCACCGACGTCGCGCACGCGGTGAAACCGCCCGCGCCCGGTCGCCGGCTGCCCAAGGCGCTGCCCTACGACCAGGTGCTGAAGCTGCTCGAGGCCGCGGGCGGCTCGGACACCGCTCCTGGCAGCGACGGGGGACCGCGCGGGCTGCGCGATCGCGCGCTGCTGGAGCTGCTCTACTCCACGGGCGCACGTATTTCCGAGATGGTCGGCCTCGACGTCGACGACCTCGACACCGACGAACGCGCCGTCGTCCTGCACGGCAAGGGCGGCAAACAACGCATGGTCCCGATCGGCAGGCCCGCGCTCGCCGCGGTCGACGCCTACCTGGTCCGGGGTCGGCCCAAGCTCGCCGCCGGCGGAAAAGGCAACGCGGGCGCGCTTTTTCTCAATGCCCGCGGCGGGCGGCTGTCCCGGCAGAGCGCGTGGAAGGTCCTGCAAACCGCCGCCGAACGCGCCGGCATAGGCGCCACGGTCTCACCCCACACCCTGCGCCACTCCTTCGCCACCCACCTGCTCGACGGAGGCGCGGATGTCCGCGTGGTCCAAGAACTTCTAGGCCACGCGTCAGTGACCACCACCCAGATCTACACCCTCGTCACAGTGAACACCCTCCGCGAAGTCTGGGCCACCGCCCACCCCCGCGCCCGCTAGTCCACAGCGCGCCGCGCACGAATAGCGGAGTCCCACAGAGCCTGTATACGTTTCCCAGCGCATTTGGTCCCTGTGAACCGTAGGGAGGGTTTGTGAGTCTCGACTCAGCACGGGGGAACAAGTGGGAGTGCGGTCCGGTTGAGGATCGTGCCGGGTGTGCGCTGGGCGGCTCGGTGGGAGTTACGTGAGGTGAGTTGAGTGGCAAAGTCTTTCATCGTTCAGGAAGCCGATGTGGAGGCGGTGGCGCTGCCGGGTGGGGGATCGTTTCTGCTGCTCGAGGACAGTGAGAACTCCGAGGGGCTGTTCGGGGCGAATCGGCTCGTGCTGGCCGCGGGCGCGAATGGGACTCGGCCGCACCATCACACGAAGTCCACGGAGATCTTCTATGTGCTCGACGGCACCATGGAGTTCCTCGTCGACGGCGAGCTGAGCTCGGTGCGCAAAGGCGGGCTGGTCGTGGTGCCGCCGGGCACGGTGCACGCGTTCGGCGCGTCGGCGGACGGGCCCGCCGAGTTTTTCGCCGTGCTGACACCGGGTATCGTCCGCTTCGAATACTTCAGGCAGCTCGGCCGGATCGCCCGCGGGGAGGCGGAATGGGACAGCATGGATGAGTTGCACGACCGCTTCGACGTGCATTTCGACGGTGACCCGGAGTGGCGCTGAGCGATACGGGGTAGCGTCGTGCTGTTCGGGGCCCGGTGTGGTGCCTCGAACACGCCGCGCGCGTCGCGGCACTTGCACGCTCGTACGCGGTAGCGTCTATCGGGAGTCGGACCGTACGAAAGCGAGGGTCGGGCCCGATCCGCCTCGCTACGCTCGGCGAGGCAACGGGCAGGAACGTATAAGGAGCAGCGGATCGTGACATCAGCCGGAGCGGCAGAGCCGCCGATGGGTGCTGGGACGGAGCCGCTTACGGGTGCGCGCTCGGGTCCGTACTCGGAGGCCGCGGCCGAAACCCTGTGGGGCACCGGGGCCGAACCCATCCCGGAGGACGCGGCACTCGGACCCACCGGGCGCCCACTGCGTCTCGTGCCGGACCCGCCGCCGCTCGAGCGGCACGGCGACGCCCTCATCGTCGCCATGTGCAACCAGAAGGGCGGCGTCGGCAAGACGACCTCCACCATCAACCTCGGCGCCTCGCTCGCCGAGTACGGGCGCAAGGTGCTGCTGGTCGACCTCGACCCGCAGGGCGCGCTGTCGGCGGGATTGGGTGTGGCCCACCACGATCTGGACCTCACCGTGCACGACCTGCTCGTCGGCTCCAAGAACTCGATCGACGACGTGCTCATGCCGACCCGCGTCGAGAACATGGACCTGCTGCCGAGCAACATCGATTTGTCGGCGGCGGAGATCCAGCTGGTCAACGAGGTCGGCCGCGAACACTCGCTCGGCCGGGCGCTGCACTCGATCCGCGACCGGTACGACTACATCATCATCGACTGCCAGCCCTCGCTCGGCTTGCTCACCGTGAACGCGCTGGCCTGCGCCGACGGTGTGATCATTCCGATGGAGTGCGAGTACTTCTCGCTGCGCGGGCTCGCGTTGCTCAACGACACCGTGGAGAAGGTGCGCGATCGGCTGAACCCGCGGCTGAGCCTGTACGGGATAGTGGTCACCATGTTCGACGCCCGACTACTCCACTCCCGGCAGGTGATGGCGCGCGTCGTCGAGGTCTTCGGCGACCTGGTCTACGATGCGGCGATCTCGCGCACCGTCCGGTTCCCCGACGCCAGCGTCGCCGGCGAGCCGATCACCACGTGGGCCCCCAAATCCAGTGGAGCCGAGGCATATCGGGCGATGGCGCGGGAAGTCATCCACCGGTCCGGCCGGTGATCGACGGCACCGACCCCGCGCCACCCGCCACCCCCCGCGCGAACGGCCGCGGACCCGCGCCCAGCAACAACCACCCCGCGGGAAGTCTCCTGCAGCGAGCCTTCGCCCGCACCGCCGCCCGCGCATCGACCCCAGACCTGCCCACACACCCCACCGTGCCCGATGATGTCGAGATGCCCACCCAGCATGTCGCTGCGGACCCCGACACACAGTCGGGGGCGGTCGCTGCGGACGAGCGGGCAGTCGAGGCCGATGGCGCCGCGATAGCCGAAACTGCGGCCGCGCCAACTGTGATCGCGCCCGATGCTGCTGCGGCCGTACCCGACGACGGCGGCGTGCCCGACGGTGCTGCGCCTGCGCGTGGTGAGGCCGCGGCCACGCTCGGCAGAGCTGTGGTGGTTGGCGGAGAGACTACAACGGCGGGCGGTGATATGGCGGCCGCGCGCGGTCATGGCGGCGCGAACGCGGAGCATAATGTCGGCCGCGCAGCCAGCTCGGGTGCTGGCAAGGACGATGGTGCCGCACCCGATGGAGTAGCAGCGTCGCCCGATGTTGCGGCTTCGCGTGGTGTTGATGGCACGGCCGCGCCCGCCGGTGCTGCGACTGCGGTCGATGAGGCCGTAGCTACGCCTGGCCGTGGTGTGGCCGATACCGGAGATACTGCGACTATGGGCGGCGATGCTGCCGCTGCGTGTGGTGATGGCGCCGCGAGCGCGAACGATGCCGCCGAGCGTGCAGTCGGGTCGGGTGGTGCCGGCGAGGCCGATGGTGCTGCACCCGATGGGGTGACGACCGCTTCCGGTGATGCTGTGACTGCGGGCCGTGCGACTGTGGCCGGGCCCGATGATGCTCGGGCCGCAGCCGGCGAAACTGTGGTCGCGCCTGGTGATGCTGAGGCTTCGCGCGGTGTTGGCGGTGTGGCCGCGCCTGGCGGTGCTCGGGCTGCGGGCGATGAAGCTATGGCCGTGTCCGGTGATGGCGTGGCCGCGCGTGGTGATGCTACGGCCGCATCCGGCGAAACGGTCGCGCCGGACGATGCTGAGGTTTCGCGCGGTGAAGTTATGGCCATGCCCGGTGGTGGTGTGGCCGCGCGTGGTGCTGCTTGGGCCGCGTCCGGCGAAGTGGTTGCGCCGGACGATGCTGAGGCTTCGCGCGGTGTTGGCGGTGTGGCCGCCCCCGGCGGTGTTGGGGCTGCGGGCGGTGAGGTTGTGGCCGTGCCCGGTGGTGGTGAGGCTCGGGCCGCATCCGGCGAAACTGTGGTCGCGCCGGGCGATGCGGCGGCGTCGCGTGGTGTTGGCGGTGTGGCCGCGCCCGGCGGTGCTGGGGGAGCCCGTGGTGGTGAGGCGGAGAGCGGCGGCGGGGAAAGGGCTGGCGCTGAGGGCATTCCGGGTGACGGGTCTGCGGGGGAGGAGCAGAAGTCCGGGTTTCATCTGCGGCTGAGCAACTTTCAGGGGCCGTTCGATCTGTTGTTGACGTTGATCAGTTCGCGCAAGTTGGATGTGACCGAGGTGGCGCTGCATCAGGTCACGGACGAGTTCATCGCCTACACGAAGGCGTTGACCGCGGCCCTGTCCGAGGATGCGACGACGAAACTGCGGGCCGACAAGATCCTGGATCAGACCACCGAGTTCTTGGTGGTCGCGGCGACGCTGCTGGATCTCAAGGCGGCGCGTTTGCTGCCGTCGGGGGAGATGACCGACGCCGAGGACCTGGAACTGCTCGAGGCGCGCGACCTGCTGTTCGCGCGGCTGCTGCAGTATCGGGCGTTCAAACAGGTGGCCGAGTTGTTCGGCGAACTGGAGACGGTCGCGCTACGACGTTACCCGCGCTCGGTCGGCCTGGAGGACCGCTTCGCCGGCCTGCTGCCCGAGGTTACGCTGGGAGTAGACGCGCACGAGCTCGCCGCGATCGCCGCCGCTGCCTTTCGCCCACGCCCGGTGCCCAAGGTCGGCCTCGACCATCTGCATTCGCACGCCATCTCGGTCGCCGAGCAGGCGGCGCTGGTGCTCGAGCGGCTCAAACTGCGCGGCAAGGGCGGCTGGACCACGTTCGGTGAACTGGTCGCCGACTGCGAGGCGCCGATCGAGATCGTCGCGCGCTTCCTGGCACTGCTCGAGCTCTACCGAGGGAAAACGATCGAGTTCGACCAGCCGGACCCGCTCGGCCCACTGTCGATCAGCTGGGTGGGCGACGACGCCCCGGACGCCCAGCAGGCGGACCTGACCATCGAGGAGGACTACGGGTGACCGACACCGAGGTTTCCGGCACGACGCGGCCCCTGGGCGAGGCGGCGCAATCCTCGGACTCCGCGACGCGTGCCGCCGCCGACCCGAACCCCGCCGCCGCGAAACCAGTCGCCGACAACACAGTGTCGGACTTCACCCCCGAGCAGCTCGACGACGCTCAGTTCCGCTCGGCATTGGAGGCGATGCTGCTCGTCGTGGACGCTCCGGCCCCGGTAGAGCAGCTGGCGGCGGCCCTGGACGACACCACCGAGCGGGTGGAGGAGGTGCTGCGGGAGATGCGCGCGGAGCTGACCGCGCGGGGCAGCGGGATCGATCTGCGTTTCGTCGGGGACGGCTGGCGCTTCTATACTCGCAGCGAGTACGCACCTTATGTCGAGCGGGTGCTGCTCGACGGCGCCCGCACCAAGTTGACGCGGGCGGCGTTGGAGACGCTGGCGGTCGTGGCATACCGTCAGCCGGTGACCCGGACCCGGGTCAGCGCGGTGCGTGGCGTGAACGTCGATGGGGTGATGCGCACGCTGCTGGCCAGGGGCCTGCTCGCCGAGGCAGGCGTCGACCCGGAGACCAACGGGACGATGTATCGCACGACCGAGCTGTTCCTGGAGCGGATCGGACTCGCGTCGCTGTCGGATCTGCCGCCATTGGCGCCCTTGCTCCCCGGCGTCGACCTGATCGATGAGATCAACGAGAGCCTGGAGACGGACCCCCGTTACACCAGGCTGAAGAAACCCGCCGAGGCCGACTTGGACCTCGGCAGCGAGGATTGACAGGACAAAATGAATAATTCCGCTCGCCGAGATGGCACACCGGATCGTAGAAAACGCGGCGACCAGCCGCAGCGCCCCGTCCGCGGGGCGGGCGCCGCGCGCAGGGGGACCGAGCGTTCGAGCGCACCGCGCGGAAACGCGCAGGGCGGCAACACTTATCGCGGTAGCGCGGCGCAGGGCGGCGGCTCCTACCGGGACCGCGCCGAAGGCGGCAACGCGTATCGCGGCCGTTCGGAAGGCGGCTCCACGCAAAACAACTACCGCGGCGGCTCCACGCAAGGTGGCAACGCATACCGCGGTCGTCCCGAAGCCGGCCCGGCGCAGGGCAGCTCCTACCGCGGCACGCGAGACAACGCGCAGGGCAACACCTATCGTCCCCGCAGCGAGGCCGGTTCCGGCGGCAACGCTTACCGCGGCCGTTCAGAGAACAACACCTATCGCCCGCGCAGCGAGGCCGGCTCGGGCGGCAACGCCTACCGCGGCCCCAACGACAGCGTCGCCGGTCGCGACAACGCGCAGTCCGGCAACTCCTACCGCGCGCAGAGCGGCTCTGCACAGGGCCGCGGCCCCGCGCAGCCCGGCATCCCGCAGCGCCGAGCCGCGCAACCCGCCCCCACCGGCAAGAAGAAGACCCCCAAGCCGCAACGCCAAACCCCCTCGGCCCCGTTGCTCAACAACGCCAAGCCCGCGAGGCGCCAGCACGTCGAGCCCGCCGCCTCCGAGGGCCACGTCAAAATGCCGTGGGGCGAGGGCGAACGCCTGCAGAAGGTCCTCGCCAAGGCCGGTGTCGCCTCGCGACGCGCCGCAGAGGAGATGATCGCCCAGGGCCGCGTAGAGGTCGACGGCGCCATCGTGGTCGAGCAGGGTCTGCGAATCGATCCGCAGACCGCCGTGGTCCGGGTGGACGGCACCCGCGTGATGGTGCGCGAGGAACTCGTGCACATCGTGTTGAACAAGCCGAAGGGCTGGCAGTCGACCATGTCCGACGATCTCGGCCGCCCCTGCGTCGGCGATATCGTCGCCGAACGCATCGCGGCCGGTCAGCGGCTGTTCCACGTCGGCCGTCTCGACGCCGACACCGAGGGCCTGCTGCTGCTCACCAACGACGGCGACCTCGCGCACCGCCTCATGCACCCGTCCTACGAGGTCTCCAAGACCTACCTCGCGACGGTGAACGGCGAGGTGCACAAGTCGATCGGCAAGAAGCTCAGGGACGGCATCGAGCTGGAGGACGGCCCGGCGAAGGTCGACAGTTTCCAGGTGCTCGAGCTCGGCGAGGGACGCTCCCTGGTGAAGCTCGTGTTGCACGAGGGACGTAAGCACATCGTGCGCAGGCTGCTCGACGCGGTCGGCCATCCGGTGACCCGGCTGGTGCGCACCAATATCGGCCCGGTCGCGCTCGGCGACCAACGGCCCGGCACTCTGCGTGTGCTCGGCCGCGGTGAAATCGGCAAACTCTACGAGGCGGTGTCGTTGTGATGGGTGTGGAGATTTCGGTCGAGGCGCCACGGCAGATGTCGGACGACAGTCCGCTCGTCGTCGCCATGGACGGCCCGTCCGGCACCGGTAAGTCCAGTGTCTCGCGCCGCCTCGCCACCCGGCTGGGCGCCCGCTACCTGGACACCGGCGCGATGTACCGGGTGGCGACGCTGCGCGTGCTGCGCGCGGGCATCGAGCTCACCGACGCCGCCGCCATCGGCGCGGCCGTCAAGGAGCTGCCGCTGTCCATCGGCACCGACCCGCGCCGCGAGGTGATCCAGCTCGACGGCGAGGACGTGTCCTCGGAGATCCGCGGCGACGCGGTCACCAAGGCCGTCTCGGCGGTCTCCGCCGTGCCCGAGGTGCGCGACCTGCTCGTCGCGCTGCAACGCGAAATCACCACGGCCGCAGCGCGAATCGTGGTCGAGGGCCGCGACATCGGCACCGTCGTGCTGCCCGCCGCGGACGCCAAGATCTACCTGACCGCCTCGGCCGAGGCCCGCGCGCACCGGCGCAATCAGCAGAACATCGCCGAGGGCCGCGGTGACGACTACGAGGCCGTGCTCGCCGACGTGCAGCGGCGCGACAACCTCGACTCCACCCGCAAGGTGTCCCCACTGCGTCCGGCCGAGGACGCCGTGCTGGTCGACACCAGCGACCTGAACATGGATGAGGTCATCGACGAGCTGTCTCGCGTTGTCGCGCAGCAGATCTCGGCGACCGGGACGGGAGGTCCGCAGTGACTGAAGACGTAATGGCCGGCGACGGCGTCTGGACCGACGAAACCGACTGGGAGCTCACCGATCTCGACGGCGAGTTCGCCGACGAAGACGTGCTGGCGATGCCGACGGTCGCGGTCGTCGGCCGCCCGAATGTCGGCAAATCGACTCTGGTGAACCGGATCCTGGGCCGGCGCGAGGCCGTCGTGGAGGACATCCCCGGCGTCACCCGCGACCGAATCTCCTACGAGGCCAACTGGTCCGGGCGCCGCTTCCTGGTGCAGGACACCGGCGGCTGGGAGCCCGACGCCAAGGGCCTGCAGCAGTCGGTCGCCCGCCAGGCCGAGGTGGCCATGCAGACCGCCGACGCGATCCTGCTCGTGGTCGACGCCGTGGTCGGAGCCACCGCCACCGACGAGGCCGCGGTGAAGAAGCTGCGCCGCTCCGAGGTGCCGGTCATCCTGGTGGCCAACAAGGTCGACGATCAGAAGGTCGAGTCCGAGGCCGCCGCGCTGTGGTCGCTCGGCCTCGGCGAGCCGAGGATGGTCAGCGCCGCGCACGGCCGCGGCACCGGCGACCTGCTCGACGACGTGCTCGCCGTGCTGCCGGAGACCCCGCGCGAGGGCACCGGCGGCACCGGTCCGCGCCGGGTCGCGCTGGTCGGCAAGCCGAACGTCGGCAAGTCCAGCCTGTTGAACAAGCTGGCCGACGATGAGCGCTCGGTCGTGCACGATGTCGCGGGCACCACCGTCGACCCCGTCGACTCGCTGGTCGAGCTCGGCGGCAAGATCTGGAAGTTCGTCGACACCGCGGGCCTGCGCCGAAAAGTCTCCCACGCCAACGGAACCGAGTTCTACGCCTCGCTGCGCACCAAGGCGGCGCTGGAGGCCTCCGAGGTCGCGATCATGCTGATCGACGCCTCCGAGCCGATCACCGAGCAGGACCTGCGGGTGATCAGCATGGTCGCCGACTCCGGTCGCGCGCTCGTGCTGGCGTTCAACAAGTGGGACCTGGTGGACGAGGACCGCCGTTTGCAACTCGACCGCGAGGTCGACCGCGACCTGGTCCGGGTGCCGTGGGCGCAGCGGGTGAACATCTCCGCGCACACCGGGCGCGCGGTGCAGAAGCTGGTGCCCGCCATGGAGACCGCGCTCGAGTCCTGGGACAAGCGCATCTCCACCGGCCGCCTGAACACCTGGCTCAAGGAGGTCGTCGCGGCGACCCCGCCGCCGATGCGCGGCGGCCGCCTGCCCCGCATCCTGTTCGCCACCCAGGCGACCACCCGTCCGCCGACGTTCGTCCTGTTCACCACCGGCTTCCTCGAGGCGGGCTACCGCCGCTTCCTGGAGCGCAGGCTGCGTGAGGAGTTCAACTTCGACGGTTCGCCGGTGCGCATCTCGGTGCGCGTCCGGGAGAAGCGGGAGCGGAACTCGAAGAAGCGGTAGAGAATTCGAGCCCCGGCGATAGAACGCCGGGGCTCGATGCTTTCCAAGGTCGGCTGTGGTACCGGGGCGAACCGCTCCGGAGTTCTACGGGGCCAGGGCTGTTCGGAGGCGGTCGTAGCCGGGGGCCAGGCGGCGCAGTGCGGTGATCAGGGCGGAGTCATCGCCGGTGACGACGGGGTACTGGAGGCCGCCGATTTGGCGTGACTGGTCGGCCGCGATGCGGGCGGCTTCGGTGCGGCCGATCAGGTCGAGGCTTGCCGAGGCGTCGATCAGGCGACGGGCGCCGACTCGAATAATGAACGTGGACAACAAGTCTCGGGTATCGGCGGCCAAGCCGTCGGTAGCCACTTCGGCGAGCTCTTCGATGGCGGCGGACGCGCCGTTCAACCACTGAAATGCCTGCGGCATAGACGATTTCAGTGCATCGGTGGGGGAGATGTCCTGGCGCCGTTGGAAATCCGAGCGCAGCACGAACGGCACGTCGATGTAGGTCATCCGCTCCGCCCGCCAGGACTCGAGGAACGCCGCCGTCGGCAATGTCGCGAACGGGTGTCCCTGCGGATCGTGCAGCAGCACGGTGTCGCCCTCGACCGCCAGCACCACCACGTAATGGTCTGCGCCCACAGCGATTCCGGAGTTCGGACGATACCGCAGCAGGCCAAGCTCCAACGGCCCGGCCAGCGCGGGTCCTCGCGCGCAGACGGCGCGCAACCGGTCGAGCGCCTCCTCCGCCGACCCGCCCTCGCTGCGCACACACGACCATCCGAGCGACTCGATCGCGGCCGCCAACCCGATCTCCGGATGCCACCCGACGGGATCGAAGAACGGCAGCACGCCGTCCTCCAGCTGCGCGCCGAACGGCGAGCCCGTCAACGTCTCGATCACCCCCGTCGACGGCGCATGCTTCCCGAGCATCATCGCCAGCGAATTGCTGTAGCAGTACGGACCGGAACCGATGTATGCGTGCATGCGACCAGTCAAGAACCTCACACAGTGTCAGGGTCAACCCTCGGGTGTGCTATTCCGTCTGTGCGATGGCGCGTGTCCCGATCTTGTGGTCGGTGATCGAGGACATCGATCCGGACACGCCCAGCGCGCCGATAATCGTGCCGTCGGCTCGGACGACCACTCCGCCGCCGTTCGGCACGAGCGCGTGCGAGCCGGCCAGGTGTGGACCACCGAACAGTGATTGTCCTTGCGGCTGGCCGAAATTCGCGTGCACCGTGTCGAACCCCAAGGTGACTGCCGCGGCCGCTTTGTGTTCCGCGGCTTCTCGGCTCTCCAGCGCGGACCCGTCCATTCGCGCCAATGCCACGAGGTTCCGATCAGCATCCACCACGGCCAGCGCGACGGTTTCGTCCAGTTCGATCGCGATCGCCCGAGCCGCGGCAATCAACCGCTCCGCCTGCTGTAGTGAAATCGACATGCGTCCATCCTCCCTGTGTGTCCGCCGGGTTGCCTGCGAACGTGATCAGGCTGCCGAGGTGAGATCCTAGGATGACGCGTGGGCCTGCGATGGTGGGCGCTGCCGAGATCGATGAGGAGCCGTTGTGTCGGACACGTTTGTCGTTGCCGCTCGAATTCCCATGGAGCGGACGGCATTCGAGCAGTGGTTGGCGACGCCGGCGCCCGGGCCGGAGGTCATCGAGAATCACGGCGCGATGTATGACGGGTGGTTCTGGGACGGGAAGGCGCCGGATTGGCGGCAGGCCGAGCAGGGGATAACGCCTCGGGAGTATTTCGCCGGCTGCTTCGGGGAGGACACCGGTGGGCTGACATATGTGCTGCGATATCAGGCCGCGGCGCTCGAGGCGTATCTGATGCACTTCGGATTCTGCGAATCGAACATCTATACCGCGCTCATGATGCTCGCCGCAGCAGGGCGGCTGAGCCAGGCACAGAGCACGGTGTTGTTCTGGGCCGAGACCAGCGGCTCGATGTTCGCGGCAGATTCGGACGGATGGTTGGCGACCCTGTCGGTCGGCGTCGACGGGGCGCGGTTCACTGCCGATATCGATCTCACCGCGACGATCGCGGAGTTGCGACCGGCCGAGCAGAGTTACTTCGACTTGCTCGGTCAGTTGGCGAAGGTTGAGGAATCTGTTGGCGCAGAGGGCGAATCGCGTTTCGCCGCTATCGCGCGCGATCCGCGGTATGTGGATGCCGCGATTCTGGCAGGGGCTTAGCGGGGTACGGGTATTCCGGCACGCCAGCCTATCAACGTTTCTCGATCCGATGTTGCCACACTCGCTGGATCGATGGGGGAGTGGGCCTGGCTGGGTGGCGCGACACAGCCTTCGTCGAGAAGCGATGTCGGGTGGGCTCCGCTGGGATGTGCATCGCGGCGGTGGCTCTGCTGGCTCGCACCGACGATGGGGTGGCGGCGCACGTGACCCCTGGCTTGCGGCCGTGCCCTAGGTGCGCTGGACCGGCTCGCTCAGGAGGCGAGCACGTCGGCGCATCGGGAAGTCGTGGCGGTGAATCCGCGACGGTGTCCAGTGCCCGCGCGGCGAACGAGCACTGGGCCGCCGGTCTGCTACACACAGCAGCATGACTGATCGCGACCGCTTCCGGTTCCCCCGTCGATGGGACCAGATCGCTCCCGCCCGTCGCGGCATCGTGCTGGCCTGGGTCGGGTTCACCGTCGCGTTCGGTGGCGCGCGGCTGGTGACCTGGCTGATCCAGATCGACACCCGCAACGTCGGTGACGTCTCGGCCGGCGGCGTTCACCTGCACCATTACCTATGGGGGATCCTGCTGCTCGCGGGCGTCGCCATCTTCGGCATGGTCGATCGCAGTCCCAAGGCGCGAACGTGGATGGGGCTCGCACTGGGCGTCGCCCTGGCCTTGATCGTGGACGAGGCCGCCCTGCTGATCACTCTCCGCGACGTGTACTGGCAGACCTCGGGCTGGCCGAGCATCGCCATCGCCGTGACCTTGATCGGCCTCGTCGGTTCCGGGTTGGCGCTCACCCGCAAGTGAGGTGCGGTCGCAGAGTGCGGCAACCGCCGTGACTACCGTGTCCAACCTGGATGTACCTTACGAAACCTACACGTATTCAACATAAGTGGCTCATACGTGCGTAGTAGCTTCACCCGCATGATCGTTCCTGCGCGTGCGTCCACGCGCAATCCCGTGCTCGTGATCGCCTACCTATCGCAGCTCGCCGCGGTGGTCGCCTTTGCCATGTGCTGGACGAGGTTCTACGAAGTTCTTTTCTGGGATACGCCGTGGGACGCATGGTTCGATCTGCTCGGCCAAGGCTTGCCGCTGAGCATCGTGTGCCTGGCCACGGTAGGTGTGTGCGGACTGCTGCCCTTCCGATCAGCGCCGTGGGTCATCCTCGTCGCCGCTCTGATCGACGCAGTACTGATCGGCGTAATCGCCCACGGAGGCAACGGCAATCGCTCGAACTACACGGGACCGTCCCTCGATACCAGCGTCGTGTTGGCCTGTCTCGCAGGTGCCGCGGCAACGGCATCGATTCTGCTGCGGGGATGGGCGCGGCGAGGTCAACCGGTTCCCGTGCAGCCGAAGCGCCCAACCGGGTTTGTGGAATCCGGCCGTACGAGACTGATCTCGGCGACCATCGTCGGTGTATCGGTCTCTCTAGCAGCACTTTTCGTGATTGTTGCCGCTTCCGACACCGGCCGCGACCGACGAGGAATTCTCGAGAAGCTCGCTCGGCTTTACATGTACGATGAACTCGGCACGAGCATTCTGCTGGCCGTGCTCGCCGGAATCGCCGCGATGGCAACGACTCTCGTGCGGTGGCGGGTGCCGGGGCGGGTTCAACCGCCGCCGGAACAACTGCCCGCCGCGGACAGCGCTCAGGAGGATTCGGCGCCGCCCTTCGGCGCGACTTCCATTCTCGCAATCGTGTTGGCGCTCACCGCAGTCGTCTTGACCGCTGTGCTGAGCGCCGCGTTGATAGCGTTCGTGGCCGATGCCGCCAACAGTTCACGAGTCGGTAGCGACTTGCCCGACCTCAGCGTGTTAGTCATTGTGATCTACAGCCTGCTCGCGGCCGACATCAGCGCGGTGGGGCTCCTGTATCTCTTTGGCGCGCTCATGGTTTCAGAGCACGAGAAGATCAGCTGGCCCCTGCTGATCATCGCCTCGATCCTCGGACTGGCGACCAATTTCTGTCATTTCCGGGATCCGCGCGCCTACGGGATCACCTTCTTCCCACCGGATCCGGACTTTCCCGCGCTCAGCCGAGGACCGATGTTCGCCGCGATCGCTCCCGCGGTGCTCTGCCTCGCGACCTTCCTACTCGCCACCGTCGCGCTCGCAAGGCGATGGACCACCGCCCGCGCCGCTACTCCGCGCCGCGACTGGTGAAGTCGAACGAACCGCCGTCGATACCCCACGAGATGACCCGTTCCGGGTGGATGCGAATAACCGCACGCTCCTGATGCTGGAACGGCGGCTCCGCACCATCGAGCGCCTCCGCCGTGCCCCGCACCTCGATCCCGCGAATGACATACGGCTCCACCGAAACCTGTTGATCCACAACGAAAGACACCCGGCTGCCCGCCTCGACATTGCGAAACTTCCGACTGACCCGCATCCGCATCCCCCCGATATCGATCGTCCCATCGGCATTCACCCGATAGCCGGTCGGATTGTTCTGCACAACCCCCTCCGGCGACACCGTAGCCAGCCGCCCGATCCCCGCCTCCGCGAGAAACTCCAGTTCATTAGCGGTAAAGGTCATCTCATCACTCCTCATGGATCCAACAGTCCCCGCCCCAGCAGCGGCAACCCTCCGGCCGGCAATCACCAACATCCCCGGCCACTCCTTCCTGGAATCTAGCAGCGCTAGAATATAGAGCGACAGTAACATGCATCCACTAGCTTGTCTAGCGCTGCTAGATCTCATGTCAGCAACAGCCGGGACGCGCACGAACCCCCCCAGACGCACAACCCTTCCCGTCGAGGAAGTGTCGCTCGGTATCCGGAGATACCGATGTGCGCTCGATCGCGAGTTTCTCGTTCACCGGGGGAGGTGTTCGGAGACGGTCAGTTTCGGGACCTGACCGTCGACGAGTTGGTGAGGCCGTTCTGCTTGCGAAGTCCGGGTTGACGATTGGGGATCGTGAACATCCGGACTCCCGCGTACAGCGCGTTCGACCGTTATCTGGCGATATCGAGTACGAGCACGACCGAGGTCGCGATGGAGAGTGCGAGGAAGACTGTGGCTCCCAGTATGTTTCGGTCGCCGGCGCGGATGTGGGCGACGATGGCGCCGACGAAGTAGAGCACCAGTCCGATCGCGGCGGCGAGGGCGAAGGGCGGGAACCAGATGCCCCAGACGAGGCCGATCGTGGCGGCGATTTGGAGGCTTCCGAGCGCGGTGAGCTGGGCGGTGGTGATGTGGACCGCTTGCGAGAACTTCAGTATCCACGCGGGGCGGACGAACTTCATCGCGCCGGATTGCAGCATCGCCGCGGCGAGCAGAACGGACAGGATCAGGGCTGTGATTCGCATGGAGGGAACGCTAGGGATGCAATAGGTACCTTTTGGTAACCTTTGGACCGTGAGCCCTCCTGCCGGAATCATGTTCATGTCCGACTGCCCCGCGCGCACGGCGCTCGAGGTCATCGCGAACAAGTGGTCCGTGGTCACCCTGTACGCACTCAAAGACGGCCCGAAGCGGCACAGCGAACTCGTCGCGCTCTCCGGCGGGATCTCCCGAAAGGTGCTCACCCAAACCCTGCGCCGCCTGCAAAGCAACGGCCTCATCGATCGACACCGGTACGCCGAGGTCCCCCCACGCGTGGAGTACAGCCTGACCCCACTCGGCCGGACACTCCAAGAACCGATATCGATGCTGACGGAATGGGCCCAGACCCACGGAGAAGCGCTGGTCGACTTCCAAGAATCGGCAGCCGGGACCCAGACGCGCTAGGTCCTGTATACGTCTGTACGTCAACCCTTTTCGGCAGAACAGACCCGCGGCGAAAGGTCGCCGAGCCGGACGACATGCGGACAATCCGATGCACCGGCGAGAGTCTCGATAAGCCTTCCGGCGTGCGGGGTAGGATGAGCATCCTCGTCCCGAAGCCGGCGAATCTGTTTGTACAGACGACCCCTCGGAGGAGACCATGGCAGCGACCGTTCCTGACGGTAGTACGGGTCGGCTGCCGTTGCCGCCGGAGCGCATCGGAGCCGTGCACGGCGATCGGTTCGATGAGCGGATCACGCCGAGCCTGGGACACGTGCTGCGACGCGCCGTCGATATCGCCAATGGTTTCGGGCATACGCAGGTTCACGTCGAACACGTCGCGCTTGCCATTCTCGAAGACCCGGAGTCACCGGCCAGAAGACAGTGGACCGGCGCGTTGACCGCGCAGCAGTGGCAGCTGGACATCCTGTGCGCCCTGCTGTCCTCTACCGGTGAGTCGGAGGCACGCGGGTTGGTCTGACCGCTGTTCGCCTGCAGCGGTGAACTCGCCGGACAGATGTAGGTGAGCGGCCACCGTATTCCCTTGGCCGCCAGCGCTATCGGGGACACCCGTCGACGGCTACACTCGAACGAGGATGAGGGTAAGGAACCGAGATGGACTTCCCTGATGAAGAAGCCTTGGCGATCGTGGACGACCCCTCGAGGACCGAGAGCGGCTCCGACAAAGACACTGCGATGCTCGAGAAACTCGCCGCGCAGATGCTGGTCGATCGAGACCACATGCTCGGCTTTCCGGTGAATCTGGACTTCGACTATCGCATGTTCGCCGATTTCCTCACCGTACACGCGAACAATGTCGGCAGCCCCGTCGACGACAGCGAATACTACTTGCATACCAAGCCTTTCGAGCGCGCGGTGGTCAAATTCCTCGGCAGGCTGGCAGGTCGCGAGGATGCCTTCGGCTACATCACGAACGGAGGCACCGAGGGAAACATCTTCGGATGTTTCATCGGCCGGGAGAGATTTCCCGACGCCGTGCTGTACTACTCCGACATGGCCCACTACTCCGCGCCCAAGATCGCCCGGCTACTGCGAATGGAATCATGCAGTGTCGCAACCGTAACCGGCGAAGGCATGGACCTGGACTGCCTGCGTGACCGGCACCGTCAGCTCGGAGACAAGCGGGCCGCGATCGTTGTGGCGACGGTGGGCTCCACTACTGACGGAAGCTACGACGACATCCCCGGCATCCGGAGCGCGCTGGCCGATGTCGCGTCGAATACGCACATCCATTCCGACTCGGCCTTCGGAGGTCTGCTCGCGGCACTCGGGTACGAGACACGGCCCTGGGCCTTCGAATCCGGCGCGGACACCGTGACGATCAGTGGACACAAGATGATCGGCGGCCCGATTCCCACCGGCATCGTGCTGGCCCACCCCGAGCACGTGGACATCATTCGAAATGCCGACGTCGCCGTGGGCGCGGACGACGATACGATCAGCGGGTCGCGAGACGCCGTTTCGCCCTTGATGCTCTGGTATGAGCTCCGCCGACTGGGTCGAGTCGGGTTGCGGCGGCGTGTCCTGCACTGCCTCGATACCGCCGCCTATGCTGTGGAACGCTTGGCGGCCGAAGATTTGCATCCGGTGCGGGTCGGCGGTACGAACACCGTCATCTTCGATGCGCCGTCGGAAGATATCTGCGCGCGGTGGAATCTGTTGATCGTCGGCGACAAGGCGCATTTGATCACGATGCCGCACGTAACCGGCGAACACATCGATCGCCTCTGCGCGGACCTTCGCTCCTGAGTTCGTCTCAAGACGATAGCGCACGGTGGACGCGGCCTTCTTGCATCACGAACTCCACCCTGCTGAGAGCGCTGATATCGGTGAAGGGGTCACCTCGGACGGCGACAATATCGGCAGTCGCTCCTGCCGCGAGATGACCGAGGTCCGGACGGGACAGGAGTTCGGCGGCGGTACTCGTCGCCGAACACAACGCTTTCAACGGGGGAATCCCGACGTCGACCATGGCTTCGAACTCGCGCCAGTTGTCGGAGTGGGGAAACATGCCCGCGTCCGTGCCGAATGCTATGCGCACGCCGCTACCGGCGATATACGTACTGGATTCGAGAATCTGGTCGGCGTGGTCGCGTACCGATGCGCGGGTTTCCTGCGACGAGTCGGACCAGAATTCGTCGTCGTCGAGATTGTCTATGAAATAGCGGGGGCTGTGCAGGGTGGGCACGAGGTAAGCGTCGTGGTCGGCGATGCGTGAGAACACCTCGGCGGAGGCGAGATTGGCGTGTTCGATACTCCGTACCCCGGCCTGCAACGCGCGGATCACCGACTCACTGTTGAAAGCGTGTGCCGCACAGGGTAATCCGAAGTCCCGAGCGGTGTCGACGATACTCGCCATCTCCTCGACGGAGAAGGCGACCTGATCGGGGTCGTCCGCGGGCGAGGTGAATCCGCCGCTGGCGGCGAACTTTATCCAGTCCGCACCGACGCGTGCTTGCTCGCGTACCTGACCTCTGAGTTGGTCGGCGCTGTTGGCGACCACGCCCACATCGACTCCGAGCCGCTGGGTCAACTCGGGCTTCTTGTCGCCGTGCCCACCCGGTGCCGACAGGATGTTAGGCGCGACTATCAACCGCGGCCCTTCGATCGTTCTTTGTTCCTGTGCTTGCCGCAAGGCCACATTCAGCGCACCGCGGGCGCCACCCAGATCGCGCACGGTGGTGAAGCCGGCATTCAGCAACGTACGCATCGGCGGCAGGGCGGTGAGCACCTGGGCGGCGGCCGGCCGGGTATCGAACGCCTCATCGAGTAAATGCACGTGGCAATCGATCAGCCCCGGCAGCAAAGTAAGCGCGCCTAGATCGATGACTTCTTCGGCCGGTATCGACACCTCTGCTGGCCCGATCGCGACGATTTTTCCTCGTTCGACGATGATCGCGGTCGGGCCGGTCGGCTCGGAAGCCATTCCGTCCCAACAGTGTTCAGCGACGAGCACGATCCGCGTAGTCGAAGTCATGAGCATCCTTCACAGCGGAGGGTACAAATGGGCTGCGATGTTCGCCTGGCGCTACGGTCGCCGTATATCGGCCAGCACAGAAAGTCTGGCGACCGGAAAGAGATATACCTCATGATACCTGCCCCTGCCGCGTACTGACTCCGGTTCCGCCGGTTCGGGCACCGGAGCCGTGGGAACCGGCAGAGGGATTCACATGGTCGAAGGAAGTGCGAGCCCCGTTGCCGGAGAGGATGATTGATCACCCAAGCCGCTCGGCGCGGGGGAGTCGGGCGGCTCCGATCGCGCTCGAGGAGGACCCGTGGCGATCGAAGAATTGATCGATCCGACCTTCGATAGAGCCGTGGCCCGTACGGTTCCGTCGACCAGCGGCGAATCACCATTGCCGGGAAAACCGCTGATCGTCCTGTTCTACGCCCCGTTCAGCGCCGCCGCCATGTATGCCAAAGCATCGTTCGCCCAGCTCGCCGCCGCGAACGACGGCCATGCCGCATTCGCGGCGATCGACGCCGGCGAACACCGAGTCAACGCACTGAAATTCGGCATCGACGAGGTACCGATGATCCTGGTATTCGAAGCCGGGGCACACGCCGACACGATCCGCGGCGTGCTGTCGGCCGCCGAGTTGGCGCCCGCGCTGGCGAGATTCTTGTAAGCACGTCGAGCGCGTCTCTTGGCGGCCGGCCGGACTACCAGGGCACGGTTCCGGCGTCGTCGAAGAACCCGCCGGTCGGTCCGTCGTCGGGCAGGGTCGCCAGGTGGATCGCGATGGCCGCGCCCTGCTGTGGTGTGCGGACGCCGCGGAAGCCGTTGAGATCGGTGGCGGTGAAACCGGGGCAGCCGGAGTTGATCAGAATGTTGGTGTCGCTCAGTTCTTTTGCGTATTGGACGGTGACGGCGTTGAGGAAGGTCTTCGACGCCGAGTAGGCGGCGGAGATCGGGCCGGTCTCGCTGCCGGGGGTCGTCTGCAGGGTGAGTGAGCCGACGCTGCTGGACATGTTCACGATTCGTGGTGCGGCCGAGGCGCGCAGCATGGGCAGCATCGCGTTGGTGACGCGGAGGACGCCGATCACGTTGGTCTCCACGGCGGCTCGCACGGTCGCGGGGTCGACCGTGGTGGGTGTCTGTGGCATTCCGCCCGTGATCGCGGCGTTGTTGACCAAGACGTCGAGCCCGCCGGCCTGGTCGGCGATCAACGCGGCCGCCGCGGACACACTGGCGTCGTCGGTCACGTCTAGCGGTACGCCGAACGCATCGATCCCGGCCGCGCGCAGCTTCTCCACCGCGGTGTCGCGGCGTTGCCGATCTCGCGCTCCCACACCGACGCGCCAGCCGAGGGCGCCCAGGCCCGCCGCGATCTCGTAGCCGATTCCTTTGTTCGCGCCGGTCACCAGCGCGATTGTCTGTGCACTCATACCGCCGATCCTGCTGCGGCTCCGGGTGTGGCGTCCAAGACCGATCCGGTCGGCGGCGATATCGCACGGGTATCGGTCGTGGTCATCGCCCGGATAACATCAATCCGGTGGAGACGCGAGAGATGCGATATTTCGTCGCCGTCGCCGAGGAGTTGCACTTCGGGCGGGCGGCACAACGGCTCGCGATCGCGCAACCACCCCTGTCGCGAGCCATTCAGCAGCTCGAACGCCGACTCGGCGTCGTCCTGCTGCACCGCACCGCTCGCGCCATCGCCTTGACCGAGGCAGGCGCGGTGCTGCTGCGAGAGGCCCGGGCCGCGCTCGACGCGGTCGAAGCCGCCGAGCGGCGAACCCGCCGGGCCGCGGCAGGGAAGCCCGGCGTGGTGCTGGCCACCAAGGCCGGAGCGTCCAGGGAGCTATTGTCGAAGCTGCTGGATGCCTACGCGGCCGAACCGGGCGCCGTGGCCGTCGAGGTGGTGCTGTGCGGGCCCGGCGAGCAGGAAAGTCTGCTGCGCACCGGACGCGCCGATGTTGCTCTGCTGCACCGGCCTTACGACTCCACAGCCGGATTCGACACCGAGGATCTGCACACCGAAGAGCAGGTGGTGGTCTTGCCTTCGGGTCATCCCCTCGCCAACCGGGCGCAGCTGTCGTTGGCTGAGCTCAACACCCAGACGGACCTGCCCCTTCCGCGCTGGCCCGGACGGGATGGCAGCTATCCGGACGGCCCCGGCCCACAGGTGCGCGACCATACCCAACTCTTCCAACTGATCGCACTCGGATTGACCTGCGCGGTCGTGCCCGAATCAATCCGAGACCAGCTCCGCGACGACTACGCCGTCCTGCCGATGCCGGACGCACCGCCCGTCACCACCGTCATCGCCTGGCCACCACACAGCAGATCCAAGGCCGTCGCCGACCTCGTCCGCACCGCGACACGCCTCTAACCACCGCCTTTCGCGCGCTTGGGCACTCTCATCGCGAGGCGTCTACGACTCCAGGACGATACGGGTCAGGGCCGCGTGACTCTCCGTGACGATGCATCGTTCCCGGCCGCGGTGCGGTGATCATTCGAGTGCGCGGTCGCGCCATTCGGCGACCTCGGCGGCTATCTTGCGGGCGTCCGCGTCGTCCGGGCCGTAGACGCGGGCCCAGGTCTTCGGCAGTGACGCCGCGGTTTCGGCGGCGGCGGCGAAGTCGGCTCGGTCGGCGTAGAGGCGCGCCAGTTCGGCCTTGGCGACCAAGGTGCCGATGTGCTCGGTGCCGGAGATGGCTTCGCGGCGGGCGATGGCCTCGCGGTAGAGGGCGACGGAATGCTCGTGGTCGCCGGTTTCGCCGGTCCAGTAGGCCAGGGCGCTCATGGCCCACAGGGTGTCGTTGTGATCGGGGCCTACCGTGCGCAGGAACAGGGGGACCAGTTCGGCGAGTGATCGGCGTGCGCCCTCGGGGTCACCGGTCAGGCCGATCCAGCGAGCGTATTGCTCGCGGCTGCGCAGTACGTCCGGATCCTCCTGGCCGAGTAGGCGTTCCAGTTCGGGAAGGAAGGCGGCGTAGTGGTCACGGGCGCCGGCGATATCGCCGGTCTGGCCGACGTAGAAGCCGAGATCCGCACGGACCCGGAGCAATTCGCGTTCGTCGCCGAGTTCTTCGTAGCGCCGTCGCAGCTCCGTGAGCGCGGCGACCGCGCGTTCGGGATCGCCGGTCTGTCCCTGCCAATTCGCGAGTTGTACTCGGGGCAAAAGGGTTTGCGGGTGGTCGGCGCCGAAGTACGCCGTGCAGTCCTCGACCAGTTTCTCGAACATCGACAGCGCCTCGAGCGGTGCGCCCGCGTCACCGGTCCAACGCGCCAAGCGCGCTCGTGCCGCGAGCCGATCCGGATGTTCGGGCGGGAGTGCCTCCTCGAAGGCGACGATCCACCCCTCCCATGAGGTCCGGTTGTCGATGGCGCGTCTGGTCAGATCGGTGCCGTCGAGGAACTCGATGGCCTTCGCCGAACGCCCGCAGGCCAGGAGGTGGCGCGGCGCGGCGGTATGCGCGTACGCATCGATATCGGCGCCCGTCACCTTTTCGAACGCATCGCTGAGCGCGGCGTGCGCGCCGGTGAGCGCCGCCGCCGGATCCGCCGCGGCCTCCCGCGCCAGTGCCGAACCGAATGTCGCGTGGGCCAAGCCGATTCGCTCGTGTTCGTGGCCGGGCAGGCCACGGGCCACCAGGATGCCGAGATCGACGACCAGGCCGCGCAGTTGCGGCACAGCGCTCGAGTGGCCCTGCCGCCGCAGCGCCTCGCACACCAGACGCAGTGGCGCCGTAGGCCCGACGCCTACCGCGGCGAGCAGTGCCGCGAGCGCTCGGGCGGGCTCGGCTTCGGTTTTCCGGCGTACCGTCGTCCGGAAGCGTTCGGCTACCAGAGCATTCAAATCCAACGGAGGGTGACCGTCTCGCGGCCAGTCGATTTCGGCGAGCAATCGAGGGACCAGCCAGCCGCCCATATCCTCGGCGAGGATGCAGTAATCGGCGAATCTTTCCCGTATGCCGGTCGCCGCATCGGTCATCGCGCGCAACAGTTCTCGACCCGGCGGCAGGTCGAGCAGGAAGCGCCGTCCGTGCGCCAGCTCGGGATGATGCGCGGCCTCGGTTCCCGCACGCGCACCGACTATCACCCGCAGGTGCGGCAGGCGCTCATCGGTGGACAGGGTGGCGGCCGCGGCCACCACGCCGGCCCGGCAGCCGTCGTCGGGCTGGTCGATACCGTCGAACACGATGCGGATGCGCCGCCCCGGCCTGCGCATCAGCGCCAGCGGCCGGACGATCTCGATCTCGAACGCGCCGTAGCGATCTCGATCGGTCAGCTCGGCGAGGACGGTGCGCTGCGCCTCTTCGAACTCGGCGCCGAACCGGGTGGTCAATTGCGCACGCAGCTCGTCGAGTATGGATTCCACGGTGCTGGTCACGTCGAGAAAGGCTGCGGCGGTGATGAATTCGTCGGTAAGCGTCCGCAACGTCGCCAGCTCACCGATCCGGCCGGGCCGGATGAGCAATGCCAGCAAGGTCGATTTGCCCGCGCCCGCCGGGCCGACCAGCAGCTGCAACCGGTCGGCACCGGCGTCCACCATGTCGGCGAGCACGTCCGCGAGGTCGGCGGTCGGCGTCACGGTGCGCATCAGGTGATCGACCAGGCCTGCCGCGGGCCGACCCGTCACCGCCTCGTGGCGCAATGCCTGGTTCGGCACCAGCCACAGCCCGGAATCGCCGCGCGGCACCAGCGCGCCGTTGAAGGCCAGGTGACGCGCGGTCTGCCACTGGCAGGCCGCGTTGAGTTGTTCCGGGAGGTCGGCGGGCAGCAGATTGGCGCCCTTGGCGGGCAGGCCGGTGTCGAAGACGCGCAGCAGTGCCCGGGTGAAGCAGCCGTCATAAGCGTTGCCCGCACCGGAAGCGACCAGCAGTTCCATTCGCCCGGAAGCGGATTCGAGCAGGCTGACCCAACGGCTGCCCGCGCCGACCACACCGGGGCCGGCCTCGCAGGCGTCGATCAGCACGATCAGTCCATCCAGGGACTCGGTATTGCCGAGCTGTTCGGCCACCACGTTGACCAGATGCAAGCCGCTGTCGGAATCCAATGGCAGCGTGGAATCCTCGGCGAGCAGGTAATAGTCCTGATTGTTGTTCTTGGTGTATCCGTGCCCGACGAAGGCGAGCAGCAGCGACGCCGAGCGCGCGTTCGCCTGCGCGAAGGCGGCCTTGATCCGGCGTTTCAGCTCGTCCACCGTGGGATCGAGGACGATACCGCCGGCGACCGGCCCCCAACCGCCCTGCATCGTCAGCACTTCGTGCAATGTGACGGCGAGTTCGCCGGTGAAGCCGAGGGGCGGGAAGCTCGCGCACTCGGAACCGATGACCAGCGCCAACCGGTCGGCCATAGGTGCCACTATCGGGGACGACACCGCCGCGCGCAACCATTTCCGGGTCGCGCGCGGCGGTCTGCATCAGCAGTGGGATTGCAGGTTGATTCGTTCCAATTCTGTGAAGACAACGGAGATTCCGTTCGGTCCGCGTCGTCCGACGTTGTAAGTGGCCTCGATATGCCACGGTTCCTGACGCCGCTTGTCGGGGAGGTTCTTGACGAATCTGCCGATATCGTCGACTCCCGGTTGCTGGGCGATGATGTTGCCTAGATATTTGCCGTTGGCGCCGAACAGTTGGGCGTGCATCAGCCAGGCATCGTTGTTGCTGCCGCTGGTGACCCTGCCATCGAAAATGGCCGTGCCGTCGGCGACCACGAGCCAGGACGCACCGCGGAACATGGTGCAGTCGCCGGCGTGGATGTCGTGGTCCCAGGTGAATCGCTTACTGGGAGTGTCGGCGCGCGCGTCGGCGGCCGCACCGACGGTGGCTGTCGCGGCGAGGATCGCGGCGGTCGCCAATCCGGCCAGGGTGCGCGGCAGGGAAACAGCCATTTCGGCCTCCTGAAATTGTTCGATGCGAAACAGAATTCAGTATCGGACGGACGGAGGCTTGTCTTCTTGCGTATCGCACTACTCGAAACGTGCCATTCACGTGCCGAGGTCTATACGTATCGGGTGGTTTCGGGTCTTGCCGCAGGCGGGGTCACAGATTGTTCAGGAGCAGGCCGAGGGTGAACTCGAACCGGTCGGGGCCGGTACCCGAGATCAGCTCTGTCGCATGGCGTTTCGTCAGCGGGAACTTCTCTTCGGGCAGGGCGGTGAAACGGTCCGTCAACTCCTCCTGGGTGAGTACCCATTCCTGATCCTGGCGCCGACGTCGTTGCTGCACCAGCGACTGTTCCAGCGCGTAGGCGCTGACGTAGAGGGACAGCGCGTCGCGGGCCCAGCCTGCCCTCCTCGGCTCGATGCCGCCCGCGAGCAGGATCGCCAGGATGCCCTCGCCGACGCGCAGCGTCTCGAGATTGGTCGGCACCATGGACAGCGCGGCGCGGGAGACGCCGGGGTATCTCAGGTACTGATCGCGGATCTGCGTGTACACGCCGAGTAGCTGCTCGCGCCACGCGGCCGGGTCCGGTTCGGGGAGCGTGACCTCGGCGTAGAGCTTGCCGATCAGCAGATCGTCGAGGTCGTCCTTGTTGACGATGTGTGCGTACAGCGACGACGGACCGGTGTCGAGCACGGCGGCGACCCGCCGGACGGTCAGCGCGTCGTAGCCCTCGGTGGCGACGACTTCCAGTGCGGCGTCGGTGATCCGTTCGACGGTGATCGGCCGCTTGCGTGGTGCGGGCGCGTCGGCTCCCGCGGCGGGCTGGGCGTGACGGGCGGCGCGGCGTTGGCGAGGAGCGGCGGACATGCTCAGCACTCTACCTTGACACGATCAATGTTCGTTATGTAGAACTTAGATCGTAATAACGAACTTAGTTCTATTTATGGAGGTGCGCGATGCGAGTTGCCGTAGTCGGAGCCGGCCTGGGAGGTCTGGCCCTCGCGCAGGGTCTGCGTGGAACCGGGATCGAGGCCGCGGTGTTCGAACGCGACCCCGGGATCGTCGCGCGATTCCAGGGTTATCGACTTGTGTTGAATCCCAACGGTTTTGCAGCGCTGCGCGCCTGCCTGCCGACGCGCTGGCACCCGCTGCTGAACGAGATCGTCATGGACGCCTCCGCCGAACAGCTGATCCTCGACCCGCAGCTGAACGAGATCGGCAGACTCGGCGCGAGCCGGACCGGCATCGTCGTCGACCGCCAAGTGCTCCGACACCTGCTGCTCACCGGGCTCACCGTGCACACCGACGCCGCCCTCACCGGCTACGACGTCCTGGCCGACGGCGAAGTCCGCGCCCGGTTCGCCCGCCGCGACCCGGCCACCGCCGACCTGCTCGTCGGCGCGGACGGCGTCAACTCCGCGGTCCGCGGCGTGCTGTCGCCGCAGACCACCCCGACCGACACCGGCGTCCGGTTCGTCATCGGCCGCACCCCGCTGACCGACGAATTCGCTGTCCTGTCAAAGGCTTACGGCTCGAAAATCGCCGGTGATGATGTCAGCCTCCTGCTCGGCGCGATGCGCTTCCGTACCCCGCCCAAGCAGGCCGCCGAAGAACTGGCCCCCGAGGTCACACTGCCCGACATCGGCGACTACGTGCGCTGGGCCATGATCCTGCCGCCCGATGGTGCGACAGCCGACCTGACCGCACAGGAGTCCGTCCTGTCCACAATGCGCGGCTGGCACCCGCAGCTGCGCGCCCTGATCGAACAGGCCGACCCGGACAACAGCACGCTCCTGTCCATTCGCGTCGTCCAGCCCGGCCCGCGCTGGGCTCCCGGCCCGGTCACCCTGCTCGGTGACGCCATCCACGCCACCTCCCCGACCGGCGGCAACGGCGCGAACACCGCCCTGCGCGACGCCGACCTCCTGCGCCGCTGCCTGATCGAGGTCGACGAAGGCCGCCGAAACCTTCTCGGCGCAGTCGACGACTACGAGCGGCAGATGCTCGACTACGGGGCCGAGGCAGTGCGCAGCAGTCTCGAGAAGCTGCCCGTCTTCGCCCCGGAAGCGAAACTGTCCTGAGCCCAGGGTGTATGGAAGATTTGCCGTATGTCTCACGGTCAGACCCCCGCGGATGGGCGTTCTCCTCTTCCGAATGTGCGCATAGTGCACCTGAACCACGAAATCTTCCAGGCGCTCGCCGAAGGGGACCTTGTGGCGGCGAACACGGTGGCGCCGGTCCCTCTCCCGGCTCAATTCGCGGATCCTGACTGGCGACCGGTCTGGTCGATGCGGAGCGCGCAAGTCGAACAAGATCCGGCCTGCGCGGGGTGGGTGACCGGCGTTATCTGGGACGAGCAAGAGCGAATCGCCGTGGGCAGAGCGGGCTTTCACGGTCTGCCGGACTCATCCGGAATGGTGGAGATCGGGTACGAGGTCGACCCGGCGTACCGGCGCCGCGGCTACGCCCGCGCGGCTTTGGAGTACCTGTTACGCCGCGCCGCCAGCGAACCCCAGGTAAAAACGGTTCGAGTCACCATCAGCCCCGACAACTCGGCATCGTATCGGTTGGCGTCGCACTACGGCTTCGTGGAGGTCGGAGAGCAATGGGACGATGAGGACGGTCTCGAGATCATCTACGAGCTCCCCGCGAACTAGTCGACGCACCGCAAGCCCGGCGCTTTCGACTCTCGGACAGGCTCGAGTGGATCACCGCGATCGCCGAGGCTGAGATCCTCATCTACGGTGCAGAGCCGAGCCAGCACTGAACCACGTCCGTTAAGGGCGGCGCACGGATGGGAGTAGTCGCGCCGGAGTTAAAGGGCGACAACAGTTGGCCCTAGCGCATCAGCACCGCGCACACCGGTTGCTCGAGTTGGTTGCTACAGCAACGAGTGGTTCCTGAGTGCGTCCCACAGGAGCGCGGCTCCGAAAAGTAGGAAGAGGATGCGCACCGATGTCGGACCGAAACGGTTCAGCGCTCGGACTACGGTGCGATAGGAGCGCTGTGCTCGGGTGGAGCGACGGGTTGATGCGAACAGCACAAGAATTGGCGGCAGGAGCGCGAGCAGACAGTAAGCGCCCACGATCAACGGCCACAGCATGGGTCGTGGCTCTCGCACCGAGAGCATCGCCAGCGCCGCCAGATACGGGACCGCAGTCGGAGCCTGAACGAGGCCGGTGCCCGCCCCTACCAGCCCGAGCAGCAATGGTTTCCGGCGTGCCTCGATCACCCAGGCCGGCATCGCGTTCATCGATCCCGTGGGCAGCCGAATGCTTCCGAGAACCAGGAGAATGACGCCGACGACGAGTTCTACCCAATATCGCACGGTCGGCGTGACCTCGAAGTCGGCCATATCCGTCAGGAAGCTCAGCCCGAGGACCGTGCTGATTCCAAAAGCGGTGGTGGCGAAGAAGATTCCCGCGATGAAGCTCGATGCGGCTGGAACCGGCGAGCGACGGCTCAGCCGGCTGTCGACGACCACCGCAGCAGTGATCCCCACGTTCAAAACATGCAGGGAATCGAGGAATGCGAACCCGGCAAGTGCCAGTAAGAAGATCAGCATGACAACACCGACCCTACGGTAGGCATCACTCGAAGCCACATTGAGAAGCTCTGCGACCAGCCGTCATTCACGAACCGACCGCACCCGCTGCCTGGCGGACCGGTCACTCCCGCGGGCCCGAGATCCCGGCCACTGCTGCCGGTCAGCGGTTGCCCCGCCACCATGGAGGACATGCCTCAGCCTCGTGACGCCGCCGAAGGTTTCGATATGACCACGCCTGGTCAGGTCATACTGCTCAATGGCGTGTCGAGTTCGGGCAAGTCGAGCCTGGCGCGTCAACTACTGCTCGATCTCGAACGCCCCTTTTTCCATATGGGCGTCGACATGATCGGTGCGATGCGTTCGGAGAAGCGGACCCACGAACTCGACGCGACCGAGCTCGCCGCTGTTCTCAAACGAACCCGAGCCGGCTTTCACCGAGCCGTCGCCGGAATGGCCCACGCGGGTAACGACATCATCATGGACCACGTCCTGAGCGAACCTTGGCGACTGAGCGACTGCCTGACCGTTCTCGCAGGCATCGACGTCGTCCTCATCGGCGTCCACTGCTCGGCCGACGAACTACGCCGCCGCGAACGGCAACGCGGCGACCGCCCCGCCGGCACAGCAGCAAAACAGATCGAATCCGTCCACGCCCACGCGACCTATGATTTCGAAGTCGACACCAGCACCGACTCCATCGAGATCTGCTCCGCTCAGATCAACAAGTTTCTCGCCCGACGTCCATCTCTTCGATCATTCGATCGACTCCGCGCCGCATCAAGACGCTGACTCGTCATCGTTCGGGGCTCGAGAAATATAGGGTTCTTCGCGGACGAGGCCGTTGACGAAGGCTGCGAAACTAGGTGCGAGAGTGGTGATTCGATATCCGAGATCCTGATCTACATGAACCACGCTCGGTTCATCGTCGCCGCGGTAGTCGAGTGCGATCATGTCGTGACCGGCTGAGGGGCAATCTGCGAAGTAGACCCCGATATCGGGATATCCCCACTCCTCGACCCAGAAGCGGCTGCCCATCTCACCGCCCAAGCTGAAGGCGGCGGTGCGGCCGATGGCAGCTAGTGATGTGACCGCAACGTGGTCAGCGGACCAGGTTGTCGGTGTATCGGCAGGATGAACCGACCGTGTCAGGTAGCCACCGTTGTGGATCCGAGCCAAGGCGACATAAGCGTCTGGAAGCCGTAGACCGAGTTCGCCCTCGATCATTTTGATCAGGTCGTTGTCGGCAGGCGCCTCGAAGGGCGGCGTGTCGGGGCAGAACAGGCCGGATAGCTTGATCACGCGTGAACCTTTCCGAGTCAGTGCTCTCGGCGAACGCACTGTCTATTCCGCCGGGGCGCGCGTTCCGACCGTTCGGAAACACCGAGTTGAGTGCGTCGAGGTTGGACGCGGTAGCAGTCGATCTCGTAGATACCGGCTCCTAGCGAAGAGGGTGTTAACCGACTGTGTCTGCCTTGTAGAGATGGTGATTGACAGTGGGGTCGTTGGCGAGAATGAGGTCGACTACGTCCCAGAAGGCCGGCAGGAGTGGGTGAGCTAGACCGTCATCACGCGAGAGTAGTACGCCGTGGATTCGGCTGCCTGTTCCGTCTTGGCACGCTTGAACCAGCGTCGCCGCAGGATGGGGGCTGCCTTGCACCGGGCCCACCCGACATCCGAATGTCACGTGATCGTCGTTGGTCTCGTTATCCCAGGTGCCCAGGATTACGTCGATCCATGTCTCGTGTGCCTGACCTGTGTGGTGGTAGCAGTTGGCGAAGTACACCGCGTATGCGCTGCCGTCGGCGTGAACGAAATTCCATGTCCGTTCGACTGGTTCACCGCAGCACGCACACTCGAATCGACTGGTCTGGCGCTCATCAGGGTTCATCGCTAGGTGCACCCGGCGCATACTAGTCGGTCTGCTTTGCGGCACTGGGCCGGAATGGGCACTATGCCGTTGCGGGCCGGCGGCAGCGCGGGCAAACAGTACAGTGCCGAGGTGACTGTCATCGTGGAAACATTGACTGAGGTCGATGACGAGATCGTGGAGGCTTTTGACCGACTGCTGCCGCAGCTGTCGCAAACGGCCGAGCAGTTGGACCGAGAAGCGTTGGGCCAGTTGATCTCTGCGGAGTCAACCGTTGTCCTGGTTGCGCGAAGCGATGGAAAGATCGTCGGCACGTTGAGCTTGGTGATGTTTTCGATCCCGTCGGGTCTTCGAGCGCGGGTTGAAGATGTGGTGGTCGATGACTCGGCGCGCGGCCAGGGCATCGGCGCGGCGTTGATCGAGGAAGCCAAGAGCCGGGCTGCGGCTGCTGGCGCGCGAACGCTGGATTTGACCTCGCGAGCATCGAGGACCGAGGCCAATCGACTCTACGAGCGCCTCGGATTCCAGGTGCGCGAATCTCGTGTGTATCGCTTCACGCCAATCGGCTGACTCGACTCGGACATCCGCAGAAGGTCACGGTATTGAGCCGGGATGGCGAAAGTCCCATTGCTCCAAATGATTACGGTGGCGCAGTGAGCCAGAGCTGATGTCGCGCGAATACTACCGGGTGTGGATAAGCCCTAACTGCGCTGCGTTGCAGCCGGTCCCGCAGAACCGAGATCGCCGCCCCTGAGTGCCGGGGCCTGCGGCGCGGTCGAGGACTCCGGTATAGGGGACGGTTGTTCGGAAGTGAAAGGGTGCGGTGGTGCGGGCGGGCTGGAACCTCGCTACTGCAGGGTGACGGGGACGTCGGTGAGGCTGACTTCGGTGCTTCCGTCGGCGCTGTACAGATCCCAGGTGGTGTTTACTATGGCGGGGCCGAACTGGTAGGGGAAGGTTACTGGGGCCGCGATGTCGATGGTGTAGGGGTGCGGGGTGCCGTCACAGGTCACCAATCCACTGGCTCCCGGCGAGTCGCCCTGGACGTTATCTTGGCTCAAGAAGGCGAATCTGGCGCTGTTGACTCGACCGACGCCGGTGCAGGTGTAGGTGCCGGCGACCTGGGCACTTCCGTCGGCGTTGAGGTGCTGTTTGCTGTTGACCGTGAGTTCGAGGGTCGGATCTGCCGTGGCCGGGCCGGCCAGCACAGCCGTGCCGGCGAGCGCTGCCGCCGTGGCGACAGCAAGTTTCAGGATCCGATCCTTGGCGATGGTGGCCCGCCGTCCGGCGGTCCGAAGATGCTCGGCCATGATACGACTCCTGCTGTGCTGGAACGGTATTCAGACCACTTATCGGGTCGTCCTCGCACGCCGGGCGTCGGGCCGCATTCCCGGCCTGGTTCCCGGGTGTTCCGCAACCGTAGCAATATAACTGGGCGAATAGGTCCCCAGTTGTGTTCTCCGACAAGGCTGCCGGATACGTCGCTAGCCGTAGAGGCGAATGAAGTCCTGGGTCGGGTCGACGGCGGGCACCGTGTAGCTCGATGAACTCCCGTCGATGTGAGTCTCCTCGACGTACTGGGCGGGTTCAGCGGGCAGGTGGCGCCACCGGGCGCGTGGATCTTCGTCCTGCTTTTGGTGACTGTTCGACGACATGTTGTCCCCCTCCACAATCGTTTCACCACATACTATCCGGAATTGCCCGCCCAGGCGGCACACGAGATGCCGGATCGTCAGTCGGCGATCAAGCTGCTCGGCGATTCACCGCGATACGGCACCCACCGGTATCCCGGTCGGAAGACGTCGTAGTTGTCACCTAGACCGAGTTCCTCATAGAAGGCGTCGCAGAGGACGACACCGTCCAGGTCTCCTGCCTCGAGCTCATCGAGCCAGTGGGTTCGAAGCTCGACGGGGTCGATCATGTCTTCCGGATCCCAGCCGACCTTGGCAGCGACGTAACCATCGAAGCCGGCTAGCAATCCGTACAGTTGACGGCCGAGTTCGGTCAATTCGTCTGCGGTGAGGTCGAAGCGGGGAATGGTGCCGTCCAGTGCGACACGGTGTCCGACGGCTACCGGCACCAGCGACAACTCGATGAACGGCCCGTCGGCACGAAGCAGGGCCGTGTGAAGTGGGATGTGGTGGTCACCCACTGCGAATGTGGTCGGTCGGGGAGTGGTGCGAGTCAACGCCGCTGCCCGCGCTGCGTCGATATTGTCACCGAAGTTGATCACCAGTTCAAAACAGATCGCCACGCTGCTCGATCTCTCCGCCTCACTCGATTCGTGTAGAACATGGCGATACGCGAAAACCGCCGTCACCAAGCCTATGTCGCGCAGGCGTGGTGAGCACAGTGCTGGGCGCCGACTGCCCCGGCCGGTGCTCGTCCGCGAAAGAGCAACGGGGCCGGGGCAACTCGGCACTCTGTGACGGCGCCAGTTCTACTGGGGCACAAGGGCGTTGCGGCGTACGTCCGACCAGGTGGCGGTGTCGGTGCAGATGCCGCAGGACGGACCGTAGAACACCGCACGGGCGGCGGGATCGTCGGTCAGTTGCAACCGCAACCACGCGGTGGTCGGCGCGAGGAAGGGCGCGGAATCCAGTGCGACGGTGAGATGTCCGACGCCGCGCAGTTCGCCGTAGATCGCCGGGATGTGGGTGGCGGCGTTGTAAAAGGCTTGTACCAGCGGCGGCAACACGATGATGTCGGCCTGCCCGGCCATGAGGAATGTCGGGCCATGAACCTCGCGGATGTCGGCCAACGGGCCGGGCTGGATAGCGAGCACGGTGTCGACGCGTGCGTCGGCTCCGGCCACGATCGCTCCGGCCCCGCCTTGGGAGTGCCCGGCCGCGGCGATGTGGGCGAGGTCCACATGCTGATAGAACTTGCTGCCGGAGTCGGCGTTTGCCCGGGCGAGGGCGTCGATGCCCGCGCGCATGGCGATCGCGGAGCCGGATTGGGTGGTGTTGGCGGCCGCGACGATGAAACCGTAACTGGCCCAGTGCAGTAGCAGATTCCGGTAGACGACGGGGGCGGCGAAAGTCCCGTTGCCCCAAATGACTAATGGGTGACGCTGTGTGCTGGAGGCGATATCGCGCGGGTAGTACAGGGTATGGACCGCCCCGACGTCCACCGCGGTGGCATACGGTCCCGGGGAGCCGAAGTCTCCGCTGGCCGCCGGGGACTGCGTGGTGGTGGAAGGCGGTGGCGTGCTGGAGGGTTGGGCCGAGGAGAGTGCCGGGCCGGACAACATTGTCAGAGCCGATAGCATCAGGACCCACGCGAGAGCGAGTAGGGCGCGAAGCAGAAGGGGGCGGTGACGGTGACCGGAGCGGGCGTGAGGTGGGGGCGACACGGACATGAACACTTCCTTCTTCGATGAAGTATTGCCCGAAAGTGTGTGCCCGACCCGGCCCGGCGCGGCAGTGGCCGCCAGCTCAGATATTGACGGACTGGTTTGTGTGATGTGACGATCCGGCGATGGACCGGCTGTATGACCAATTGGCGCCCCGGTTAACCGAATTGGCCCGCACGGTGGTCCGCCGATGCGCGGTCGAAGTGCCGTTCTACCGCGACCTGCCCGCCGAGACGCTCGCGGGTCCGGTGACCGAATCGGTAACGGCCGCTTTGGGTCTGCTGCTGAGACTGCTGCGCGACAAGGACACCATCCGCCCTGACGAGCTGACCTGGCTGGTGGAGCTGTCCGGTCGACGTGCCCGCGATCATCTTCCGCTGGAGGCGGCCCTGGCGGCCTACCTCGTCGGCGCGACAGTGTGGTGGCAGACCATCACCGAACTGACCGAGCCCGACGAACTGCCCGCCGCGGGCGCCTTCCTACTCGAGAGCCTGACGATCGAGATGCCCGGAGTTGTCGTGGCGCACTTGCAAGTTCAAGAGGATCTGCGCAGCCACGACCATCGGCTGCGCAACGAACTGCTGACCGCGCTGCTGCACGGGCACCCGCACCTGGCGATCGCCCAGGCCGCGCAGATGGAGGTGGCCGCACGCCACACCGTCTTGATGTACCGCCTCGCGGCACCGCGACCGGATCGGCTGGTGCAATCGGCGCTCGACGCGCACGCCGGAACCCACGTGCTCACCGACCACACCGAGGGCTTGGCTCTACTACCGGCCCGCGTCGAACCCGACGCGCTGATCTCCCACCTGCGCCAAGCGCTGTCCACCACCGTGCTCGCCGCCGCGGCCACCGCCGCGACCGCCGAACTGCCGGCCGCGGCCGGCGAGGCCCGCGAGGTCATGGCGCTGCTCATCCGGCTCGGCCGCACCGAAGGTCTGTACTGGTTCGATGACGTGCTGGTCGAATACCAGCTCGCCCGCCCCGGCGCCGGACTCGAGCGACTGGCCGCCAAACTCGAACCCCTCGCAAGTCACCCCCATCTCATGGACACCCTGCGAGTATTCGTCGACACGGGCTACAACCGCCGCCAAACCGCCCTGGAACTCTTCGTCCACCGCAACACCGTCGAGTACCGCCTGCACCGCATCGCCCTACTGACCGGCCTGAACCTCACCGACCCCGCCCACACCCGCATCCTCCAAGCCGCACTCACCGCCACCGACCTACTGAAATCGCCTCCACCCCAACCCCATTGAATCGCTCGTAACACCACAGACAGGCTGCGGACGCCTGAGAATGGTGCCAACGCCGCCCGCGACGGCCCCGGCCGACTCCGGTGCGCCTCGGAGCCGCGAGGGAGCCGACTCCAAGGCAGGACCGACGGTGTCGCCGCGATGTCGAGTCAAAAGAGTCGGGTCACAGCGATGACCAGAACTCGACGAGGATTTCGGCGGTCCGCTCCGGGGCCTGGTACGGCCAGAAGTGGCCTGCCCCTTCGATCCGCTGGAACCGCGCGCCCAACGCGGCGGCCACCTCACGCGCTTTGGTCTCGTCGGAGAATTCGTCGTCCACCGGGTCCAAGACCAGGCCGGGCGCGTCGGTCGGGGTGAGCGGGCCCCACTCGGCGTAAGCGGTCGACGTGACCGACCGGTACAGCGACAGGATCGAGGCGCCCATGGCCTCGGTGAAGCCCTCGGCCATTTCGCGCGCGTCCTCCTTCGACAGGCTCCATTGGGCGGCGAATTCGGCGAAGGCATCGGGCTCCATGGCGACCAGGCTCGCGATGGCCGTCTCGCCGTCGCCGGGCGTCCGCCAGGTCTGGGCGAGGGAGTGCCAGCCGGCGTCGGGATGCAGGAAAGCGCCGTTGTCGGCGACCCAGGAGCGCAGGGGGCGGGTCATCGCCAGCCGGTACACCAGCCCGGCGCCCCAGTCGTGGCCGACCAGGTCGACGGTGTCGTACCGGTCGAGCTGGTCGGCGACCCAGTCGACGTACTCGTCCTTGGAAGAGGTGAACCCGTCGGGCCGCGTGCCGTCGAACCCCGGCAGGGTCAGCGCCACGGACTCGGCGTCGATCGCGGCCCGCACCTTGCGCCAGGCCGCGGCTGTCTCGGGTACTCCATGAAGAAACACGATCATCGGACTTCGATGCCTCCCGACGTTTCGTGAATGACAGCTCGGCTCATGGGAACCTCCACATGTGATGGGACTCAGTCCTATCACCGTACACGGGTGACGGGACCAAGTCTCATCGGTTGTGCCGGTGGCCGCTCGTAGCCCCAACGCAGCCGCCACCTCGAATCCCTCACTCGGCCAAGTGGTTCGATGGGAGTCGGCCAGACGTCGCACTCGATGTCTCGACCAGCGGCGCGATTCCTGGCCGCTATAGCCATCCCGCTACCCGAAAATGTCCGTCCCGCAAACGGATCGGCGTGGCGGTCACCGTCGACCGGCCGCTGCGGGCCAACCGCTTCCCGTGGAAGCCCGATCGCGCCGCGTCTGCGGATGCTCTGCCATACCGGTGCTCAGGACCCGGGCGATCTCCGTGACGGCGGGCTCGGCCGCGCTCACCGTTTCGGTCGACGCGGCCGGGTGTCGTTCGTCGCGACGCCGGTAAAGGGCGAGCAGGAGGCCGGGGCGGGTGTCGAAATGGTCGTAGACGATCGGCCTGCTCACACCGGCGGCCTCGGCGAGGGTGACCAGTGTCAGTGCGTCGGCGCCTCGAGCGCGCACGATCGCCGAGGCGGTGTCGAGCAACTGTTCGCACCTGTCCTGCTTGGACAGGCGAGCCGATGTCGTGGCCAAGCGATCCTCCTTGCGTCGCCGCCCCAGTTTAGCTACAAAGTGTAGACTACAAAATGTAGTTTTGGCGTTGGGAGTGAAAACCATGGCGGTACAATCGGATTCGGTCTTGATCCTGGGCGGTTCGGGGCAGGCGGGCGCGGGCGCGGCCGCAATGCTGCGGCGGTGGTACCCGTCCTTGCCGCTGACGATCGCGGGCCGAGATCTGGCCCGCGCGCAGCGGATCGCCGACGAACTGGGCTCCGCGACGGCGGTGACCATCGATCTCGAGCGCGACGATCTCGGTCTCCCGGAGGCGCACCGCCACTCGGCGGTGGTCGCGGCGCTGTGGGACGGCCGACGGTACGGGCTGCGCTACGCACAGCAGCGCGGGCTGCCGTACCTGAACATCTCGAGCGGTCTGGTGGACATCGCACCGGAAGTAATCGCGGGCGCGCAACGAGCGACCGCGCCGATCCTGGTGGCCAGTCACGTCTTCGCCGGTGTCGCAGTCCTCGCGGCCATCCACTCGGCCGAGCCGTTCGACCGGGTCGACACGGTCCGGCTCGGCGCGGTGCTCGATGCGACGGACATCGGCGGGCCCGCCGGGCTGGCGGATCTGGAGCGTCTGGCGGTCGCGACCTCGGCCGCGATGGTGCGCCGCGACGGGGTCTTCACCTGGACAGCCGACACACAGACCGAGGTGCGCGGCGCCGACGGTGCCACGCGGCCCGGCCAGGCCATCGCCACCTTGGACGTGCCCAGCATCGCCTTCGCGACGGGAGCGCCGAATGTTCGATTCGATTTCGCGATCGGTGACTCGCTGTCAGCCGAGGTTCGCATCGATATCGAAGGCGTGGATCGAGCCGGCGCGCCCCTGCGCGTGAGCCGCTCCCTCATCCATCCGGCAGGACAACGCCCGCTGACCGCGCTCGGCATCGCCCTCGGCGTCGAACGACTGCTCGCCCTGCGTGGTGCGCCGGTCCCGCCGGGCATCCACACTCCCGAGTCGCTGATCGACCCGGCCTACGCGGTCGAGCGAATGTACGAGATCGGCGCCGTGTTCAGCGATGCACAGGTCAGTTGACCGTCGGCCGCAACGCCTGTCGCGGCACGCCGGCCACGGAACCGCGATGAAAAGCGTTGGCGTCGAACATCCTTCGTAGGGAATAGTCGCGAGCGTGGTGAGTAGCGATCTATGGGACGCCGAGACGGCCGAACGTTACGACGAGGATTCGGCCTTCATGTTCGCACCCGAAGTACTCGATCCCGCCGTGCGATTCCTGGCCGATATGGCAGGCGGCCGGGTGCTGGAGTTCGCTATCGGTACCGGCAGGGTGGCGATTCCGTTGATCGAACAGGGTGTCGACGTGAGCGGAATCGAACTGTCCGAGCCGATGGTCCGGCGATTGCACGACAAGCGCCCCGACGTGCCGGTGGTCATCGGCGACATGACGTCGAGCCGGGTGCCGGGCGAGTTCTCGCTGGTGTACCTCGTGTGGAACAGCATCGGCAATCTGCTGACCCAGGCCGAGCAGGTCGAGTGCTTCCGCAACGCCGCGCGGCATCTCGCGCGCGGTGGGCGGTTCGTCATCGAGCTGGGCGTCCCCGGCCTCCGGCGATTCCCGCCCGGTCAGGCGGGGGTGCCGTTCCATATCGGCAGCCGTCATATCGGTGTCGACACCTACGACCTGACGACGCAGACGGGCACGTCGCACCACTACCGGCATCACCCGGACGGCACGGTCACCTACGGCTCGAGCAACTTTCGCTACATCTGGCCCGCGGAATGCGATCTGATGGCCCAGTTGGCCGGGCTTGTCCCGGAGTCGCGAAGCGCGGATTGGCTCGGCACCCCGTTCACCGGCGACAGTGAGAGCCACGTGTCGGTATGGCGCAAACCGCCAGGTCAGGCCTGACGGTATCGGCCTCGCCGGAGCGCCCCGGCATACCGAAACGTTATGTGACATGTGCGACGCGCTGACCGTGCCGACGCGCGAGCGGGGATGGTGACCTGGCATTATCCGACCATGGTCATTCCCAGCGTGCTGCCGGAACGTCCGACCGCCGGAACCCCGTTCGAGACGGGGTGGCCGGTCCGCCTGGCCGACACCGACGGCAATCAGCGCCTTCGACTCGACGCCATCGCCCGCTACCTGCAGGACATCGGCTTCGAGCACCTCGACGCCGTGGAGGACGGCGACACCCACCGCGGCTGGGTGGTGCGCCGGACGGTGATCGACGTGCTCAAACCGATCGAGTTCGGCGAGCGGGTCACCCTGCGCCGCTGGTGTTCGGGCCTGTCCACCCGCTGGTGCAATATGCGCGTGCAGATCGCCGGCGACCGCGGCGGCCTGGTCGAGACCGAGGCGTTCCTGATCCACTTCGGCACCGAGTCCGGCCTGCCGGCCAGGATGAGCGACCGCTTCATGGCGCCGATGCTGGCCAGCACCAGCGAACACCGCCTGCGCTGGAAGGCCGCGCTCACCGACCCCGCGCCGCCGCTCGACGCGCCCGGCGTGCGAGTCCGCCCCTTCCCGCTGCGCATCACCGATATCGACATGCTCGACCACGTCAACAACTCGGTGTATCTGAGCGGCGTCGAAGAGGTCCTGGCCGAGCATGACGACCTGAAGTCGGGACCGCATCGCGCGATCATCGAGTACGTGAAGCCGCTCAAGTCCGGCGACGACGTCGAACTGTCGGCCCATCGAACGGGCACGGCCCTCGACATCTGGTTCACCGTCGCCGACGAGACCCACGCGGCGACCCGGGTGATGCCCCTCTAACCCGCCAACTCCGCGACGGTGGCGCGAGCGCCCTTGTCGTACAGCGCGTCCAGCGCGGCGACATAGGCGCGCACGAATCGTGGCTCGTCGATCAGATCACCGAAAACCGAACGCGCACTGAGGAACGCGGTGCGATCCTCGCGCTGCCCGCGGGCCAGCGGCGTCAGCTGATCGCGCAGCCGGTCCACGATCTCGATCGGCTCGCCCTGCTCGTCGACGCCCTCCGCGTAGCGCGCCCAGCTCGCGACAATCGCTGCCGCGCAGGCGATCTCGCCGTCGTCGGCGAGCCGCTGCCGGATCACCGGCAGCACCCACTTCGGTATCCGATCCGACGACTCCGCGCACAGCCGCGCCACCGTGTCGCCGATCGCCGGATTGGCGAACCGCTCGAGCAGGGTGTGCTTGTACTGCTCGAGATCGACTCCGGGCACCGGCCGCAGGGTCGGCGTCGCCTCGATGTCCATGTACCGCAACAGGAATCGGCGCAAGGACGGATCGCGCGCCGCGTCGTCCACGAGCCGATAGCCCATGAGATACCCGAAATAGGCCAGAGCCTGATGACTGGCGTTCAACAGCCGCAGCTTCATCAGCTCGTACGGCGCGACATCGTCGACGAGCTGCACGCCGACCGCGTCGTAGTCCGGCCGGCCGAGGGTGAACGAGTCCTCCAGCACCCACTGCGTGAACGGCTCGGTCACCACCGGCCAGCGATCGTCCACCCCGTGGCGCCGCGCCACCTCCCGCGTCGCGGAATCCGGTGTGACGGGCGTGATCCGGTCCACCATGGAGTTCGGGAACCGCACCTCCCGCGCCACCCAGTCGCCGAGGTCGGGGTCGCGCAGCCGGGCGAACGCGCTGAACGTCGCGCGCGCGACGTGCCCGTTGCCCTCGATGTTGTCGCACGACATCACCGTGAACGGCGCGATGCCGCGCGCCCTGCGCCGGGCGAGACCCTCGGTGATGAGCCCGAAGATGGTGGCGGGCACCGCATTCGGCGCGAGGTCGGCACGCAGCCCCGGATCGTCGGCGTCGAACGCGCCGGTGGTGGGGGAGAAGTGGTAGCCACCCTCGGTGACGGTGAGCGAGACGATGCGGGTGGCCGGGTCGGCGAGCTTGGCCAGCACCGCCTCGGGATCGTCCGGCGCGTAAAGGTATTCGATGATCGAGCCGATGACGCGCGTGGTCCAGCCGCCGTCCGGGGCGAGCACCGACAGCGTGTACAGACCGTCCTGCGCGGTGAGCGCGTCGCGCATTCGCCGGTCGGCGGGCAGCACGCCCACTCCGCAGATGCCCCACTCCCGCGCCCCGCCCGCCGCGAGCAACTGGTCGACGTACATGGCCTGGTGCGCCCGATGAAATCCGCCGACGCCGAAATGCACTATGCCGGTGGTGATTCCGGTGCGGTCATAACTCGGCACGGTGATGCGGGAGCCGAGCTCTCGCAGATTCGCGGCCCGCAGCGCAACAGCCATGTCCCAAGTCATACCCACCCCAACAGTGTTGTGTACGTCACAGTCTGGATGCTACCCTCTGTGAGCAGTAGTTCACATGCTGAGCATATGCTCAGCGCTCGATGAGGAGGCCGAGTGGCCACCGTCCCGTCCCGCCATGGCACGTCCGATGACGTGCGGCTCGCGCTCCGCGCCGCGCAGCTCTATCACCTGGAAGGCGCGACCCAAGCCGAAATCGCCGCCAAACTCGGTGTTTCGCGCCCGACGGCCGGCCGGCTCATCGCCAGGGCCCGCGCGCAGGGCCTGGTGCGCATCGAGATCGGCGTCCCCGACGAACTGCGCGACTCGGTGCACACCGAACTCGAGACCGACCTCGAGCGCGCCTTCGGGCTCACCGAGGCCGTCGTGCTCCGCGACGTCCCCGACGGCTCCCCGTCCGGCCTGGCGCCGCTGGCGCGCGCCGCGGTCGGCGTGCTGGCCCGTCGGCTGCAGCCGCGGTCCACCCTCGGATTCACCTGGGGCCCAGAGACGATCGCCGTCGCGCACGAGCTGCGCACGAAGTCCGCCCGCTGCGCCACCGTCGTGCAACTCGACGGCTCGATGACCTCGGTCGACTACCAGACCGGCGTCGACTACACGCTCGGCCGCTGCGCCACCGTCCTGCAGGCCACCCCGGTCCGCCTGAACGCCCCGCTCTACGCCGACGCGGCGACGGTGACCGCGCTGGAACAGGATTCGCTGCTCGGCCACCCCTTGGCCCTCGGCCGCAACGCCGATGTGATGATGTTCGGCGTCGGCACCGTCTCCACCGCGACCACCCTCTTCGAGGGCAGCTACCTCGACACCGCGATCCTCGACGAGCTGCGCGGCCTCGGCGCGGTCGGCGAGATCGGCGGCCGCTTCTTCCGTGCCGACGGCCGCGACGTCGCGGGATCTCTTGCCGCCCGGACGGTCTCGGTGACCCTCGACGCCGTGCGCGCGTGCCCGGCCACGCTGCTGATCGCGGGCGGGCAGGTCAAACACGAGGCCACCCTCGGCGCGCTGCGCGGCGGGCTGGCCAAGATCCTCGTCACCGACCTCGAATGCGCGCGGTGGCTGCTCGAGCAGAAGGAGGCCATGGCCGATGACGTGGTCGAGGCATAGATCCATGCGCAGCCACCTACTGGCGCTTGCCGTTACGGCCGTCCTGGCAGCCGCGGGCTGCGCGGGCGCCGGATCGTTCGGCGGTGGCGGCGACACGGTCACCATCGCCATGGTGTCGAACTCGCAGATGCAGGACGCGATCGCCCTGTCCGGCGAGTTCGAACGCGAAAACCCTGGGACCAGACTGAAATTCGTGTCGCTGTCGGAGAACGAGGCGCGCGCCAAGATCACCGCCTCGGTCGCCACCGGCGGCGGCGAGTTCGACGTCGTGATGATCAGCAACTACGAGACCCCGCAGTGGGCGGCGAACGGCTGGCTGACCGACCTGTCGGCCCGCGCCCGCGAGACAGCGGGCTACGACGAGCAGGACTTCATCCCGTCGCTGCGAAAGTCGCTGTCGTATCAGGGCGCGATGTACTCGGTGCCGTTCTACGGCGAGTCCTCGTTCCTGATGTACCGCAAGGACCTGTTCGAGCAGGCCGGGCTCACCATGCCGGCCGAGCCCACCTGGGACCAGATCGCCGACGCCGCCGCGAAACTCGACGACCCCGACCACGGCCGCTCCGGAATCTGCCTGCGCGGCAAGCCCGGCTGGGGCGAGGCGCTCGCCCCGCTCAACACCGTGATCAACACCTTCGGCGGCCGCTGGTTCGACGAGAACTGGCACGCCGAGCTGAACAGCCCGGAAGTCGTTCGGGCCGTGGAGTTCTACATCGACCTGGTGCGCGAGCACGGCGAACCGGGCGCGGCCACCAGCGGTTTCGGCGAGTGCGCCACGCAGCTCTCCCAGGGCAACACCGCGATGTGGTACGACGCGACCTCGGCCGTGTCCGTGCTGGAGGACCCCGCGTCGAGCAAGGTGGTCGGCAAGATCGGCTACGCCCTGGCCCCGGTGCGGGACAAGCGCGACTCCGGCTGGCTCTACACCTGGTCGCTCGGCATCCCCAAGACGAGCGACAAGCCCGACGCCGCATGGAAATTCGTGTCCTGGATGACCGGGAAGCCTTACATCAAGATGGTCGGCGAGCGGCTCGGCTGGTCGCATGTGCCGCCCGGTAGCCGCCTGTCGACCTATCAGATCCCCGAGTACCGGGAAGCGTCGAAGGCGTACGGGCCGCTCACCCTGTCGGCGATGGAGGGCGTCGACCCGGAGCACCCGGGCGTGCGACCGGTGCCCTACACCGGCATTCAGTTCCTCACCATCCCGGAGTTCCAGGACCTCGGCACCCGGGTGAGTCAGCAGATCAGCGCCGCGATCGCCGGCCGGATCAGCGTCCGCGCCGCCCTCGATCAGGCTCAGCAGTACGCCGAGGTCGTCGGGCGATCGTATCGAGAGAGCCAGTAGCCATGTCCGAAACAGTCACCGCCCCAGCGGCTTCCGCCGCGCCGCGCGCCGCGACGCCCCCGCTCGTCTCGCGGCGCGACCACGTCTCCCGCGCGGAGGGCTGGCGCCGCCGCGGCCCG
>NZ_BAGH01000166.1 GCF_000308715.1 Nocardia tenerifensis NBRC 101015
CACTGGCTCGCGCACAGGGCGTAGTCCCGCGAGGCACCGCCTCGATACAGCGCTGCCTCGCGCAGAGGGCGCAGTCCCGTGAGGCACCACGTCCGACCTGGATGCGGTTCGTCTGCGCCGTTATGCCGTCGAACGCGGCCCGCGGTGCTCGTGATCGATGCTCGCCGGTTTGCGACCCAGCGTATGTACCCGCAAGCCAACGTATTTCCGCGTTCGCGCCGCCCAGCACAACCCCGTAGACTACGGCGAGCCCTCGGCTGGCCGCCCCGCTGGACCGAGCACCTCACGCGGCGCCCGTGGCCCTACGCGCCTCGCCGATCTGGAACTCGAAGAAGCCCCAGCCGAACCAGCGGCGCACCCCGAGGGAAGATCAGCCGCGCCTCGTCGTCCCGGGCATCCCCTCCAGCGCGCCGCCGACTCCCGCGTGGACCCCCGAGCACCTCCTCGGAGTTCGCGACCGTCGTCGATCAAATCCCGCACTCTCTCTCGGGATGCGCACCGTCTCTAGTGCCCTAGAGACGGTGCGCATCCCGAGAGAGAGTGCGAAGTTTTCGCGCGATGAGTTCGGGGTGCGGTGCCGGTATGTATCGACGAGCTTGCCGGTCCGCGGCGGGCCGAAGGGAGAATCCGATGTCCGACAATCGTGCTGAGGACCAGGTTGCGGTCCAGGCGGTGCTGAGTGATTTCTACAAGGCGTGGGAGGTGGGTGATGTTGATCGGATGGTCGCCGACTACACGGTGGACGCGACGGCCATCCTGCCTGGTTCGCTCCGGGACGGCCGCGAGGAGATTCGTAAGAACCTGGCCGCGAGTTTCGAGGGGCCACTCGCGGGCAGCCGAACCGCCGACCGGCAGCTGAGTATTCGTTTTGTCGGCAGGGACGGCGCGATCGTCGTCAGCGAATCCGCCATCCTGTTCGCCGGGGAGACCGAGATTCCGGGTGACGCGCGAAAGGTGAACGCCACGTGGGTATTGGAGAAGCGGGACGGCCGGTGGTTGATCGCGGCTTATCACAGCAGTCCGGTGCTGGCGCAATGACCTGCGCTCGCACGACGTGATGCCTTTACTTCGCTTGCCCGCGTTGATCTTCGAGGGAATGCCCAACTAGCCTGACGGGGACCGCGTAGGGTTCTCGTGGCGCGAAATCGCTACTGGTGTGCCGACTTCGAGTGACGACGCGGTGTAAGTCAGCGATACGTCACGAGACTATCCGAAATCAAAGGAGATTCACGATGAGTTCTGTTCGGGTCACGGTATTCGTCGGCTTGGCCGCCGCCGCGCTGACGGCGATGGGCACCGCCTCGGCCAACGCTGAGACCAACTATGGGCAGGAAGCGAAGAAGGCTTGCGAGCAGGCCGGTCTCGAATACACCGAGAGCATCAACCTGCCGGGCGGTGTGTCGGCCAAGGCGACGTGCCATCAGGCCGGACAGGACGAAGTGAAGTTCGTCCCGATGCCGAAGGACACGGACTGCTCGGTCCCGGGCATCATGTCCCCGAAGGCGGGCAAGGCCGACGGCGAAGGCAACTGCGTCACGAGCTAGCCATCCCGAACGAGCGGGGCATGACGACGGCGAATCAGACCAGCCGCCTCATGCCCCGCTCGTCGTTCAACGACCGTTGATCCACCCGACGCATCTCACGACCACCGCGAATCATCAGACGGCGCAAGGCACAAGCGAATCGTCAGACACCCGGCACGACCACCGCGCGACTATGCACCCCAACGCCATGCCGTTCCTACCGGTCTCCTGGCGTCGCCGAAGTCCACCGCCGCAGTTCTGCACATTCACCCCGACCGCCTGTCCGCTCGGGGCGTGTCGAGCGGCCCGAGTGCAAGCCGGCCAACGGCAGCCCACCTCATCCTCCTGGCGTCGCCGAAGTCCACCGCCGCAGTCTGCTACTCACCCAACCGCCTGTTCGCCCGAGGCGTGTCGAGCTGCCGAGTGCAAGCCGGCAATGGCGCCCCACCTCATCACGTCTGCACAGTTCCGAGTCGCGTGCCGAGGGTGTCTGCGATGTCTTCGGTGGCGGCCCGCGCCTCCGGATCTATCAGCATGCTGGCGAATCCGTGCGGCAGATTGTCATAGCGCCGCAGTGTCACCGGCACGGCGGCGTGGTCGAGCCGGTGGGCCAGTGCTTCGCCTTGGTCGCGCAGGACGTCGAATCCCGCGACGGCGATGTGGGTGTCGGGCATGCGGGACAGGTCCGGTGCTCCGATCACGCACACGCGTGGGTCGGAGGAGTGGTGCGCGTACCAGCGCAGGGCTCGTTCGACGCAGCCTCGGTCGAGGGGCACGCTGAACAGGTCGCTGGATGCGTAGCCGTCCATGCGGGTGTCGACGACGGGGTACAGGAGCAGCGCCAGCGCGGGACGGTAGCGCGGGTCCGCGCCGAGCTGCAGGGCTGTCGCCGCGGCGAGGTTACCCCCGGCGCTGTCGCCGCCGACCGCGATCCGCGCGGGGTCGACGTTCCAGTTCGGTGCGTGATCGACGGCGAAGCGGTATCCGGCGAGTACGTCGTCGAATGCCGCGGGGAAGCGATGCTCGGGAGCGAGGCGGTAATCGAGGGACAGCACTTTGACATGGGCGCGTGCGGCCAGCAGGCGCGCGGTGACGTCGAATCCTGCGGCGCTGCCCAGATGCCAGCCGCCTCCGTGCACATACACCAGCAGCCCGCACTGGCCCGAAAGTCCTTGGGGTTCATACAGTCTCGCTCGGAGCGGACCGGCTGGACCCGGGATCGCGACAGTGGTGACGGTGACCTCGGCGTGCTCGCTGCCGCCGGCGATCCGTGTCAGTGCGTCGAAGCGGGCGCGGGCTGCCGGTGTTGGAGGCCGTAGCGCGAGTACTTCCCGTTTGCCGAGGGTGGCGAGCACGTGCAGGCGGGCCGAGAGCCGCTGCCCGTCGACGACCGGGCGTCTGGGCGCCAGCACCGCCCACCACCAGGAGTTCCCTGACAGTGCGCGAGCGCCCACCGACTGCATCGCAGTCCCGAGCAGGCGCTCGCTGCTTCTGATCTGTGCCGCGATATTTGTTTTCATCGAACTCGCTGGGCTTTCTCTCGTGGATGTCCGGGCAGCGCGGTGCGGGGGCCGACGTATTCGTAGTACGCGCTTCCGGCGACGGGTCGCCCCTCGTGGGTGCCCTCGTAGTCGACGCCGCCGATCCAGCCTCGTCCCAGGCCGTAGATGACGTGGGTGTCGGTGGTGACGATCAGTTCGGTGGGTGAAGCCGTGGGAATGAGCCAGCGGAATCGGCGTGGCAGCCGGGTGGCGGCGCCGTCGGGGGCGATGACCGGTTGGTCGTGGTAGTCCAGCACGTCGAGTCGCACGCCTCGCACGTAGCGGTGGTCTTGGCCGCCAAGGTCTTTGAGGTAGGCGGCGGTGGCCAAGTCGGTGCCCACGCCCATTGCGGCGAGCATCAGCAGTGTGCTCGGTCCGAGCTTGATCACCTGCCAGGTGAAGACATCGATCGGCAGCTTCAACGCGCGCGGCACCGGGCGATCGATGATCGCGGTGGTGGAGCTGATGCGTGCGTATTCCAGCGATAACAGCCCTTCGATCGGCGTGGACTGCTCGCGCCAGTGCAGGGTTCCGCGATAGGTGGCCGGATAGCCGAGGTGGTCGTAGATGGGACTGCGGATGAAACGGGTGATCCGGTCGGCGCATTCGGCTTCGACGTCGAGTGCGAAACCCGGGCGCCGCAGCTGTATTCGGTAGGTGGGGAACGCGCCGGTGATGGTCAGCGCGTCAGCGATCCGTAGACGGGAGCCGTCGGCGTGCAGGTCGCAGTCGTCGCGGACGTGATAGGCCGAGAACCAGTCCGGCGCTGTCGCAGCGGTTCCCGCGGCGAGGGTGAGGGTGGTCCGTGGCGAGCCGACGACGGCGTGGTCGAGGTCGAACGCGCGCATGCCGGGGCGGCCGACGATTACCGCGCAACCTAGAAAGCGGTGTGGGGCAGGAAGATCGGGGATGACGACGTTCCAATGCGCCGCGGTATATCGTCGCCCGCTCGTATGCGGGCGTAGAAGCTCGTGATGCGGGAACGGTGCGTCGGTCTCCGCCGCACCGTTGAACAACCGGCGCGAGGCCGCGAGCAACGCCGCGGTCGAGAGCCGTCGAATGGCGCCACTCATATATCGCGTTCCTTTATTGGGCGAAGCCTCGGTGACGTTGCCGGCCGGTGCTGATAGCCGACAACCGGTGGGGCCGCCGAATCCAGCGACGCCAACGCAGTGGGTGCTCACCGCGTAGCTCCTTCCACACCGCTGCGGGACGCCGAGCAAGCCGATCGAATTTGGTTCGATTTTCAAACCACCGTACAGTTCGGTGGGTGAGCGAAGCAAGACCACCGATGCCGGGCAAGCCCGTGCGTGGTTCCAGCACTGGCCAGCCACTCATGGCCGCGTTCGACCTCCTCGGCCGCCGCTGGGCCATCGTCATCCTGTGGCAGTTACGCGCCGAACCGGTAGGATTTCGAGAGTTGCGACGCGCTTTGCCCGACATCTCCTCCAGCGTGCTCAGCACCCGCTTGCAAGAACTGACCGCCGCGGAAGTGACCGAAACCACGCCGACGGGCAAGTACACCCTCACTCCGATCGGGGTCGAGTTGCTCTACGCCCTCGCGCCGTTGAAAGCCTGGTCGCACAACTGGGCCAGGCACCTCGGTGTCGACACGTTCACCCTCGGCCAGCCCGCCGACAAGAGCGGACTCGTGTGACCGTCACGCCGCCCGACGCGGCGGGAACAGTCCACCGCCGTGCGGTTCCTGTCGGTCCGCTGGCGTAGTGTTTTGATCTGCCGAAGGCGCCGCTGCGGCGCGAAGATCCACCAGGGATCACAGCCGTGAACCGGTGGAAGGTGTGCGGCGGAAGCAGAGTTCGGCACGGTGCCGACCGACACGGAGAGTGGTGTGGAGCGCCTACGAGATCGTTACGAAGCTTTGCTGCTGGATCTGGACGGCACCCTGTATCGCGGTCCGGTCGTGATCGAGGGTGCCCCGGCTGCGCTGGCCGTCGAGGGGCCCGCGCAGCGGCTCATGTACGTGACGAACAACGCGAGCAGGTCCCCGGAGTCGGTCGCCGCGCACCTGGCCGAACTGGGTTTTACAGCGACCACCGACGAGGTGGTGACGAGCGCGCAGGCCGCCGCCCGCCTGCTGGCCGAACGGCTCGCGCCGGGCGCGGACGTGCTGATCGTCGGCACCGATGATCTGGCCGCCGAGGTGTCCGGGGTGGGGCTGCACCCGGTCCGCCACTTCACCGACACCCCGCCCGCCGCTGTGGTGCAAGGACATTCACCACAAACCTGCTGGGCCGATCTCTCCGAAGCCGCCTACGCCCTGCGTGCGGACGCACTGTGGGTCGCGGCCAATACCGACAGAACCTTGCCGACCGAGCGCGGCCTCGCGCCGGGCAACGGATCGATGGTCGCGGCCCTGCGCGCCGCGTCGGACCGCGAACCGATCGTGGCGGGCAAGCCCTACGCGCCCCTGCTCGAGGACGCCCTCGAGCGCGCGGGCACCCGCAGTGCCCTGGTGGTCGGCGATCGACTCGACACCGATATCGAAGGCGCGAACGCCGTCGGTCTCGAGTCCCTGCTGGTGCTGACCGGCGTCAGCACTCTTGACGAACTGAAGGATGCGCCCGCGAAGTTCGTCCCCACCTATGTCGCGGACTCGCTGGACGCGCTCAACCATCCGCCCATTCCGGCCGAAACGGACATCGACCCGAGCGACCTCGCCGCGGACCTCGCCGACCGCCTGCGGCGCAACCCGGGACGAGCGGTGACGGTACGCGCGTCCGGTTCGGAAATCCGATAGCGTTGACGCCACGATGACTACTCCCATGCCCCGCCCGACCGGCCCCGGTATGCACACGCCTGGCGCGAACGGCCCCCGCCCCGGGGCCCCGCTGCCGGGTCAGCATCTCCCCGGTGCCCAAGGGCGTACCGAGCCTGCCGACCCGGCGCGCATCCGCGACGAGATCGACGGCCTGCTCGCCGAACTCACGACGCGCACCACCTGGCCCGGCTCGCCGGCCGAGAGCGCCGACTCGGGCACGGACATCACCCGCCGCGCGCGCATCCTGGAGCAGGCGCACGACGTGCTCGTGCAGGCCCTGGCCACGGTGGACAAGATCTGAGGTGGCCAGACGCGCGCGCGTGGACGCCGAACTGGTTCGCCGCGGATTGGCGAGATCGCGGGAGCACGCGGTCGAGCTGATCGGTGCGGGTCGCGTCCTGATAGCTGGAACGGTCGCCGTGAAACCGGCGACCGCGGTCGAGGCGGGGACTCCGCTGCTGGTTCGCGAGCAGCCCGACGAGGTGTCGTGGGCCTCGCGCGGCGCGCACAAGCTGCTCGGCGCACTGGCGGCGTTCGAGCCCGCCGGACTGTCCGTCGCGGGCAAACGCTGTCTCGACGCCGGCGCGTCGACCGGCGGTTTCACCGATGTGCTGCTGTCGCGCGAGGCGCGCGAGGTGGTCGCGGTGGACGTCGGGTACGGCCAGCTGATCTGGCGACTACAGAACGACGACCGGGTGCGCGTGCTCGACCGCACCAACGTGCGCAACCTCACGCCCGAAATGATCGGCGGCCCAGTCGAACTGGTCGTCGGTGACCTCTCGTTCATCTCGCTCGGCCTGGTGCTGCCCGCGCTGGCCGCCTGCACCGCGCCCGGCGCCGACCTGCTGCCGATGGTGAAACCGCAGTTCGAGGTAGGCAAGGACCGCGTCGGCAGCGGCGGGGTGGTGCGCGACCCGGCGCTGCGTGCCGAGGCGGTGCGCGAGGTCGCCACCGCGGCCGCGGCGCTCGGCCTGCGCACCGAAGCCGTTGTGGCGAGCCCGTTGCCGGGCCCGTCGGGCAATGTCGAATACTTCGTGTGGCTGCGCAAGGACGGGCAGCCGGAGTACGACGGTGAGCGAGTCGCCGCTCTCGTCGAGCGTGCGGTTGAGGAGGGTCCACAGTGAACGCGCCGACGAGGTCCGGTGGCCGGGAGATCCTGCTTGTCTCGCATCCGGGCCGCGCGGAGATCATCGAGACCGCCCACCGGGTGGCGAAGATCTTCGCGGACGCGGGCATCTGCCTGCGGGTACTCGCGGACGAGGCCGTGGACACGCGGTTCGAGGCCGAGCCGGCCGGCTTCCCGGTGCGGGTGGTCGAGCACGGGCCCGACGCCGCGGTCGGCTGCGAGATGGTGCTGGTGCTCGGCGGCGACGGCACCTTCCTGCGCGCCGCCGAACTCGCCCGCCCGGCCGAGGTGCCGGTGCTGGGAATCAACCTGGGGCGCATCGGTTTTCTCACCGAGGCCGAGGCCGAGAACCTGGATGACGCACTGGCCCATGTGGTTCGGGGCGAATACCGCATAGAACAGCGGATGACGATCGACTTCACCGTCCGGGTGGACGACGAGGTGGTGCAGACCGGCTGGGCGCTGAACGAGGGCAGCATCGAGAACGCCTCGCGGACAGGGGTTTTGGAGCTGGTGCTGGAGGTGGACGGGCGGCCGGTGTCGGCGTTCGGCTGCGACGGCATCCTGATCTCCACCCCCACCGGCTCGACCGCTTACGCGTTCTCCGCGGGCGGTCCGGTGGTGTGGCCCGAACTCGAAGCGCTGCTTGTGGTTCCGAGCAACGCCCACGCGCTGTTCGCGCGGCCGCTGGTGACCAGCCCGGAGTCGCGGATCGCGGTCGAGTGCGTGGCCACCGGTCACGATGCGATAGTTTTCCTGGATGGCAGGCGCACCGTCGAGCTACCGCGCGGCGGCCGGCTGGAGGCGGTTCGCGGCGCCCAGCCGGTGCGCTGGGTGCGGCTGGACTCCGCGCCGTTCGCGGACCGGATGGTGCGCAAATTCCAATTGCCCGTGACAGGCTGGCGTGGCCGACGGCGAACGGAGAGCACGAATGCTGACCGAGATCAGGATTGACGGCCTTGGCGTCATCTCCACGGCCACCGCGCAATTCCACGAGGGCCTCACCGTGCTCACCGGCGAGACCGGCGCGGGCAAGACGATGGTCGTCACCAGCCTGCACCTGCTGAGCGGGGCGCGCGCCGACGCGGGCCGGGTGCGGCTCGGCGCGGCCCGCGCGGTGGTGGAGGGGCGGTTCACCGTCGAGGACGTGAACGACGCCGCCCGCGCCGAGGTGACGCAGGTGCTGGAGTCGGCCGCGGCCGAGCAGGACGACGACGGCAGCATCATCGCGATCCGCACGGTCGGCAGCGACGGTCGCTCGCGGGCGCATCTGGGCGGGCGCGGCGTGCCCGCCTCGGTGCTCGCCGACTTCACCGCGCCGCTGCTCACGGTGCACGGGCAGAACGATCAGCTGCGTTTGCAGCGGCCCGATCAGCAGTTGTCCGCGCTGGACCAGTTCGCCGCCGACACCGTCGGACCGCTGCTGCGCAAATACGGTGTGCACCGCCGCGCCTGGCTGGACGCGCGCACCGAGCTGCTCGAACGGACCGCGCGCAGTAGGGAATTGGCGCAGGAGGCGGACCGGTTGCAGCACTCGCTGGCCGAGATCGACGCCATCGCACCGGAACCCGGCGAGGACGTGCGCATCGTCGACGAGGTCCGCCGGCTCAGCGATCTCGACTCGCTGCGCGAGGCCGCCGCGACCGCGCACGACGCGCTCGCCGGGCCCACCGATTCGCCCGAAGAGGGTTCCGGCGCATTGGAATTGCTCGGCGCCGCGCGCGCCCGCATCGACGCCGCCCACGATCCCGCGCTGACCGCGCTCGGGCCCCGGCTCGGTGAGGCCATCGCCGTCGTGGTGGACCTGACCACCGAACTCAGCGGTTATCTGTCGGATCTGCCGTCGGATCCCGGTGCGCTCGACTCGCTGCTCACCCGGCAGGCCGAGCTGAAATCGCTGACCCGCAAGTACGCGCCGGATATCGACGGGGTGATCGCCTGGGCCGACGACGCGCGCGCCCGGCTCGGCTCGCTCGACGTGTCCGAGGAGGCGCTGGCGGCGTTGGCGGCCGAGGTCGATATCGCGGCCGAGCGGGTGCGGGAGGCGGCGCGCAAGCTGAGTGCCGCGCGCAAGAAGGCGGCCGGGAAGCTCGCGTCGGCGGTGAGCGCCGAATTGGGCGGTCTCGCAATGGGAAAGGCGCGGCTCGAGGTCGAGGTTCGCCCCATGCCCGCCGGGCCGCAGGACTCCGCGCCGCTGACCATCGACGGAAAAGAGTTGCACGCCGGGTCATCCGGCGTCGACGAGGTGGAGTTCCGATTGTCCGCGCACTCCGGCGCGCAGTCACTTCCGTTGAGCAAGAGCGCATCCGGCGGTGAGCTCTCCCGGGTGATGCTCGCCCTCGAGGTGGTCCTCGCCAGCTCCGATCACGGGGCGACCATGGTCTTCGACGAGGTCGACGCCGGCGTCGGCGGCCGGGCCGCGGTCGAGATCGGTCGCCGCCTGGCCCGCCTCGCCCGCACCCACCAGGTCATCGTGGTAACCCACCTACCGCAGGTCGCCGCCTTCGCCGACACCCACCTGGTGGTCGACAAGTCCGACGACGGCAAGGGCAAGGTCAACAGCGGCGTGCACGCGTTGACCAAGGACGAGCGCGTCATCGAATTGGCCCGCATGCTGGCCGGTTTGGATGATACGGAGACCGGCCGCGCCCACGCCGAGGAGCTGCTGGAACTCGCACGCGCGGAGAAGTCCGGCGCGAGCGTTTAGCGGACAGCCTTCTGGGCCGCCTTGATGAACTGGGTGATCAGATTCTTCAGGCCGAACTCGAGGACCTTGGCGGGGACGGGGAGGCTGGGGTCGGACTCCATGGTGTAGGAGACCTGGGTGCCGTTGGGGGCGTCGGTGAAGGTGACGACGCCGACGTGGCGCTTCACCGGGGCGCCCTTGACGATCTTGTACTCCATGCGCTCGCCGGGGACGAGCTTGGTGATCTCCTCGGTGACGCCGACGGGACCGACGCCGAGCAGGTGCTGCGCGCCGACGCCCTCGCGCTCGGTCAGGCCGGGCTTGGTCAGCTTGACGGTGATCGGGAGGTACGGGTTGATGCTCTCGCGGTCGGCGAAGAGCCGATACACCACCTCGCGCGGGGCGGCGATGACGGCGTCGACGGTCGTGCTGGCCATGGGGCCTCCTCTTCGAGTTACCTGTGACGGGCAGCATATAGGTAACCGATGGGTGAGTCGTGAGCCGATGTAACTGGTGTCACAGACAGCGAGCTTGCCGAATCAACGGCCGACGCGGCAGATCGCGGGATGCCACCTCCCATCATGTGGCGTGGTCGGCGGCCAGCGCCCGAGCTGTGCTGACGGGTGACATCTCGCGGTAAAGATGAACGGGTCAGTCGCGTTCGGGGCCGAGGCTGATGCCGCGGGTGGCGAGCCAGGGCAATGGGTCGACGCGCTCGGTGCCGTTGAGCCAGACCTCGAAGTGGCAGTGCGGTCCCGTGGACTCGCCACGATCGCCGACCGTGGCGATCTGGTCGCCGGCCAGGACGTGCTGGCCCACGCTCACCAGCGCCGTATTGATGTGGCCGTAGACGGTGACGGTCCCGTCGTCGCCGAGCAACCGCACCCACATGCCGAAGCCGCTCGCCGGCCCCGCGCTGATCACCGTGCCGTCCTCGACCGCGACGATCGGCGTGCCGATGGGCGCGGCGATATCGACGCCGGCATGCAGTGCGCCCCAACGCATTCCGTAACCGGAGGTGAAGGTGCCGGAGGTGAACTTCGTGAACAGCGGGCGCAGTTTCGCCTGCACCTGCGCGGCGATCTCGTCCGCAACCTTGCTGCCGTTGTTCAGCATGTCGGCGAACTGCCCCAGGTCGGCCGGCCCCTCCTCGAGCAGTCCCGGTTCGGTGCCGGCGGTTTCCACGCCGGTCGGCGGCGCGGCCACGGCCTGCGGCTGCCCGAGCGCCATCGGCGCCACGTTGTCCATCGGCACCTTCTCGCCGCTGGGCATCAACTGCTGTCCCGCGGCGACGAACGCGCCTGCGGCTACCGCGACGATGGCCGCGCGGCCCTTCAGTGCGGCGGGTGGTGCGGGCATGCGATGTTTGCCGCCGCGACGTCTGCGTGGAGCAGGGCGAATTGCGATCGGCAATCGCCGGGCTGCCGATGGCCGCGGTTCGGCGGTCTGCGCTGACTGTTCTTCGTTCGCCCAGCGGTTTTCGGTCGCCGACTGGTCCTTCGCCGCCCACTGGTCGGTCACCGAACGGACACCGGCCGACCACCGATCGTCGGTCGCCCACGGGTTTTCGGCTACCCACCGATCATCGGCCGCCGACTGATCTTCGTTCGGCCACCGGTTCGCGGTCGCCCACCGATCTTCGTCCGCCCACCGATCTTCGTCCGCCCACCGATCGTCGGTCGCCCACCGATCTTCGACCGCCCACCGATCGTCGGTCGGCCACCGGTCCTCGTTTGCCGATTGATCTCCAGCTGCCCACTGAGTTTTGGCCGCGCACCGATCTTCGTTTGCCCAGCGATCTTCGGCCGCCCACTGGTCCTCGTTCGTCCACTGAGCTTCTGTCGCCCACCGGCCGTCATTCGGCCACTGGGCTTCGGACGCCGACTGGGCTTTGTTCACCCAGCGATCTTCGGTCGGCCGCTGGTCCTCGCTCGCCGACTGATCTTCGGCAGCCCACTGCTCATCCGGCGGCCACTGGTCATTCAGCGGCGACCACGAACCTGCCTGGTCAGTCGGGTACGCGTGGTGATAGCGCGAACGAACGGAACCCGCCACGAATCCTCGCCCGGTACCGACCGGCCAATGCCTGCTCACTGCACCGACCACATCTGTCTGAATTGCCGGAAACTTCCCGCCCCGCGCGATATGTCCGAAATCCGGTGCGATACCCCGTTATTCGCGGTTGTTCCGAAGCGCATCCAGCCCTAGTCCTTCGCAGCGTCACGTCGAGCGATCATCGATGTCGGCCGACGGTAACGAAACGGTAGCAACGGCGCTAGTTAGACACGCAAAATAGTTGCCTCTTGTGACAGTCGACACAGTTTAGTCGCCGATCCGGACATTTCGACATGGCCTTATTCTCGGATTATCCGAGATGTGTTGACTGTCCAAATAATCCATTCAAGCGGAAGGCCCCGACGGCGCGTCCCCCAGCCGGCCGATCGCGATCAGAATCGCGGTCGCCGCGGCCACCCCCACGATGGCGGCGATCTTGCTGAACGGTTCTGGATCGGCCAGCGCGGCGACAATGGCGACGGTCACCGCGGCGACAGCCCAGGCCGGAACGCCCATCTCTTTCAGGGTCTGCGCAATTCGTTCCCGCAGACCACGTTCCGGCAGGCCCTCCTGCTTGAACGGCGACGGATCCTTGCGACGGCGATCAGGCGGGTAAGTCCCGGGCTCCCGCTCCCCGGGGACGGGCGGGGTCGGCGCGGGCGGCTGAACCGGAACCTGCTCGGGTTTAGCGG
>NZ_BAGH01000165.1 GCF_000308715.1 Nocardia tenerifensis NBRC 101015
TATCCCGTGTGACAGTTTCATAGAGTTACGGCGGCCATAGCGGCAGGGAAACGCCCGGTCCCATTCCGAACCCGGAAGCTAAGCCTGCCAGCGCCGATGGTACTGCACTCGACAGGGTGTGGGAGAGTAGGACACCGCCGGAACATCCTTCACGATAGGGGACCCAGATTCTGGGTCCCCTATCGTCGTTTCAGCACCTTGCTGTGCCTGGACGACGTTGCCGTGTCAAGCCCCCACCAAGACACGTGATTGAATTTGTGGGGCCCCCGACCACTCTTGCGGACCTCAGAAAGGGATCACCGTGTCGGAACAGAACGACGACCGGAAGTCCTTCCGGCGCGGCGAGGGATCCGATCGCCCCGCTCAGAACGGCGGTGGGGACCGCGGCGACTCGACCGGCAACCGCCCCGACCGCGAAAGCGGTCAGCGCGGCGGATTCAAACGAAGCAACAACACCAACGACCGTGACGTCGGCGGACGCGGCGGATACGAAGGCCGTGACGACTCCGGCAAGCGCGGCGGTTTCAAGCGCAGCGGTGATTCTGCCCCGCGCGGCGGCAGAGACGACCGCGGTTTCGACGACCGAGGAAACTCCGGCGGCTTCAACCGCCGTGGTGACGGCGACAACTCAGGCAGCGCCGCTCGCGGCGACTCCGATAGTCGCGGCTTCAACCGCTCTGGTAGTACCAGTGACCGCGGCGGTTTCAAGCGCAGCGGTGGCTCGGGTGACCGCGGTGAATTCAACCGCAGTAGCGACTCCGGCGATCGCGGCGGTTTCAAGCGCAGTGGCGGTTCGAGCGACCGTGGTGGGTTCAATCGCGGTGGTAGCGCCGGCGATCGTGGATTCAAGCGTGGTGATGATTCCGGTGATCGCGGTGGCTACAACCGTGGCGGCTCGGGCGGATTCAATCGCGGAAACGACGCAGGTGGTCGCGGTGACTACAGCGACCGCGGTGCGAATCGCGGCGGCGAATCCGCAGATCGCGGTGGGTTCAAGCGCAGCGGTGGCTCCGGCGACCGCAGTGGCTTCAATCGTGGCGGTACCTCGGGCGAGCGCGGCGGGTTCGACCGCAGCAGTAGCTCTGGTGGCTTCAATCGCAGCGGCGGTTCAAGCGATCGCGGTGGGAACCGCAGTGGCGACTCGGTCGGACGCGGTGGCTCCGGCCAGCGCGGAGATTCCGGCGACCGTGCGGATTTCAACCGTGGTGGCGGTTCCAGCGATCGTAGTGGATTCAACCGCGGCAGCGACTCGGGTGAGCGTGGCGGTTTCAACCGTGGCGGTGGCTCGGGTGACCGTGGTGGCTTCAACCGCGGTGGTGATTCCAGTGAGCGCGGCTTCAATCGCGGCAGTGACTCCGGTAGTCGTGGTGGCTTCGACCGTGGCAGTGACTCGGGCGATCGCGGCGGTTTCAACCGTGGCGGTGGCTCGGGCGATCGTGGCGGTTTCAATCGTGGTGGCTCGAGTGATCGCGGCGGTTTCGACCGTAGCGGTGGTTCCGGCGAGCGTGGCGGTTTCAATCGCGGTGGTTCCGGTGATCGCGGTGGGTTCAATCGTGGGGGCGATTCGGGCGGTCGTGGTGGTTTCGGTCGGGGTGGGGACTCGGGTGGTCAGCGGGATGCCGGCGATCGGGGTGGGTTCAAGCGTGGCGGGGACTCCGGTGGGTTCGAGCGGGCCGGGGATTCGCGGGGGTACGGGTCGGATGATCGGCGTCGTGGGGGCGAAGGCGCGCGTAGTGGGGTCGGCGGGGATCGGTCGCAGGACCGGCGTCCGGCGCGTCCCGACGAGCCCGATCTGCCCGATGATGTGCAGGCGACCGATCTGGAACCGGCCGTCCGCCGCGACCTGCTGAGCCTGGACAAGTCCAACGCGGAGTCTGTGGCCCGGCATCTGGTGATGGCCGCCAAGTTGATCGATGACGACCCGCGCCTGGCGCTCGCGCACGCTCGTGCCGCTCGGCAACGCGCCGGCCGCATCGCCGTGGTCCGCGAAACCGCCGGTGTCACCGCGTATCACGCGGGGGAGTGGGCCGAGGCGCTGTCCGAGCTGCGTACCGCGCGCCGGATGTCCGGCGGCTCCGGACTGCTCGCCGTGATGGCGGACTGTGAACGCGGCCTCGGTCGCCCCGAACGCGCCATCGAGCTCGGTCGCAGCGACGAGGCCCGCGCCCTGTCCGGCGACGAGGCCACCGAACTGCGGATCGTCGTTGCCGGCGCCCGTATGGACCTCGGTGAGTACGACCAGGCCGTAGTGACGCTGCAAACCTCCGAGCTCGACCCGTCCCGCACGGGCTCAGCCGCGGCCCGCCTCTTCTACGCCTATGCCGACGCTTTGGTAGCCGCAGGCCGCACCGATGAAGGCCTGACCTGGTTCCTCAACGCCGCCTCAGCCGACCTCGACGGCGAAACCGACGCAGAAGGACGCGCCGAAGAGCTCACCGGCGGCACCCACCCCGCCGACGACCTGGAACTCTGACTCCGCCCGACACAAGCGGGTTGCGCCCTGAACCGCCCGTCACAGGCGGTTCAG
>NZ_BAGH01000164.1 GCF_000308715.1 Nocardia tenerifensis NBRC 101015
TTCATACTTAACACCGGTGTGTTCCTGCGGGGGCACATCCAGTGGTGTGGATGGGTAGGGGAGCGTCGTGTCACCATGGAAGCAGCGGTGTGAACCAGCTGTGGAGGTGACGCGAGTGAGAATGCAGGCATGAGTAGCGAAAGACGAGTGAGAAACTCGTCCGCCGAATGACCAAGGGTTCCTGGGCCAGGTTAATCCGCCCAGGGTGAGTCGGGACCTAAGGCGAGGCCGACAGGCGTAGTCGATGGACAACGGGTTGATATTCCCGTACCCGTGTATCCGCGCCCAATGGCGAATCATCTGTGCTAACCATCCAAATCCCACGAGAAGACCTTCGGGTCTCGAGTTGGGGGCTGCATGGGACCCTGGGTGTAGTAGTCAAGCGATGGGGTGACGCAGGAAGGTAGCTGGGCCAGTCAGTGGTTGTACTGGTGTAAGCCTGTAGGGCGTCC
>NZ_BAGH01000163.1 GCF_000308715.1 Nocardia tenerifensis NBRC 101015
CGCTCATGGGTGGAACGCTGACAACCTCATCGCATCCGGCCGCAGCTGAGTCTGGGGTCGCGGTGATATACCGACACACTATTGGGTCCTGAAAGAACAGACGTTCTTTCCAGGCAAGATAACGACGAGGCTTTCTCGGCGGACATACCGCAGGATCTTTCCTGGCCGGTGCCGCGATGGTGGGAGAGTCTT
>NZ_BAGH01000162.1 GCF_000308715.1 Nocardia tenerifensis NBRC 101015
TGCTCATGGGTGGAACGCTGACAATCTCATCGCATCGAGTCGGGACACGGTTCCGGCTGCGGTGATATACCGACACACTATTGGGTCCTGAAAGAACAGACGCTTGTTTGTTTTTTCTGGGAAATCAACAGACGATCCGCTCGGATCTCCTCGATACCGCTGGTTTTGGCTGGTTGGTCGTGGGTCAAGGTTCGGGT
>NZ_BAGH01000161.1 GCF_000308715.1 Nocardia tenerifensis NBRC 101015
CTCGATGAGGGCGTGGTCCACCGCGGTGCCCAAACCAGTTGGGCCGGTGGGAATGCGGCTCTCGGTCGGTCGACTGAGCCAGGAGTCGGCGCCGGACGGTGTCGCACCGCGCGTTTCCGCCGGAACATGCGGCTCGACCAGGGCTGGATTCGACGTGGTGACACTCGGCGGTGTCGTCAATGTCGATGAGATGTACTCGGTTCCGGCCCCGGCGGTCGGCGGCGTGATCAGCAGCGCGACGCTACCGAGCCCCTTCGGACCGAGGAGACCGGGCCGGGCGTGGGCGTCCGGGGCCGGCGCATCGGGTACCGCCGAGTCGGCGGCCCCGGCCTCCGCCGCGGTGGGAAATCCATTGTGCGGCAACGTCGCCGGGGCGCCGCCATTGAGGTCGGAGAGCAGCGCGGTGACGGCGTCGGCGATCTCGTGGGTGGCGGGCACCGCCACGGTGCGGGACAACATAGACACGGTTCATCCCCCCGTCAGTCCGTTTGCCGAGCGACCAGGACATTGTCGAGCGCGCCGAGAGCGTCCGGCACCAGCACAGCGGCCGAGTAATAGCAGCTGACCAGGTAGGAAATGATCGACTGATCATCGATGCCCTTGAACCGGACGTTGAGGCTCGGCTCGAACTCGTCCGGGATGCCGGTCTGGTGCAGGCCGATGACGCCCTGGTCCTTCTCGCCGGTGCGCATGGCCAGGATGGTCGTGGTCTGAGTGTCGCTGACCGGGATCTTGCCGCACGAGAAGATCGGTATCCCACGCCAGGCCGGCACCCGGTGGCCGTCGACATCGACCGGGTCCGGGTACAGGCCGCGTTTGCTGCATTCGCGGCCGAACGCGGCGATCGCTTTCGGGTGGGCGAGAAAGAGTTTGGTGCTGCGCCTCATGCTCAGCAGCTCGTCCATGTCATCCGGGGTAGGTGGGCCCGACTCGCTGTAAATACGTTGCTTGAGATCGCAGTTACGCAGCAGCCCGAAGTCGGGGTTGTTGACCAGATCGTGCTCGCGCCGCTCGTAGAGCGCCTCGATGGTCAGCCGCAGCTGCTGCTCGACCTGGTCCATCGGATCGTTGAACAGATCGGCGACGCGGGTGTGCACACGCAGCACGCTCTGCGCCAGGCTGAGTTCGTACTCGCGGGGTCTGGCGTCGTAATCGACGAATGTTCCGGTGAGCATGGGCTCGCCGGCGTGACCGGACGCGATCTCGATCGCGGCCTCGCCCTTGGCATTCTGTGGGCGGTGGGGCACCTCGGCCATTCTGGACAGTTGCTCGCGCAATTGCGGCACGTTCTCCAGCAGCTCGTCGAGCGATTGCCGGGGGAGTACGAGCAGGGTTGTCTTGGTGACGGTTTTGACGGTGACCGGCCAGATGGCTTCCGGGTCGGTGAGGGCTTCGTCGCCGAAATAGCCGCCGCCGGCCACGATGCCGAGCTTGGTGTGCTCGTCGTATTCACCGGAGCCGATTTTGCTCAACTTGCCGTGCACGACGAGCGCGATCTGGTGCATCGGATTGCCGAATTCGGCGACGACGCTGCCCGGCTCCAGATCGTGCTGCTGGAAACGCTCGGCGAGGGCGCGCAGCACCTCGTCGTCGTCGAAGTCGCGCAGCGCGGGCAGTTCTCGGAGTTCGGCGGGGATGACGCGGGCGCGGCCGCCGTCGACGTCGAATTCGACCACGCCGTTGCCGACGGTGTGGGTGAGCCGGCGGTTGACCCGGTACACGCCGCCCTTGACCTGGGTCCACGGCAGCATGCGGGTGAGCCAGCGCGAGCTGATGCCCTGCATCTGGGGTTCGGATTTGGTGGTGTGCGCCAGTTTGGCGGCGGCGCTGGTGCTGAGGCTCTTGCGTACGTGGTTTTCCGTTTGGACCGGCATCTCGATGGTCATGCGATGTCCTCACCTCGACACGGACCACCCCGACGTGATCGGCGTGCGACACGTGACGATGGTTGTTCGGAGACGGCTATTTCGGCACAGCAAGCAGGGCGGGCCGCGGCCCGCTGAATCAGTCACTCGTTCGAAATGGCTTACGCGACAGTGCGTTCGGAGACGCTATCGATCGTAAGACGGTTAGCGGGCAGTACGCAGCGAAATGGCGGATGCGATTGCGGATGGTTACGACATGCCACCGATCGAATTGCCGGGCCATAACTTCGGTGCGCGAATCCGTCGAACCGGCGACAGGCAGCCGACGAGCGGTTACCGTGCGCGGTGCCCATTGACCCCGCCTAACGTGCATGGATCGTGTCACAGGGGACACATAATGGACAGACGGTATGGGAAGCTCGTCTGAACACATCGCGGCGTAGGTCGGGGACCGGAGCGGTATTCCGGTGCTACGCGGATGCGGACGATGAGGGTCACGTTCTAGGGTAGGGCCAGGAGCGATCTTGAAGTTCAGTGCGAAGGATTTGGTCGGATCGGCGCAGCGGTTGCTGGCGACCGCGCAGAACGGCCTGGAGGTCATCCGCTTCGGCGGGCTGACCCACGACGTCGAGTCGTCCCCGTTCGAGGTGGTCGAGCGACGGCGGATGTACCGGCTGCGGCACTACTTCCCCGACGACGAGACCCAGGGCCGCCCCGTCGCGCTGCTCGTGCCGCCGCTCATGGTCAACGCCGACATCTGGGACGTGAACGTCGCCGACGGCGCCGTCGGCATCCTGCACCGCGGCGGAATCGATTGCTGGGTGGTCGATTTCGGCTCGCCCGCGAGCGAGGAGGGCGGCTGGGAGCGCGACCTCGCCGACCACGTGCTCGCGGTCAGCAGCGCGATCGACGCGGTGACCGAGGCGACCGGCTCCCGCGTGCACCTCATGGGTTACTCGCAGGGCGGCATGTTCGCCTACCAGGTCGCCGCCTATCGCTACGGCAAGGGCGTGCAGAGCATCGTGACCTTCGGCAGCCCCGTCGACGTGGTCGCGGGCATGCCGTTCGGGCTGCCCTACGGGATGGTGTCCGACGTCGCCGATTTCCTGGCCGATCACGTGGTCACCCGGCTGCCGATCACCGATTCGATGGTGCGCATCGGCTTCCAGCTGCTCGACCCGATGAAGACCGCCAAGGCCCGGCTCGACTTCCTGCGGCAGCTGCACGATCGGGAGGCGCTGCTGCCCAAGGAGCGCCAGCGCCGGTTCCTGAACAACGACGGCTGGGTCGGCTACGCGGGCCCGGCCGCCGCCGACCTGCTCAAGCAGTTCGTCGCGCACAACCGGCTGATGCTCGGCGGCTTCGTGATTCGCGATCAGCCGGTCTCACTCGCCGAGTTGAAGTGCCCGATTCTCGCGTTCGTCGGCGAGGTCGACGATATCGGCCAGCCCGCGGCGGTGCGCGGCATCGTGCGGGCGGCGCCGAACGCGGGAGTGTACGAGGCGAACCTGGTCGCCGGGCATTTCGGCCTGGTGGCGGGCAGTACCGCGACCAACCACACCTGGCCGCTGGTGCGCCAGTGGATCGACTGGCTCGACCGCGACGCGCCGCTGCCGCCGGAGATCCACCCGATGGCCGAGCACGTCGACACCAACCGGCCCCGCTCGGCGGCCACCCGCGTCGTGCACACCGCCGCCAGCCTGGCCGAGGCGGGTACCGGAGTCGGCAAGGCGCTCGAGGGCATCGCCAGCAACGCTGTGCGCGGCTCGGTCGAGCTGGCCGGCGAGGCGGCGCGGGCGCTGCCGCGGTTGACCAGGCTGGGCATGATCCAGCCGCACACCCGCATCTCGCTGGGGCGGCTGATCGCCGAGCAGGGGCGTCGCGCACCGATGAAAGACCTGTTCCTGTTCGAGGATCGGGTGCACACCAACGCGGCGGTCAATGTCCGCATCGACAACGTGGTGCGCGGGCTCATCTCGGTCGGCGTCCGGCCGGCGATGCGCGTCGGCGTGCTCATGGAGACCCGGCCGAGCGCGCTGGCGACGGTCGCGGCGCTGTCGCGGCTGGGCGCGGTGGCGGTGCTGCTGGCGCCGGGCAGCGAGCTGGTGCGCGCGCTCGAGGTCACCGGTGTCGACACGGTGGTCGCGGATCCGGAGAACCTGCGGCACGCGTCCGGCACGGGCGCGCGGGTGCTGGTGCTCGGCGGCGGCGACGCTCGTCGGCTCGATATTCCGTTGAGCGACAAGGTGATCGATCTCGAGCAGATCGATCCGACGCAGGTCAAGCTGCCGGGCTGGTATCGACCCGATCCGGGGTTGGCGCGCGAGCTCGCGTTCGTGCTCGTCACCGGCACGGGCGACCGGCTGGAGACCAAGTACATCACCAACCACCGCTGGGCGCTCTCGGCCTTCGGCACCGCGACCACCGCCGACCTGAACCGCAGGGACACGGTGTATTGCCTTGCGCCGCTGCATCATTCGTCCGGACTACTGGTGAGTCTCGGCGGCGCCATCGCGGGCGGCAGCCGGATCGCGCTCGCCCGCTCGCTGGATCCGGCCCAGTTCGCCGAGGAGGTGCACCGCTACGGCGTCACCGTGGTCACCTACACCTGGACGATGCTGCGCGACATCCTCGACGCCGAGGTCTTCCCCGCCGGTCATCGACACCCGATCCGGCTGTTCATCGGCTCCGGCATGCCCGCGGGCCTGTGGCGGCGCACCACCGAGCAGTTCGAGCCGGCCCGGGTGCTGGAGTTCTACGCCTCGATCGAGGGCGACGTGGTGCTGGCCAACGTGACGGGCGTCAAACCCGGCTGCAAGGGCAGGCCGGTGCCGGGCACCGCGCGGGTCGAGCTGGTTGCCTACGACCCGATCGCCGAGCGGATCCTGGTCGACGACTCGGGTTACGCCCGCCGCTGCGGGGACAACGAGATCGGATTGCTGATCGGCAAGGCCTCCGGCGGGGTCGACATCTCCGCGGGCGGGCTGCGCGGGGTGTTCGCGCCCGGCGACTCGTGGATGCCGACGGAGAATCTGTTCCGTCGCGACGGCGACGGCGACTACTGGTTGATCGACCGCAAGGACACGGTGATCCGGACCAGGCGCGGGCCGGTGTTCGGGCAGCCGATCGTCGACGTGCTCAACGACATCACCGCGGTCGACCTGGAGGTCGCCTATGGCTTGGAGGCGGGGGAGCACTGCGTCGCGGTCGCGGCGGTGAGCGTGCGCAAGGGGTTCCGGCTCGAGCCGAAGGACGTGACCGAGGCGTTGCGCGCGCTCGAACCCGATCAGCGGCCCGATCTGGTCTACCTGGTCGACGATATCCCGCGCAGTTCTTCGTACCGGCCGTCCACCCGCGCGGTGCAGGCGGCGGGGCGGCCGAAGCCCGGGCCCGACACCTGGTGGTACAACCGGGCCTCCGACGCCTACGAGATCCTCACCGAGGACGACGTGCCGAAGATCCTCGGGGACTACTGAGCCGCCGAATCGAGTTGGGAAGCGGCCGGATTCACCGATCCGGCGGCCGCACCCGGTCGCGCGGACAGGTGGTGAGCGCCGTACCATCCCACGCTGACGTTGCTGTCCGATTTGTCAGGAGTACCGGGTGAGTACGAGCCTTATCTACCGCAACGCCACCGTCTACGAACTGCTGATCCGCGCGCTGTACGGCCGGTACTACACGGCTCGGTACCGCGCCGTCGCGGCGCTCGTGCCGGAGGGGGCCGGCGTGGTCGATCTGTGCTGCGGGCCCGCGACCTTGTACACCCGGTATCTGCGCGCCAAGTCGGTCCACTACACCGGCCTCGATCGCAACGAGCGATTCGTCGGCGTGGTCGACAGGGCGGGCGGGCACGGCAAGCTGTGGAATCTGAACTCCGACGCGACGCTGCCCGCCGCGGACTACGTCGTGATGCAGGCCAGCCTCTACCATTTCCTCCCCGACCCCGCGCCCGTGCTCGACCGGATGCTGGCCGCCGCGGGCAAGCAGGTGATCATCGCAGAGCCGGTGCGGAACATGGCCAGCAGTGAGAACCGAGTGCTCGCCGCCGTCGGCCGGCGTTTCACCGACGCGGGGGATGGTGTTCAGGCGCATCGTTTTACCGAGGCGACACTGGACGCGTTCTTCCGGCGCTACGAGTCGCACGTGGTGCACCAGGAGTTGATCGCGGGCGGGCGAGAGAAACTCTACGTGCTCGAGCCTTAGCTCGCCGCCGCACCCTTTCTGACGTCCGCACCCAGACTGGCCGTGCTGACACGCGGGCGTGTGCTAGAAGGTGTGGTGGCTCGCGTGTCGGCGCGGGCGCGTGTCGAAAGGCGTGTGCGGGGGTCGGCCGGGGATGGCGTGCGGCGGGTAGTTCGCGGGGCGGTGGGTGGTGAGGTCGTCCGTGGGCCGCCGATTGAAGCTGTACTTGCTCAGGCTTAGCTCGCCGCCGCACCTTTCTGGTTTCCCGCACCCGGACTCGCCGTGCTGACATGCGTGCGTATGCCAAAAGAGTGTGCGGCGACCGAGCGGATCTCCCCGCCGCGCGTGCGTCAGGCGGTGAACTCGGTGACCGCCTCGATCACCCGACCGACCTGCTCTCCCGTCAGGTCCGGCCAAAGGGGCAGGCGCACAATCGTTCCCGAGAACTCCGCGCTGCGCACGCACGGCCGGGGAGTACGGCCGAGCTTCAGCCCGGCGGGGCTGGAGTCCAGCGGCACGTAGTGGAACGGGGCGACGATGCCGCGCGAACGCAGATGCGTGATGAGGTCGTCGCGGCGTTCCTCGGTGGGCGTGCGCAGGTAGTACAGGTGGGCGGTGTGCTCGCGGTCGGCGGGGATGGTCATCAGGCGAACGTCGTTGCGGGCGGCCCACTCGGGGAGCGCGGCGGCGTAGGCGTCCCATACGCGGTGCCGGCCGGCCTGGATGGTGTCGAACTCGTCGAGTTGCGCGTCGAGCACCGCCGCGTTCAGCTCGCTCGGCAGGTAGCTCGAGCCGATGTCCTGCCAGGAGTACTTGTCCACCGCGCCGCGCAGGAACCTGGCCCGGTCGGTGCCCTTCTCCCGGATGATCTCCGCGCGCGCCATCAGGATCTCGTCGGTGAGCAGCAGCGCGCCGCCCTCGCCGCAGTGCACGTTCTTGGTGTCGTGGAAGCTGAGCGTGCCAAGGCTGCCGAGGGTGCCGAGCGGGCGTCCGCGCCAGCGTCCGCCGAGGCCGTGCGCGTTGTCCTCGACGATGGCGAAACCGTGCGTATTGGCCAGGGCGAGCAGGCGGTCCATGTCGGCGGCGACGCCGCCGTAGTGGATGACCACCACGGCCTTGGTCCGCGGGGTGATCGCGGCCGCCACCGACTCGGGGTCCAGGTTGCCGGTCGCGAGGTCGATGTCGGCGAATACACAGGTGGCCCCGCGCAACGCCATGGCGGTCGCGGTGGAGGTGAACGCGAAGCTCGGCACGATCACCTCGTCGTCGGGGCCGAGCTCGAGCAGCAGGGCCGCCATCTCCAGCGCGGAGGTGCACGAGGTGGTCAGCAGCGCGTGCGGCGCCCCGGTGATGACCTTCAGCTTCTGGGTCGCCGACTGAGTGAACGGCCCGTCGCCGTGGCTGTGGTCGGAACCGAGCACCGCCTCGAGGTTGGCCAGTTCGCGGCGAGCCCGGAACGGGCGGCTGAAGATGACGCGGTCAGTGCTCAACCCGGTCGTTCCCCTTGTTCGCAGTGGTCAGTTCCCTGGCTATCGGTCGCGGCGTGGGCGAATCGACGGTCAGATACAGCGGCTTGCCCACGAGAATATGCAACGCCACCCCGAGGTATTCGGCGATGAGCCCGAGCGAGAACAGGATCGCGCCGGAGACCAGCAGCAGCACGACGATCATCGAGGCCCAGCCCTCGGGCGCCCAGTTGTCGGTGGTCAGCGCCTCGTAGACGATGACGCCGGCCATCACGCCGCCGCCGAGACCCAGCGTCACGCCGAGCAGGCTGACCAGGCGCAGGCCGCGAGTTCCGCTGCACAGCACCATCTTCCAGAACAGCGAGAACAAGCGGCGGTAGTTGTAACCGGACTCCTCGCGGCCCTCGGCGCGCAGCTCCACCGGCACCTGCGCGACCGCGCCGACCACCCAGGTGAGCGCGACGTCGAGGTAGACGCCGTTCGAGGCGACCTCGGCGAGCTGGCGGCCGATGGCGCCGCGGATGAGCCGGTAGCTTTCGAACCGGGTGGAGTCGGGGAACGCGAACACCGTCGCGAGCACCAGCTTCGCGCCGCGTGAGGTGAGGTTGCGCAGGAAGCCGTGCGGGCGGGTGTTGGTCGGCTTCGAATACACCAGCTCGGCCCGCTCGGACAGTGCCGCGTCGAGGAAGGCGCCGATGAAGCGGGGATCGTGCTGGCCGTCCTCGTCCATGGTGACGATCCAGTCGCCGCCCGCGGCCGACATGCCCGCGATGGTCGCGGCGTCCTGGCCGAAATTACGGCTGAGCCAGATCGTGCGCACCTCGGGGTAGGCCCGCTCCAACTCCTGCAACACCACGTCGGAACGGTCCGGGCCGCGGTCGTGTACGAGGATGATCTCGTCGATTTGGAAGGTGGCGCCGCCCGGGGTCTCGGTGGGGCGGGTGAGCTCGTGCAGCTCGGCGACCAGGCCGCCGATGGTGTCCTCGCCCCGATAGATCGGCACGACCACGGACAAGGCGTGCGACCGCGACGGTCTGCCATTGGCGACGACCGGAGCAGTACGGGGCGTGCGGGAAGGAATCGGCATCAGCTGGATCGACTTTCGATGACGGTGCGTGCCGGTACTCCCCGCTGGACAGCAGGGCCCGAGGCGCCCAGAACTCTAACATGGTGCGGGTTTCGGGTTCGGGGGCGCGATGCCATGCCGTGCATGCCCCCATCATCATCGCGTCGGCGGCCGGATGCCAAGCGCCACACTGCTGTGTAGGGTTTGGAACTCGTGACGGATAGTGCAGTGTCGAGGGTGACGCGCCAGGGGTCCGCCGAGGTCGACGGGGGTGATCCGGTCGAGGTCGAGTCGACGGTCGTCGATCATGAGCCCACCGATCCCGGCCGCGCATCGCGTCGCACCGTGTACCTGTGTGGGCTCGTCACCGCCGTCGGCGTGATCCTCGGCTACGCCTCGGTCCTGCTCGCCAATGCCAGGCACTTCTACACCGACGACACCGAGTCCCAGTACACCGGGCTGTGGGTCGGCCTCGGCCACGCGCTGCGCGAGGGCACCTTTCCCGTGCTGGTGCCCGAGCGGTGGATGTCGGGCAACAACACCATGGACGACGCGGGCCTGTTCAACCCGCCGCAGCTGCTGATCGATCTGATCGCACCGTCCGTCGACAACATGGCGCTCTACGCCACGCTCGTCAAACTGATCTTCGCGATCATCGCCGCGCTCGGCGTCTACCGGATCTGCCTCGCCTACGGCGGCCGGCCGGCCTGGTCGGCGGTCGCGGGCGTCGCGTTCCCGCTGTCGGGGTTCTTCCTGTTCTTCGACGAGGCCAGCTGGATGACCGCGCTCACCGGCACCGCGTGGATGGTGCACGCGTGGGCCTCGTCGGTGCGGTACACGCGTGGGCAGGCGGGGCCGATTCCGGTCTTCGTCTATCTCTATCTGACGATCTCCACGCAGTACATTTTCCCAGCAGTCGAGGCCGCGCTCATGCTGCTCGCCGTGGCGGTCGGCGAGCTTGTCTACCAACGCAAATGGTGGCCGGTGGCGCGGCTGGCGATCGTCGGCGGCTGCGCCGGACTCGCCGGCCTGCTGACCTTCCTGCCGAGCATGCTGTCGGCGAAGGTGACCTGGCGCGGCACCATGGAGATCAACAACGACCAGTTCCTCACGGTGCCGTGGTCGGAGTCGCTCAACGCCAGCCTGCCGAGTTCGCTGCCCGCCTTCACCTCCTGGTGGGGGTACGTGCAGCCGATGCCGGTCACTTATATCGCCTGGTTCCTGATTCCGGCGCTCGCGTTCATCGACTGGCGACGGGCCAGGGACAGCTGGCGTGAGCTGTCCGGCGTCGCGTTCTTCGCGGTCATGATGCTGATGTGGGCGGCGGGGCCCGGCTCTATCGGGCCGCTGCGCTGGCCGGTGCGGGTGCTGCCGATGCTCGCCATCGGGCTGCTGGTGCTGGTGTGCGTGCTGCTCGCGCGCTACGGCACGACGCGGGACCTCAGAAATCGCGGGATCGCCGCTGGGGTATTGATCTTGCTGCTCTGGGTGCGGACGTTCTCCGCCGACCCGCACGACGCGATCTGGCATGTGCTCGCGGCCGTCGCCGTCGTCGCACTCGGCATCGCGGTGCTCTGGCTGGATCGGGTCAAGGGCGTCGCGGCCGCGTGCGCGCTCGCGATCGTTGCCATGTTCCCGATCGCGTTCTTCCAGGTGCAGGCCGCGCAGCCGACCCCGATGACGTGGAACCTGCCGACCAACCGCTCCGACGCCAAGGCCGCCTTCCCGGACTTCCCCGGCACCACACTGCAACTCGCCGAGCGCGGCCTGCTGCAACCGGGGGACAAGAGCCTCGACGGCGCGTACGGCTCCCTCGTCTTCGGCAACTACGCCAAGTCGCTGGAGCTCACCTACGTCAACGGTTACACCCCGACGGGCCACTACTACTTCGGTGAGCTGCTGTGCATGCGCTGGGACAGCAGCGTCTGCCCGGACGCGCTGCGGCGCATGTTCACCGCCGAGCCGACCACCGGCCGCACCCTCGCCGATCTGATGAAGCTGGATCGAGTCGTGTTGCAGCGCGCCCTGTTCCCCGACGCGCGCAACCAGCCCGCGCCGGACGGCTGGAAATGGGTCGACTACCCCGGGCACGAAAAGTACATCTGGGTGCTCGAACGGGTGGACGGTCCGATCTCGACGGTGAACGGCCGGGTCGCGGCCACCAAGAACGTGACGGCGGCGTCCATCTCGGAGACCGACACCACCAGCCGGGTGCGGGTCAGCTCGCCGAGCGGCGGGCGCGTGGTGTTCTCCAGGCTCGGCTGGCCCGGCTACCGCGTGACCATCGACGGCAAGCAGATCCCGATCACCACGGTGGCGAAATCCTTTGTCGCCGTTGATATTCCCGCCGGTACGCAGAACGCGGAGCTGGTGCTGACCTGGCGTCCGCCGGGCTGGAAGATCGGCATCGGCGCGCTCGTGGCCGGGGTCGTCGGCGTCGGCGTGCTGCAGTGGCTGTACGTGCGGTCGCGGCGGCGTGCGAAGGAGTCGGCCGCCGCGAGGTAGGGTCTGGAACTCGTGGTGGAAAGCAGCGCCCTCGCCCGGCGGGACGTGTACAAGTGGGGCCTCATAACCGCGCTCGGCGTGGTGGCCGGATACGGTGCCGTCCTGCTGGCCAATGTCCGGCATTTCTACACCGACGACACCGAGTCGCAGTACGCCCCGCTGTGGGTGATGCTCGGGAATCGCCTGCGCGACGGGCAGTTCCCCGCGATGGTCCCCGAGCACTGGATGGCGGGCAACTACACCATCGAAGAGGCCGGGCTGCTGAATCCGCCGCAGCTGCTGATCGATCTGATCGCGCCCTCGGTGGACAACGTCGCGCTCTACGCCACGATCGTGAAGTTGATCTTCGCGATCGTGCTCGGGCTCGGGGTGTATCGCGTGTGCCTGGTCTACGGGGCCAGCGCGCCGTGGGCCGCGGTGGCGGGCATCTCGATTCCGTTCAGCGGGTGGTTGCTGTTCTTCGACGAGGCGAGTTGGTATACGGCGTTCGTCGGTACGGCGTGGTTGGTGCATGCGTGGGCTTCGGGTGTGCGTTACGCGCGGGGGAGTCTGCGTGACCACGGAGGACGGAGCAGACGTCGCTTCGGACGCGGCGGGCCGATACCGACCTTCGTGTTCCTGTATTTGGCCATCTCGGTGCAGTACATCTTCCCGGCGGTCGAAGCCGGTTTGATGATCGGCGCGGTGGCCGTCGGCGAGGTTGTCTACCAACGCAAATGGCTGCCGTCGCTGCGGCTGCTCGCCGTGTCCGCGTGCGCGGCCCTCGCCGGCCTCGCGACCTACCTGCCGAGCATCCTGTCGGCGAAGGTGACCTGGCGCGGCACCGCCCAGATCAACAACGACCAGTTCCTGACCGTGCCGTGGTCGGAGTCGCTCAATGCCAGCCTGCCGAGCACGCTGCCCGCGTACACCTCGTGGTGGGGCTATGTGCAGCCGATGCCGGTGGTCTACATCGCGTGGTTCCTCATTCCGGCGCTGGCGTTCATCGACTGGCGCCGGGCACGCGAGAACTGGCGGGAGTTCACCGCCATCGGGCTCGTCGCCATCATGGGACTCATGTGGACCGCGGGCCCCGGCACCATCGGTCCGCTGCGCTGGCCCGCGCGCGTGCTGCCGATGGTCGCGCTCGGACTGCTGGTGCTCGTGTGCGTGCTGCTCGGGCGCTTCGCCACCTTCGACGGGTGGCGGCGGCGCGGTGTCGCGGCCGGCGTGCTGATCGGGCTGTTGTTCGTGCGCTCGTTCTCGGCCGCGCCGCGCGAGCTGGGTTGGCATGTGCTCGCGGCACTCTCGGTCGCCGCGCTCGGCGCCGCGGTGGTGTGGCTCGGCCGCAACAAGGGGATGGCCGCCGCGTGCGCGCTGACGCTCGTCGCGGTGTTCCCCATCGCCTACGTCCAGGTGCTGGGCGCGCAACCGACGCCGATGAGCTGGAACCTCCCCGAGAAACGCTCCGAGATGAAGGCCGCGTTCCCCGACTTCCCCGGCACCACACTGCAACTCGCCGATCGCGGACCCATCCCGCCCGCCGAGAAGAACCTGCGGGGCGCCTACGGATCGCTCGTCTTCGGCAACTACGCCAAGGATCTCGAGCTCACCTACGTCAGCGGCTACACCCCCAACGGACACTTCTGGTTCGGCGAGATGCTCTGCATGCGCTGGGACACCAGCGTGTGCCCCGACGCGCTGCGCCGCGCCTTCGATATCGAACCCACCACCGGGCGCACCATCGTCGACCTGATGAAGGTCGACCGCGTCGTCCTGCAACGCTCGATGTTCCCCGACGCCCGCAACCAGCCCGCCCCCGACGGCTGGAAATGGGTCGACTACCCCGGACACGAGCAGCAGATCTCCGTGCTCGAGCGAGTCGACGGGTTGCTCTCCACCCGCAACGGCCGAGTCTCGGCCACCACCGGCGTGACCGCCACCTCCGTCGGAGAATCCGATCTGACCAGCCGAGTCCGCGTGAACTCCGACAACGGCGGCCAGGTAGTCTTCGCCCGCCTCGGCTGGCCCGGCTACCGAGCCACCCTCAACGGCCACGACCTCCCCATCAAAGTCGTCGCCAAAACCTTTGTCGCCGTGGACATCCCCGCAGGCACCAAGAACGCGGACCTAGAACTCACCTGGCGCCCACCCGGCTGGAAGATCGGCGCAGCCGCAATTCTGCTCGGCCTACTCGGAGTGGGCGTCCTCCACTGGGCCTTCCTCCGAAGCCGTCGGCGAAACGACGGGCAGGAACTCGCGGAGACCTCGACAGACGAGCCGGTCACCCCACACCCAGACCTGGTCGACGCGAAGATTTAAGGGCGAACCCTGCGCCACCCCGGGCGCGCAACGGAGCTGTGAAGGGCGGCTGCGAACGCGAGCAGGAAGCGGCCCGCCGGGTGCGCGGCACAAGGCTGCCGGCCAAATTGCGTGGCACGAGGCGGACTGCTGCGTGCGTGGTAAGAGGCGGCCTTCGGTGTGCGCAGCACGAGGCTGCCTGTCGGGTGCGCGGCGCCAGGCAGACTGCTGAGTGCGGGGCGCGAGGCGGCCTGTCGGGTGCGCAGCGCCAGGCGGCTTGTCGGGTGTGGGGCGCGAGATGGCTTGTCGGGTGTGGGGCGCGAGATGGCTTGTCGGGTGCGGGGACGTGAGGCGGCTTGTCGGGTGTGGGGCGCGAGATGGCTTGTCGGGTGCGGGGACGTGAGGCGGCTTGTCGGGTGTGGGGCGCGAGATGGCTTGTCGGGTGCGGGGACGTGAGGCGGCTTGTCGGGCGCGCGGCGCGAGGCGGCCTGCCGGGTGGGAGGCGCGGGGCAGCCTCCCGGTGCGCGGCGCGTTGCGTACCCACCATGTTGACCGCGCGCCTCGGTCTTGGGATCGGGTGGTGACGGCCGTCGCGGCGGGCACAGCATTGGACCTGGCAGTGCGAGATGGTGTGCAGCAGCCGATCCCGCGGCCGTCGCATACTTTCTGGCATCCGCGCGCGTGTCAGTGCTGCAAGTCGGAGTGCGGGAGATCAGAAGGTGTGCGGCGGCTGCTTCGCGATCATGCTGCCTGTACTGGCGGCCGCTACTGCCGACGAGTGACCCGCGTGCTTCACGGCCGGGTGGTGCCGCGTGGCACGAGTTGGTGGGTGGGGCTGCTGGCAGCCCTGGCGGCAGACGGATGGTCGCGCGGAGTGGTCGCGGTGGTGGTCGAGCCTGGTGTGGGGCCAGTTGGCTCGGCGGTCACCTCGGCAGGATGGGTGCGTCCCTCGATGGGGTGGGGCGGGGAGGGGATAGAGTGCCTGGCGCGACTGGAGGTGGGCGTCTGATGGAATTCAACGGTGAGCGAAGTGTGGCGTCCGCGGATGTCGACGGGGGCGAGCCGACGGTGACCGATGGGGAGCGGTCGTCGGACGATGGTGCGCGCGTGATGGCGGACAGGGTGCGGTTGGCGACCGATGATGGACGCGCTGTAGGGGATGAGGCCCGGTCGTCAGACGATGGTGAACACGTGGTGGCCGATGGTGTGCGGTTGTCGGCTGCTGCGCGCTCGGCGGCGGCGGACGGGCTTCGATTGTGGACCGATGGTGGGCGCGCCATGGGGGAGGCGACTCGGTTATCGGCTGATGGTGGGCGAACAGTGGCGGATGGCGTGCGGCCGTCGGTAGATGTGGCGCGGTCGACCGGTGACTCGGAGGTGCGGGACGAGAACATCGGTGTGCCTAGTCCGCTGACGGAGCCGATGGCGCCGATGCCGGATGTCGACGCTGTGGCGGAGGCCAAGCCGGGGCCGCTGTTGCGACTCGTGCGTCGGCAGGAGGTGGCGTTCGCGGCGGTCGGCGGGTTCAATACCGCGTTGGGCATCGGATTGACCGTGGTCTGGCTGGCGGTGCTGGGGGACAACGTGCCGCCGTCGGTGGCGGTGGCGGCGGCGTACGCGGTCAGCATCGTGATCGCCTTCGTGCTGCATCGCACGCTGGTGTTCCGGGTGCGCGGCCATCTCGTGCGCGACTTCCTGCGGTTCGTCGCGGTCAACTCCGGTGGGCTGCTGTTGAATATGGCGCTGCTCGAGCTGGCCGTCTCCGTCTGGCACTTCCCCGACAAACCGGCCGCGGTCGTGGTGATGGGCCTGGTCGCCGTCGCCAGCTACTTCGGCCACCGCCACATCTCGTTCCGCCGCCGACCGCCGGTCGAGGCCGACAACGCCGTCGGGTAGGTTTCTGCTCATGCCGGAGCACACCTTGGACGCCACGCTGTTGAGCCTGTTGGCCTGCCCGCAGGACAAGGGCCCGCTACTGCTGGTCCGCGCGACCGAGGGCACCGTCCTCTACAACCCGCGCCTGCGCCGCGCCTACCCCATCGACAACGGCATCCCCGTGCTGCTCATCGACGAGGCCCGTGACGTCACCGACGCCGAGCACACCGATTTCATCGGCCAGCCCGCCGAATCCTGAGCAGTCGAGTCGTCGCTGAGAACCGCACGCGCTCAACAGATCCCAGCTCGAGCCGTCGCCGGGTCGATAACCTGCCCGGCGGCGACAACGTGCACGCTGCGGTTTCAACTGGCCGAGCCGATACTCAAACGCCCGAATCGCCTTCCACCGCAATCAGATCCGCGAGTCGCTGAGCGGTGTCGAAGTGCGGCGTGAGACGCGTTTTCGTCATCGCGAACGACGTGCCGCTTGCCACATCCGCATAGACGTAACTCCCACCTCCGCCGACCCACCCGAACGTGGTCGGTGTCTCCTCCGGCCGAGTCCCGATGCGCCCGAGCGGATACCCGAGGCCGAGCCGCGCCTGATTCCCGAAGACCCGGTCGGTGCCCTCGAACGCCACCGCCGTCACCTGCGCGAGCTGGGCCGCGTCGATGAGCCGACCGTCGAGCACCGCGGCGTGCACGGCGGCGATTCCCCGCGCGGTGAAGGTGCCGACCGACGGGATGTCGGCCCGCAGGATCTCGCGGCTGTTGCCCAGGTCCGCCGTCGGCCGCAACTCCCACGGCGCGAGCAGCGCATTGTCGGGCGAGGAGATCGGCGCGCCGTCCTCGAGCCGCGCCATCCGAGCCAGATCTGCTTGCGGCACACCGAAATACAACTCACCCTCGACGCCGAGAGGCGCGGCGACCCACTCGTGCAGCAGTTGTCGCATCGGTTTGCCGGTCGCCCGCCGCGCCACCTCGCCGACCAGGAAACCGAAGGTGAACGAGTGATACCCCGTCGCGGTCCCTGGCCGCCACCGCGGTTCGGCGTCGGCGATCGCCGCGCAGACCCGCGACCAGTCGGGCAGGTCGGCAGGCCCGATGTCCCGAGGTAGCCCCGGCACGCCGACCGAGTGGGTGAGCACGTGCCGAAGTGTCGCAGTCGCCTTGCCGTGAGCCCCGAACTCCGGCCACAACTCGACCAGCGCTGTGTCGTACTCGACGGCACCGGACTTCACCAGCAGATGAGCGATCAGCGCCGTCATGACCTTGCCGGCGGAGAAACTGAAGACCGGTGTCTGCGGCGTCATACCCCGCCCGGTCCCGCGATCGGCGAACCCTGCGACCGCGTCGACTACGAACGCCCCATGACGGTAAACGGCGACCTGCAAACCGGTTTCGGCATCGGTGTCGACGAGTTCGTCGAGGACGCGGTGAATCTTCTCCTGTAACGAGCGCATCGTCCTCACCACCTCACGACGAACTAGATCTCCCCGAACAAATACCGTTGCAGCGTAGGCGCTATCGCGCTGATCAACTCCTCGGCCGGCGCCGACGCCATCGGCTCGATGCCGACGATCTTGCGCGCCATCAACAACCCGATCATCTGCGACCCCACCAGCGCCACCCGCAGCCGCCCATCGTCCTCCGGCGTGGCGATCCGCTGCCGGACCCGCTCCAGCACCACCTCGAGAATGAACGACCGCGCCAGCGAGGTGTCCCCGCCCGCGATGATGCTGCGGACCATGGCCACGACACCGTCGCCGGCGGGGGAGTCCCACACGCTGAGCACCGCGCGAATTATGGTCTCGCCCAACCGATCCAGCGGCGCGGCGTCGACGGCCGAGAGCGTGAGCTCCGGATCGACGGGCAACTGCACGACCGCGCCGAACAACTGCTGCTTGGTGCCGAAGTAGTGATGCACCAGCGCCGGATCGACCCCGGCGTCCGCGGCGACGGCGCGGATGGAGGTCTTGTCGAAACCCGCCTCGGCGAACCGCGCCCGCGCCGCCGCGAGGATCGCCTCCCGCGCGCCGGACTGTCCCGGCCGGCGTCCGGACCGGCCGGGCCGATCCCCGGTCGCTCCGTTCGCCGTCACTGCGTGCGCCGACGTAGTGTCGCCGCCCCGAGGCACAGGGCGATGACCGCGAACCCGGCCACCACCGCGAGATCGCGCCACATCGCGCCGGTGGCCTCGGCGTGGGTCGAAACCTGTTGCAGCGCATCGACGGCGTAGCTCAGCGGCAGCACATTGCTGATCGCCTCCAGCCAGCCGGGCAGCTCCCCGCGCGGAACGAGCAAGCCGCACAGGAAGATCTGCGGCGCCACCACCACGGGCATGAACTGCACCGCCTGAAACTCGGTGCGCGCGAACGCGCTTGCCAGCAACCCTAGCGCGACACCGCAGACGGCGTCGACCACCGCGATCAGCACCACCCAGCCCGGACTGCCCGCCGAATCGAGCCCGAGCAGCCCGAACGACACCAGGCAGGCCACCGCCGCCTGCGCCGCCGCGGCCAGCGAGAACGCGGTGCCGTAGCCGCCGAGCAGATCGAGTTTCGCCAGCGGCGTGGTGAGCAGCCGCTCGAGCGTGCCCGAGGTGCGTTCGCGCTGCATGGCGATGGCGGTGATCAGGAACATCACGATGAACGGCAGGATGCCGAGCATGCTGATGCCGACCCGGTCGAACAGCGACACCGGGTTGAACGGGTTGGTCGGGGTGTCCCGATATATGAAGTACAGCAAGGTCATCAGCAGCGCGGGGACCACCAGGATCATGGCCACGGTGCGGTGGTCGTTGCGCAGCTGGCACAGAATGCGGGTGGTCGTGGAGGCGTAGGGGCGCAGGGAGAGTGTGCGCCGCGTGGAGTCGAGGGTGGTCATGGTTCCTGCCTAGTGTTCGACGTGAGTTTCATGCGGCGTGCACGCGCGTGATCAATGCGAGGAAGGCGTGTTCGAGGTTCTGCTCACCGGTTTCGGCGCGCAGTTCGTCGGGGCTGAGCTGAGCGAGCAGGTGACCCTCGCGCATGAGCAGCAGCCGGTCACAGTGCTCGGCCTCGTCCATCACGTGGCTGGACACCACCAAAGTCGTTCCGTTGGCGGCCAACTCGCGGAACTGCTTCCAAAGGTCCACGCGCAGAACTGGATCCAGGCCGACGGTCGGCTCGTCCAGCACCAGCAGCTCAGGGCGGGCGACCAGCGCGCAGGCCAGCGAGACGCGGGTCTTCTGCCCGCCGGACAGCTCGTCGCCGCGCTGGTGTGCGTGCTCGGCCAGCCCGACCGCGCCGATCGCGTCGTCGGTCGCGCCGCGTTCGCGCCCGTAGAGCGCGGCGAAGTACGCGACATTTTCGTGCACGCTGATATCGGAGTAGATGCTCGGCGACTGCGTGACGTAGCCGACCCGCCGCCGCAGCTCCGCCGACCCCGCGGGCCGCCCCAGCACCCAGATTTCCCCGGATTCGACGATCTGAGTGCCGACAATGCTGCGCATCAGGGTCGTCTTGCCGCACCCCGACGGCCCGAGCAGCCCGGTGATGGAGCCGCGCGGCATCGTCAGCGAGACGTCGTGCAGGACCTCCCGCTTGCCGCGTCGCACCACCAGGTTGCGAACCTCGACAGCAGGTGAAGAGGTGTTTTGCGACATAGTCGCCTCAATTCATCGAGTGTTGAATTCACTGTGTGATGAATTTAGCGCGGACATGCGACATCGGCAAGGGGGATGTTCTACGACGATCAGTGCCCGTGATGTCCGGGCGGCATCGGGGGCGGCGTCCCCGGCGACTGGCCCGCGTCGACGACCACGAATTGGCCCATCATTCCCTGGTCCTCGTGCCATAACAGGTGGCAGTGATACATATAGGGCGAGTTCGGATCCGCAGGTCCGTCGAAGCGCATGGCGAGGGTGACCGTGGCGTTCGGCGGGAGGAAAACGGTGTCCTTCGGACCGGTGAGCTCCGCGGGCGGCGGCCCGTCGTTTCGCGCGAGCACGCGGAACTGCACGTCGTGGATGTGGAAGTTGTGCGGCATGCCGTCGTTGTTGTGCACGATCCAGGTTTCGGCGGTGCCGCGGGTGACGGCCAGATCGATCCGGTCCATCGCCATCGGCTTGCCGTTGATGCCCGCGAGATTGATGTCGAAGCGGCGCTCCCGCACCGAGTCCGAGCCGTCAGGAGTCGACGCGCGGGTCAGTACCGACGGCAATTCCGGTGCGGGGCGCAGAGTTTCGGCGGCGCGAAGCTGGAGGATGTCGAAGGTGTCGTCGCCGCCGGCGAAGCGCTGGTTCCAGAATCCGAGGCCGGCGTCGAGCTTGTTGCCGCGCAACACCGTTCGCTCACCGGCCCGCATCCGCACGACGATCTCGGCCCGTTCGCCGGGCGACAGTTGGACACGATCGAGGGCGAGCGGCCGCTCCATCAGCCCGCCGTCGGTGCCGATGAGCGAGAACTGGCGCTCGTCGGCGAAGCCGAAGGTGTAGATCCGCGCCGTCGAGGCGTTGAGCAGGCGCAGGCGGATCAGCTCGTCGCCGACCTCGCGGTAGGGCGTCAGCGTCCCGTTGACCATCGTCCGATCGCCGAGAAACCCGGTGTCGCGGAACATGGCGTGCGACGAATCGAACTCGGCGCCGCGGAATTTCACATCCTGGACGATGACCGGCAGATCGTCGACGCCGTAATTCCTCGGCAGCGGTAGCGATTCGGAGACCTCGTCATCGAGCAGGAACATCCCGGCGAGCCCGCGTTGCACATGCTTCTCGGTCACCCCGTGCGGATGCGGGTGGTACCAGAGGGTCGCGGCAGGCTGATCCACCGTCCACTGCGGAGACCAGGCGCCTCCGGCCTGCACCATCTGGTGCGGCCCGCCGTCCATCGCCGCCGGGAGGTGCATGCCGTGCCAGTGCACCGAAGAGGCTTCGGGCAGTTGATTACGAACGGTGACCGCGACCCGCTCACCACGCCGGGCGCGCAGGGTCGGCCCCAGATAGCTGCCGTTGAAGCCCCAGGTCTCGGTGGCCTGTCCGGGACGGAATTCCGTTCGTCCCGAACGCATTTCGAGTTCGAACTCGCGTGCCCCGTCGGGTCGCAGCCGAGACGGCGCCAGCGGCGGAATGGCGAGTTCATTGCTGAATTCCGCACTGCCGACCGTGGATACGGCCGCGTTCACATACACCAGGGTGACCCCGCCACCGATCGCCAGCGCGAGCAGGGTGACGAGCGCGCCGAGAACCAGAAGCAACCGCCGCCACCTGCGCGGTCGAGAAACCGAAACCATGTGCCGACGGTATGAATCGGCACCCGCTCAGGACATCCGGGCGCGTCCCCCATTCCGACCCTTGACTTTCCGCCTGCCACACCAGGGTCGGCGGCTCACCCGCCGCCGAGTTCCACGGCCGAGTCGTGCCCGGCTGCGGCGGTGCGGCGCAGGAAATCCGCGATCACCTCCAGTTCGGCTTCGGTGTATCGATCGCACACCTTGTCCATCCGGTTGTTCATGCCCGAAAGTACTTGGTACAGCTCGGGAATGCGGTCACGGGTCGCGCGGATGGTGACCGCGCGACGGTCGGCGGCCGCCGGGTCGCGCTCGCGCACGATCCAGCCGCCGCGCTGCAGGCGGTCGAGCACGCCGGTCATCGTCGCCGGATGCAGCCCGGCGAGCTTGGCCAGTGCTCCCGCGCTGAGCGGGCCGTGCCTGTTCACCAGGTCGAGGCAGTTCCAGTCGGCGTCCTTGAGCTCGACCTTCGCCCCGAACTGCCGGTTGAGCAGCGCCAGCTGGGTGTTCAGATCCCGCAGCGACTCCTTGACCGCCTTGGCCGACCGGCGGTGTCGGCGGGTGTCCGCCATTGTTACCTCTTTCATATTGTTTGATTCTCGTATTAGTTGTTATGGTTCTCATATGATACGGCGCTCGGCCACCCGGGCGGCGGACCGACATCCACGAGGAGACCACCCCATGCGACTCACTGTCTTCGGAGCCAACGGCCTCACCGGGCGATTGCTGACCGGCCAAGCACTCGCCGCCGGTCACGACGTGGTCGCCGTCACGCGTCGGCCGGACCAGTTCCCGATCCGGCACGACCGGCTGACCGTCTTCGGCGGCGATGTGCGCCAGGCGGATTCGGTCGAGACCGCCGTGGCCGGCGCCGACGCGGTGCTGTCGGCGCTCGGCGTGCCCTTCGGCAAGGAGCCGATCGACACCTACTCCGTAGGCGTCGCCAATATGGTCGCCGCCATGTGCCGCAACGATATTCGGCGGATCGCCGTGGTCTCGTCGAGCGCCGTCGACCCGCACCCGTACCCCGGCGCGGGCTTCCTGTTCAATCGCGTGCTGCAGCCCTACATCGCGCGCGTCCTGGGTAAAACGCAGTACGACGACCTGCGGAGAATGGAATCCGTGCTCACCGCAACGGATCTCGACTGGACCATCATCCGCTCGGGTGGCCTGTACGCGCTGCCCGCCGTCACCGAGTACACGATGGTCGAGGGTCGCGCGGACAAGCGCTACACCGCCCGCGTCGACTTGGCGGCCGCCCTGCTCCGGCTGGCCGAGGACGCCACGTTCGTGCGCAAGATCGTCAGCGTCGTCACGACGACCGACAACCCGAGCCTGCTCCAGTTGATCCGCACGGAAGCACTGGGATGACCCACTCCCGGGGCCGGGCTCGATAACCGACCAGCCCGTCCGCTTTGCCCGGAGCCTCCCGCGATCTAGGCTCCAGCGGTGATCAACGAGAGTGCGGTGGCGTCCGCGGAGGGTGGACAGCTACGGGCTTCGACGCTGGAGCTGTTCTTCGACCTCGTCTTCGTCTTTACCATCACCCAGCTCACCCACGTGTTCACCCACCATCCGGGGTGGCAGGCGCTCGGCCAGGTCGCGCTGCTCTTCGGCATCATCTGGTGGATGTACAGCGGGTACGTCTGGCTGACCAACGAGGTCGCGCCGAACAGCTCGAGCAGGCGCACCTGGCTCCTGGTCGGCATGTTCTCCTTCTTCGTGCTCGCGCTGGCCATCTCCGACGCCTTCCACGGCACGGGCCTGGCCTTCGGCATCGGCTACGCCCTGGTGACCGCCGTGCACGCCGCGCTGTTCATCTCCGGCGGCGGATCCTCCGCGCGACGCGCCATCACACGCATCGGCCCGTTCAACGCCCTCGCGGCCGCCTTCGTGCTCGCGGGCGGATTGGTGCATGGCGGAGCGCAATACGTGTGCTGGGGACTGGGTTTCGCGGTCCAGGTGATCAGCCCCTACCTGGTCGACACCGGCGACTTCGTGGTGCGCGCGAGCCACTTCTGCGAGCGGCACGGCTTGGTCGTCATCGTCGCCATCGGTGAGTCCATCGTCGCCATCGGCGTCGGCCTGGCCGGGGTGAAGATCACGCCGCAGCTGATCATCACGGTGTCACTCGCGCTGTGTCTCGCCTACGTGCTGTGGTGGGCCTTCTTCGGCTTCGACGACGAACGCGGCGAGCACGCGCTCGCCGCCGTCCCGGAGCGCGAGCGCTCGCGACCCGCGGTGCTCGCCTACGGATACTCGCTGTATCCGCTGCTCATCGGTGTCATCGTCACCTCGGCCGGCATCCAGATGAGCATCGGGCACGGCAACGAATCGGTCGGCGTGGCCGCCGCGGCCGCGCTCTCCGGCGGTGTCGCGCTGTATTTCCTCGCGCAGTTCTTCTTCCGTCTGGCACTGGGTTTGCCGCGGCCGTGGATGCGGCTGCTCGCGGCTCTCGCCGTCGCCGCGACCATCCCCATCGGCGTGGTGTGGGTGTCGTGGGCGCAGCTGGCCGCGCTCGTCGCCGTCGGCTACGCCGCCGTCATCGGCGACGACCTGATCACCCTGCGCAGCGGTCAGCACAGCTCGTATGTGTAGATCGTACGACCGATACCGGGGCGCCGACGGCGCGCGATAGGTTATTGCGACCGGTGGGACACTGCTCGTCGACTCACCGAATGCTGTTCTGTCACAAGGATTTACACTATGAGAACGAGAGCTCTGCTCGCCGCGTTCGCCGCCGTCGCCGGCATCGCCGCCCTGATATCCGCCCCCGCCTCGGCGACGCCGATCCTGCACGCTGCCTGTCCGTCGGGTCAGTACGAGAACATCGACCAGCGCTGTGTGCCGCGCCCGCGCGAGGCGGTCACCCCGCCCGTCGGCGCGACCGCGCGGTGCGTGGACGGCGCCTACAGCTACAGCCGGCATCGCAGCGGCAGCTGCTCCGGGCACAAGGGCGTCGCCGAGTGGCTGGTGGATCTGCCGAGTTAGCCGTCTTGGACAATGGCGGCTGTGTGTGCCGAGGAACTAGCCGTCGAACCGCCCGTCGCCGCCCGCCGATTGCTGGGAGCCACGCTGTGGTCCGGAGCCGTCGGCGTGCGGATCGTCGAGGTCGAGGCCTACGGCGGTGACCCCGCCGGGCCGTGGCCGGATCCCGCGTCGCATTCCGGGCGCGGGCCGACCAAACGCAACGCCGTGATGTTCGGCCCGGCCGGAATGCTGTACGTGTACCTGAGCTACGGCATGCACACCTGTATCAACGTGACGAGCGGCCCGGACGGCATCGCCAGCGCGGCGCTGATCAGGTCCGGCGAGGTGGTGGCTGGCCTGGACGAGGCCCGCGCGCGCCGCCCCACCGCGCGCACCGACGTCGACTTGGCGAAGGGACCGGGCAATCTCGGCAGCGCGCTGGGAATCACGTTGAGCGACTACGGAACTCCGCTCTTCGAACCCGACTCCCCGATCCGGCTGGAGCTCGGCGACGCCCTCGCCGCGAAGGAGATCGCCAGCGGCCCCCGCGTCGGCGTGAGCACCGCGGCGGATCTGCCGTGGCGGTTCTGGCTGCCGTCGTCGCCCGCGGTCTCCACCTACCGCCGCAGTCCACGGGCGCCGCGCGCCGAGGCTTCCTGAAATTCTCGAGCGGCGGCCGATGAGTTTCGCCGACGGGCCACGTCCTATCAGGTGAACGCGCTACCCGGCGCGACCGACCTGAAGGAAGAAACGATGACCGCCATCCCCGCCCCCGCCGCCGAAGCCCGCCCCGGCAAGACGCTGAACCGCGTGCTGTGGACCCTGCAGATCCTGCTCGGCCTCTTCTTCATCATCGCCTCGGCCCTGCCGAAGCTGTTCGGTCAGGAGACGGCGGTGCAGTCGTTCGACGACATCGGCTGGGGCGACTGGTTCCGCTACTTCACCGGCATCGTCGAGCTCTCCGGCGGCATCGGCCTGCTGGTACCGCGGCTCAGCGGGCTGGCCGCGGCGGGCCTGTCCATCACCATGGTGCTCGCCGCCGCCACCCAGGCCTTCCTGCTGGACGCGCCCGCCATGTCGCCCTTCCCGCTGGTGCTGGCCGTGGTGTTCGCCTGGATCGCCTACGAGCGGCGCGACACCATCATCGCGGTGCGAGAGATGCTGTCCCGCTGAACAATTCGATAACGCAGACGATCGGCGGACCCGGGTCCGCCGATCGTCTTGCCGCGTTGCGGGGCAGTCTCACTCCGTAATCGGCTGGGAGAGATCGTCTTCCGCGATCACCTGGTACACGGCGTTCAAGGTCGGTTCGCTCACCAGGTGCCGGATGCGTTCGTAGCGGCGTTCCTCGATCGGGGTGAGGCGCGCCATCCAGGCGGGGATGTCGGCGGGGTCGGCGTTCTCGATGAGGGCGACGGTGAACAGTTCGCGCGGGTCCTCGACGTTCAACGCGCTGAAGACTTTGGTGCGCGGGTCGCCGGGGACGATCTCGTCGGGGAGCCACGCCTTGCGGAAGGTGGCGTAGTCGACGCCGTCGTTGAGGCGGCGGGACAGGGCTGCGATCAGCATCTTCGAGGGCCTTTCCGGTTTATCTTGCAGTGCAAGATAAACCGTAGCCGCCGTTTTCTTGCAGTGCAAGAAAGATCTGGCAGGATGGCTGCGTGGCTGATCGAAGGTCCCGCCCGCGCGCCGGGCTCACCAGGGAAAAGATCTTGGACGCGGCGATCGCGTTCGTCGGCGAGCACGGGCTTACGGCCCTGTCGACGCGCAAGCTGGGCGCGGCGATGGGCGTCGACGGCATGAGCCTCTATCACTACGTGCCGAGCAAGGCCGCGCTGCTGGACGGCATGGTCGAGCGACTGCTCGAGCAGTCGATGGGGGAGTTGCTGCCCGCCGACGACCAGCCCTGGCCCGAGGCCATCACCGCCATGGCGCACGGACTACGGGCGACACTGCTCGTCCACCCGGCCACCCTCGCCATCCTCGCGACCAGGCCCGTCAACTCACCCGGCGCCTACCGCATCCTCGAGTCGGGCCTGTCGGTGATGTGCGGACAGGGCGTATCGCTCGGCCGGGCGATGGACATCGTCAACGCCGTGATGACCTTCGTCATCGGCCACACCCTCGCCGAAGCCGGAACCACACCAGGTCACGAGGACGCCGACGCCGGGCAGACCGACGCGGACGCGTACCCCTTGCTCGCCGAATCGCTGGCGACCGGCGCGGGCCTGGACTTCGAGTCGCGCTTCGCCACGACCGTCGACATCCTCGTCCGCGGCTTCGCCGAGGCCACATAGGCCTTCGAGACCCGGCCTAAATCGCTCGACCTGCGGCGGATAACGCCGACACACTGAGGTGCACTCGAGCCACCTACTACCCGTGCGGAAAGATGGGACACCGTGAGCGGCGACATCATCGACGAATTGACCTGGCGCGGACTGATCGCGCAATCCACCGACCTGGACGCGCTGCGCGCGGCCCTGGACGCGGGACGGTTGACCGTCTATGCCGGCTTCGACCCCACCGGACCCAGCCTGCACGCCGGACACCTGGTTCCGCTGCTCGCGCTCAAGCGTTTGCAGCGCGCGGGCAACCGGCCGATCGTGCTGGCCGGCGGCGCCACCGGGCTCATCGGCGACCCGCGCGACGTCGGCGAGCGCACCATGAACTCCTCCGACACCGTCGAGCAGTGGGCCGAGCGCATCCGCTCGCAGCTGGAACGGTTCGTCGACCTGGACGACCCGAACACCGGCGCGGTGATCGCCAACAATATGGAGTGGACTCAGCAGCTGTCCGCCGTCGACTTCCTGCGCGACATCGGCAAGCACTTCTCGGTGAACGTCATGCTGGCGCGCGACACCATCAAGCGACGCCTCGACGGCGAGGGCATCTCCTACACCGAGTTCAGCTACATGCTGCTGCAGGCCAACGACTACCTGCAGTTGCGTCGCGCCTACGATTGCACGCTGCAGGTCGGCGGCTCCGATCAGTGGGGCAACATCATCGCGGGCGTCGAGCTGAACCGGCGAGTCGACGGCGCCTCGGTGCACGCGCTCACCGTTCCGCTGGTGACCTCCGCCGACGGCAAGAAGTTCGGCAAGTCCACCGGCGGCGGCAGCCTGTGGCTCGATCCGGAGATGACCAGCCCGTACGCCTGGTACCAGTACTTCGTGAACACAGCCGACGCCGATGTGCTGCGGTACCTGCGCTGGTTCACCTTCCTCTCCCGTGAGGAACTGGCTGAGCTCGAGACGGCCACGGCCGAGCGGCCGCACGCGCGAGAGGCGCAGCGCAGACTGGCCGCGGAGATGACCACACTGGTGCACGGCGAGGCGAACACCCGTGCCGTGCAATTGGCGAGTCAGGCGCTGTTCGGCCGCGGCGACCTGCGTGAACTCGACGAGCCGACGCTCGGGGCCGCGCTGCGTGAGGCCGCCGTCGCCGAGTTGGCCGAGGGGCAGCCGAGCACGATCGTCGATCTGCTCGTCGCGACCGGGCTGTGCGACAGCCGCGGCGCCGCGCGGCGAGCGGTGAACGAAGGCGGCGCGTCGGTGAACAACGAACGCGTGTCGGATCTGGAATGGACGCCTGCCGACGGCGACTACCTGCACGGACGCTGGCTCGTGCTGCGGCGCGGGAAGAAGAACCTCGCCGGCGTATTGCGGGCAGGCGCATGAAGATCGCGGTGGTCTGAGTCACATCTTTGTAATTCAGGCCGCCGCGAGGGTCGGATCCGCCGCTCTGACCTGCGGAAACGCGGGCGCGAGCAGCGGATTTGACGTGGCGTTCTCCGCCGCGTAACTTAGTTCAAGTCAGAGCGACACGGACACCGACCCGGAGCCGAGAAGCCCAGCGGAAACGCTGAGCGGAGGGACCGGGAAACGAGGTAGGACGAGAGCGCCTGGCCATCAGCAAGAAGCCTAGGGTGATCACACGGACTTGACTCTGTGGGAATCGCGGTTTAGGCTGGAACAGTTGCCTCACGGAAGATCCGGTTAGCGCCGGGGACGAA